>CAZFVO010000182.1:0-1504 GCA_964522325.1 uncultured archaeon | reverse complement strand
AATCATAGAGAATTCCCCAAGAGGGGGTTGAAAGTGTTATTTTTAAATGTTTTAGAGATTGTTACAACTGTGAATCATAGAGAATTCCCCAAGAGGGGGTTGAAAGTGCAAGGATGGTTCCTATACCCAAAAAATTAAATGATGTTGAATCATAGAGAATTCCCCAAGAGGGGGTTGAAAGTAACATCTCAGCTAACTTTTCTTCCTCTTCTGCAGTTACGAATCATAGAGAATTCCCCAAGAGGGGGTTGAAAGTATTTACTCCGAGCAACAGTCCAATTATCATTATAATGTAGAATCATAGAGAATTCCCCAAGAGGGGGTTGAAAGTTATGCTTTAGCAAGTCTACACTAGCAATAGTTATTCCATGAATCATAGAGAATTCCCCAAGAGGGGGTTGAAAGTAGTCATTATTCGGTGCTACTATAGTTATATTACTTAGGAATCATAGAGAATTCCCCAAGAGGGGGTTGAAAGTATCTTTTCTGATTATTGTTCTACTAAGTAAGTGAGTAGAATCATAGAGAATTCCCCAAGAGGGGGTTGAAAGCTTGGAGAGCTGTCTCAGATATGTTCTTCAGTAACTCTGTGAATCATAGAGAATTCCCCAAGAGGGGGTTGAAAGGTACTCTCATAGCGTATAGGGAAACTCCCTCATCCCATGAGAATCATAGAGAATTCCCCAAGAGGGGGTTGAAAGAGATTTCGTCAACAATCAGCTCCCTTTCTTCATCACTCATGAATCATAGAGAATTCCCCAAGAGGGGGTTGAAAGCCGATTTGTTTGTTGGGTTCTTCACATCAACAGCGATTAGAATCATAGAGAATTCCCCAAGAGGGGGTTGAAAGCTTCCCAATCCCTAGCTATCTGCCTCAAATTTTCGCAGAATCATAGAGAATTCCCCAAGAGGGGGTTGAAAGACCATCGAGTATTGCTGAGGAAGCAATCACCTTCTGTGCGAATCATAGAGAATTCCCCAAGAGGGGGTTGAAAGTAGGGAGATGCTTGGAGATAAAAAGGTAGAGAGAGTAGAATCATAGAGAATTCCCCAAGAGGGGGTTGAAAGCTTCGTTCTCAAGTACATCATCCCTAACAATGCTAAGGAGGAATCATAGAGAATTCCCCAAGAGGGGGTTGAAAGTCATAACTATGAGCTTCCAAGTTCTAATATCCCCCTGAGAATCATAGAGAATTCCCCAAGAGGGGGTTGAAAGCTGCACCGGTTGTTTTTACTTGGAACGCTATGAGGAAGGAATCATAGAGAATTCCCCAAGAGGGGGTTGAAAGTATCAAGTTTTTTGGTTTTTGGTTATACACAAAACCAAAAAAGAATCATAGAGAATTCCCCAAGAGGGGGTTGAAAGAAGTCTTCGGGCTGTAGCTCACCCATACGCATCACCTATGAATCATAGAGAATTCCCCAAGAGGGGGTTGAAAGACCAGCCGATGGTGTAGAAAAGCTTTTCAAAGGTAGCGGGGAATCATAGAGAATTCCCCAAGAG
>CAZFVO010000181.1:0-1507 GCA_964522325.1 uncultured archaeon | reverse complement strand
GTGTGGTATCTTACCTCCTTCGTAGTATTGCCGTTCTCTTTATGAGATTCTGCAAGAGCAAAATCATCTCAAGAAGTAGTAAAACACATATTGCCGTTCTCTTTATGAGATTCTTCTTAACGGAGAGTAGTTATTACAGAGTTGAAGTAAAATTGCCGTTCTCTTTATGAGATTCGGATATGGGAATGGGTGTGTATTGCATGTGAGGAAAGATTCTATTGCCGTTCTCTTTATGAGATTCTAGGCAAACATTGGACAGAAGTGCTTGTAAAATTCAGAGCAATATTGCCGTTCTCTTTATGAGATTCTTGGGCTTAACTTACACCGAACATTCCCAGTGGGGCATCGATCCAATTGCCGTTCTCTTTATGAGATTCTGCCGAAGACAGCGAAAACCATTCAAGGGAAGAAATCGATTGCCGTTCTCTTTATGAGATTCCGGCAATAGGATGAGGGGAAAATTCCCCGAAAAAGGGAAAAAAATTGCCGTTCTCTTTATGAGATTCTAATAGATTATAATGTAAAGGTTAGTGGGACTGAAAAAAGATTGCCGTTCTCTTTATGAGATTCATAAGCCGATAACTGGAAAATATAGGTTGGGGAACAAAATTTATCATTGCCGTTCTCTTTATGAGATTCTTCTCGTAGAAAAGTTCCAAGAATCCCAGAAAAAGTCAAATTGCCGTTCTCTTTATGAGATTCTCCGTAACGTAACAGAGGCAGTAGTCGAGAACGAAAAGAATTGCCGTTCTCTTTATGAGATTCCTCATTGACCACAATAAAGAACAAGAGGTGGAAGAAGACATAAATTGCCGTTCTCTTTATGAGATTCTCCCATTAGCACAGAGAAACAACATAAAAGTCCTTATGTTATTGCCGTTCTCTTTATGAGATTCCAACTATCAGACAGTGGTGTTGATATTGACATGGACGAATTGCCGTTCTCTTTATGAGATTCCTATATTGCTTACGGGAATCCTTCAGCGACTAAAAGCATTGCCGTTCTCTTTATGAGATTCTTTCTAAACTTCCGTCAGGGAAGATAGCAATAGTAAACAATTGCCGTTCTCTTTATGAGATTCAACACCTTTGCTAAAGCAATCAAACTTGGAACAGGCGGTAAATTGCCGTTCTCTTTATGAGATTCAATTTGGAATATTACTAAGGTGGGATCATGCAACAGGTGATTGCCGTTCTCTCTATGAGATTCCATGAGCGAGATGAAAGGTGTTACGGATTGGGACAGCAAATTGCCGTTCTCTCTATGAGATTCATCCCAGAAGGCATGAGGAATGAAACACTTTTCGCAATATTGCCGTTCTCTCTATGAGATTCGTGGAAAACAAATCGAGCCCGATCACGGGCAAGACCCATTCTATTGCCGTTCTCTCTATGAGATTCCAAATATGAACCATGGCCTACAATTTATGGCAGCAAAAATTGCCGTTCTCTCTATGAGATTCACGTATTAAACGAAATAGCCGAACATGATGCGGTGATTAACTTG
>CAZFVO010000180.1:0-1524 GCA_964522325.1 uncultured archaeon | reverse complement strand
CCCCTATAGCTATGGCGGTTCGATATCCGCCTATGGTGCACTCGCCCGTTATCATCTCCGATTTCAAACCCGTCCTCTTCCTGTCCTGGGCGAGCTTCTCCTCGTAATAGGGGAAATCGAGGGGGTTTATCGAGAGGAGGTCGGGGTCGTATTCGACGAAACTCCCCTCATCGGCGAGCATTTTAAGCCGTTCGAGGGCGCCCATGGTGTGATGATAATCGCACTTCGGGCAGACCTTCAACAGCCTCTCGAACTCCTCCGCTTCCATCTCGTATCCACAGCTCTGACACCTGACCGGCTCGGTCAACCCTTTCGCCCTCTCCCCGTTTAAGGTATTGCAACTCGGTCTCGATCTCTGTTATAATACACTTTGCCTCGAACGGGTGTCAAGGCTATCGCCCGCTGATCCACATCCGATGACAAATTGGCACAGCGACCGACACCGGCTGAGCCTCGGGAACCGATAGCCGCAGAAGGGATTTGGTCTCTCGCGACTTAAGATTTCGGGCACCGATTTTGCTAAGGACAATCTCCCTTGGGGGTTTTCGAAACCCTAAGGGATTCAGGGTGATGTTGAGGTGAAGAGGAAAAGGCTTTTGGAACAAGAGCTTCTAAATAGCGAGCTGATAGTGAGGGATGACCTGAGCGACGAGCCGATAGCCGCCGTCGCCAACGACGAAGGGGTCTACCCCGATCTGGAGAGCGCCGACATAGAGGAGATCCTCTCCAAGGGCGAGGTGGAGCTTGAAGAGGAGCACGAGGGGGCGAGGGAGATAGACAACTCAATTATCTCCTATCTCCGCAGGATAGCCAAAGTCCCGCTCCTGACCCCCGAGGAGGAGAAGACGCTGTTCATGGAGCTCGACAACCAGAAGAGAAGGCTCAGGGACGGTCTGAGGAAGCTGTTCCCCGAAAAGCAGAGGATGATCGAAAAACAGGCGCCCAAGAGGGGCAGGAAGGGGAGCAAGATCCGCCAGGCGATCGCCAGGCAGACCAGGAAGATGATCGAGGAGGCCAGGAGGGTTCTGGAGTCGGACGAGGTCATCCAGAGGGCTTACGCCGAGGAGAAGGGTATGAGCCTCGAGGAGCTGAGGGAGGTGCTCAAGCAGATCGTCGAGGCGGATGAGCAGATAAGGAGGATCAAGCACAGGATAATCGAGTCCAACCTGCTGCTCGTGGTCAGCATAGCCAAGGATCACGCCTTCGCCAACTCGACCCTGTCGCTGTTGGATCTCATCCAGGAGGGGACGATCGGGCTGATGACGGCGGTCGATAAGTTCAACTACAGGAAGGGGTTCAGGTTCAGCACATACGCGACCTGGTGGATAATGCAGGCCATAAAGCGGGCGATAGATCAGCACAGCAAAACCGTCCGTATACCCGTTTACATCGCCGAAACGAAACGGGCGATCAACCAGGCCGCCCAGAGGATCGCCCAGAGGGTCGGCAGGGAGCCCAACCTCAAGGAGCTGGCCGAGGAGATGGACATGCCCAGCAGCAAGCTGTTGGACGTGCTCCAGTCCT
>CAZFVO010000179.1:0-1525 GCA_964522325.1 uncultured archaeon | reverse complement strand
GCATTAGCGGCAGTAACTGAGAAAATTAGGCTAGGAACATTCGTTACTTGTGTTCTCTATAGGTATCCAACTGTCTTAGCTAAAATAGTAGCCAATGTAGATGTAATATCAAACGGCAGAGTAGAGTTCGGTATAGGAGCATGCTGGTACGAAAACGAGTTCAGGGGCTACGGAATACCTTTCCCTAAGCCAGCTGACAGAATAAAGGCGCTAGACGAAGCATTACAAATTATTAAAATGATGTGGACTCAAGACGAAGTAACATTCGAAGGAAAGTACTACAAAGTAGAGAAAGGACTAAATGATCCTAAGCCTGTACAGAAGCCCCATCCGCCAATTTTAGTAGCAGGAGCAGGAGAGCAATTAACTCTAAGAGTAGTAGCCAAACACGCTAACAAATACCATGTCTGGGGAGACCCAGAGTTCTACAAAAGAAAACTAGAAGTACTTAAAAAGTACTGTAAGAAAATAGGCAGAGACTTCAATGAAATAATAAAGGTTCACGACGGCTTCTTAATAATGGGTGAAAGTGAAGAAGAAATCAAAAAGAAGATAAAAGAATGCGAATTTCTCGTACTGAGTAAGTCAAGCTACGAAGGATTAAAGAAAACACAGTATATAGGAACACCCGAAGAAATAGTAGAAAGAGTTAAGAAATACGTCGAAGTAGGTGTCAGAGAATTCATTTTCTACTTCCCCGATGCGTATAAGATAAAGCCGATAGAAGAATTTGCGGAAAAAGTACTTCCAGTGCTAAAAAGACTATAGCTTTAAGTCTCTTCACCTTTTTAAAAGTTTTAAGTAATGAAACTTAACTAAAGTCTTTAACTATTTCAGCAATTTTTTCGGGAGTATATATTTCGACTCCAGTCTTAGAGATATTTTCTGGAACACTTTTAGCAACTACTATCAGTCTTCTTACTAAGTTTGAAACCTTAGACTTAAAGTCATATACTTCACTGAGACTCACCTTACCCATTTTCACCTCTATGGCTGCAATAGGCTTTCTTCCTCTCACTAAAACGCCGTCTATTTCGGGCTGAAAACGCTTCTGAACTTCAGCATCCAGTATTTGTGCAAACAAATCGACTACGAAGCGCTCGTAGTAAAATGGAATTTTCTCCACGGCTTTCTTCCTAGTGAGGCTTAATGGAGAACGAAGCTCATAAAACCCTAGCTTAGCGTCGAGATAGAAAAAGAGGTCTAGAAGAGGAGAATCTATTGTATACAGATATCTTTTCTTATTGAATACCTTTACTTTCCTGACAAGTCCCATTTCAACAAGATTACTTATGTACTTTTTCACATCCTGCGACTTCAGATGTTCGCTCAATATTCCTGAAAGATATGAAGCAACTTCTCCGGGAGTCTTACAGCCACAAGCAATAGCTCTTAGAACAGCCTCGTATCTTTCAGTAAGCTCTCTTTCTTCTTCTAAAAAAACTTACCCTACAAGACCTCGAGCACTTAGCCTCAAAGCCTCTACAATTTGATCTATTATTTCTCCATACGGTTTATCTAGAAC
>CAZFVO010000178.1:0-1530 GCA_964522325.1 uncultured archaeon | reverse complement strand
TTAGCCCCGGTACCACCAACCCTAAACTTGACCTCGGGTTTATCCCCCGGCTTTAGGAAAACCCTGTAAACCCTTTCCCCGGAGAGAACCTCCACCCACTCTATGTAGTGCTCCTTTTCCATGGTGTGTGGCTTGGAGCCAACCCTAACCCTTACTAGGTCCCCCACCCGCTCGACCACCGGTATGTGAACTTCCTCGCCCGGTCCCGCCTTCCTCTCCTTTAAAAGCTCCATTGGCTGTCCACAGCAAACAAGCGTACCCCTTCCGGTGTGTAAAACCTCAACTATGTTACCGCAGACGTTACACCTGTAAATCTGCCCTAGCTCGGTCAAGTAGCCACCTCAATACTCCTCACATTTAACCTGGAAATAGCTTTTTGGATGTCCACATGACGGACACTTCTCGGGGGGCTCCCTGCCGTAATGGACGTAGCCACACTCCATGCAAACCCACCAAACCTCCTTGTCCTTTTTGAAAACTGTTCCAGCCTCCACCTCCTTTAACAGCTTTTTAAACCTTTCCTCGTGGTGATCCTCCGCCTTAGCTATGGCCCTTAACCTCTCCGCAACCTCAGAGAGGCCCTCCTCCTCTGCCACCTTTGCGAACTCGGGGTACATCTTAGTGTGCTCGTAGTTTTCCCCGGCTATAGCCGCCTTAAGGTTCTCGGCTGTACCCCCCAAGATTAGCGGTGCGGCAGCCTCCACTTTAACCTCTTTTACCTCTTCGCCTAGCTTGTTTTTTAGCTCGTTAATTAACCTATAGAGGGTGAGGGCGTGTTCTTTTTCGTTTTCGGCGGTTAAAAGGAAGATCTCGGCTATCTGCTCGTAACCCTCCTGCTTAGCCACCTTGGCGTAGATGGTGTAGCGGTTTCTAGCCTGGCTTTCACCTATAAAAGCCTTTACCAGGTTTTCCAGGGTTTTCCTCATGGTTTTACACCCCGGCTAGCTACATGGTGACTTTAACCGCTTCGATTTTATAACATTTTAGTTCGAATTTATAACCTAAAGCAACATTGCACCAAACATATTATAACCAAAAGCCATATTGCCAAGTTCAACAACTAATACCTGTATTGCAAAGGCACGTTAGAGGGTTTGAGGGTGGACCAGAGAGATCTGGAGATAATAAGGATTCTCGAGAAGAACGCAAGAACCCCTCTCACCGAGATAGCCAGGAGACTTGGGATAAGCGAGACAGCCGTGTGAAAAAGGGTAGCCAGGCTTGAGCGTGAAGGAGTTATAGAGGGGTACACGGTAAGGGTAAACCCCGCGAAACTAGGCTTTACCGTTGTGGCCTTTGTGGGGGTTGACGCCTCCCCAGAGCGTTACCTTGAGGTTGCGTCAAAACTCGCATCTATGGAAGAGGTTAAACACCTCGCCATAACCTCCGGGGACCACATGATAATGGCCGAGATCTGGGCTAAAAACGGGAAACACCTTATGGAGATCCTGAGCAAGAAGGTGGGATCGGTAGAGGGTGTGAAAAGAGTTTGCCCCGCAGTGGTGATTGAAAAGCTAAAGTAGGTTTAAC
>CAZFVO010000177.1:0-1551 GCA_964522325.1 uncultured archaeon | reverse complement strand
TCTCTGACCTTTTCATCGGATATTGCCATCTTTGTCACCCTGTCAATGAACTCAATGAGTTCTCCCATTGTGAGTTCATCACTCCGTGTGTGTCCCATCTCAACAAGGCACTTATTTATAATGAACTTTACAAAGGGCCCTATCTGGTCACGGAGTTCGTCCTCCATGGCATCAACAACATAACCCACATCAACTTTTGGCCCGTTATCTGTCATCTCCATCTCAATGTTCATTCTTCATACCTCCATTCTCGCAGTATGCATATCTTATAGAATCTTTATATGGCTTTTTGTTCATTTTTATAAGATAATAGGCCTCCACATTATATCTGCGGAAGGTGATCCAGTCCCATAGATGACCCTCTGCAAACAACTCAGCGATTTTCTTTCTTTTCATCCTCTCCACTATCATTACATTCGCAGAGGACTTGACGACCATATCCCTATCATCACCAAGGATAGAAAGGTCTGCATAAACGAATGTGCGTATGGCATTTTTCGTGGCACTCTCCACTATCATGGCCAGTGTTTGTCCATTGACGGTTCCCGCCTTTATTGTGGGTGGAATTATAATTATCAGATTCTTTGGTTTATGTCTTATTATAAGATTATTCAAAATGATGGGCAATTCAGATGGCGACCTGACCTTATTCTCCGGGTTGAAATGTACCACATCATCTCCTGCCTCTGCGTTATCGGGATATATCAATAGAGTTCTTCCTTTGAGACCCCCGCATAAGTTTACCATTGAATGAACAATACAGCTCCTCTCTCCCATTATAACCAGTGGACCTTTCCAGTCCCTGGAATATATCTCCCGCAGCATAGCGGGGTATGATTTGAGTGGTGTTCTTTTCTGGCTGTATAGCAATATGACCAGGATGATCATCAATACAATCACTGGTATGAGATATACATACATCGCAGGAATCCCCGGGTTTATGGATTCACTTGCCTTTTTCAGATGAAGCAATGCCATTGTATAATTCCCCTGTCGCCTGAAGTCATCAGCCTGGAAAATGTGCCTCTTCGCCCCATCCGTATTGGAGAACAGGTTGCTATCTGCCATAGCCACCTCTCTATTTACATGGTTCCTTTCCCTCACATAGAGGTCATTTAACCCTTCTTCCACTGAAATGATCGTATCATACGCTTCTATGAGGTCCCCTTTTTGTGCATGTGCCAGTGCATTATCCAGCATCCCCCTGAGTTCACCGGTGTTGAAGCCCAGGTCTTCTATGGCTGTGAGAATGTTCTTCAGTGTATCAATCTCTAAAAGGATCTCCCTTTCTTTCTTATCCAGATTATCCACGACAGTATTCCATATATTACTCGCAGTGGCCATAACATCAATGTATTCATCCACATGGGTTGATGCATTGAAACTGTCCATAAGTGCTGAGTAGTTCGCCTGGATGAAGGAGGAGTTATATGGATCCAGTCGCATGAGGACATCCAGACTGTTGTTTATTCTCTGCATGAGATCAGTATCAATGGAGATGAGCAGATCTTTTAGCACGCTGTATGCCAGATGTTTTGCACTTGCATACAT
>CAZFVO010000176.1:0-1588 GCA_964522325.1 uncultured archaeon | reverse complement strand
TCAAAGATGGAAAAATTATTGCTGAGAATACACCGGATGGGATAAAGGAACTCGTAGGAGGGAGCGTTGCTGTTGAGATTAGGTTCGACAGGGATGTTGACTTTAAGGGAAAGAAGGTAGGAGACAGATACGTCGTTTACACGACCGATCCGAACGAAACTATATGTAGAATAGTAGAATTTGCCAAGAGGGAGTTCGAATAGTTTCGATAAACACGAGATCTCCTTCACTTGAAGACGCATTCCTAAGAATTTTGGGTGAGATTGCATGAAAGCTCTGGCTATAGCCAAAAAGGATATTTTAATATACTACTCGAAAGGGCCAGTTGTCATCTTTGGGATTCTACTACCGATATTCCTCTTCTTGGCTTTCTGGATTGGCAGAGATTTGCCTCTCAACTTTCTTATGGCTGGCTTGATTGCTATGACGGTTTTCTTCGCTTCAACTTCGGTTTCTCCAGCCGTAGCACCTTGGGAGGAGCAGATGAGAACTTTGGAAAGACTCCTGATTTACCCTATAGATGTAAAAACGATAATTCTCGGAGACATCATAGCTTCTTCCGTTTTCGGAATTCTGCTTTCATCAGTTCCAATCGCAATAGCATTTTGGTTGAACGTTCATATAAATCTTCTGATAATCTTTGGAATAGTTATATCCGCAGTTTGTTTCTCAAGTTTGGGTTTGCTTTTTTCGGCTTATCCGTCTAACATCCCAGCGACTGTCATGATGATCTCCGCACTTGTGAGGTTTCCGATGATATTTATAAGCGGGATATTCATCCCCGTAGATAACCTACCAGAGTTCGGGAAAATCTTAGCGTTTCTCTCCCCGTTAACGTATTTTACTGACATCGCAAGGTTTTGTGTAGGATTAGAACCATTCTTCCCAGTTTACACAGACTTCGCTGTATTGATCGGATACACTCTTTTGCTCTTCGTACTTTCCGTCAAACTTCACGAGAAAGCTCTGCTAAAGAGGATTTAAAGGTATAGTTTATTTTATTTTAATTTTAAATTTTAAACCGAAAGGCGTTTATATCGTTTAATATCTCTATAAATCATGACTAGAAAGATAGAAAAAGTTCTTGTCCCTTTGGATTTTTCGAAGAAAGCGAAAGAAGCTTATGAATTTGCTAAAAAACAGGGATGGGAAATAATAGTCTTGCACGTGCTCGAGGAAGGACTGCTTGAGAAGACATACCCATTCTTCTCCGCTCCAGGCTTGGATTTCAAAAAGTTCGTTGAAGAAAGGAGGAAGCAGGTGGAGAAGGAGTTGGAGAAGTATGATGCGGTTAAAAGGATCGTAAAGATTGGAAAGTGCTGGAAGGAGATAGTCAAAACCGCGGAAGAGAAGGATGTCGATCTGATAGTAATGACCAAGAGGGGAACTGCTGAGGAAGTCGTACTCGGATCGTGTGCGGAGAGAGTTGTTAGACATGCGACAAAACCAGTTATTATAGTTCCGTAAGGTGGTTGGATGACTGAAGCAATTACGGCATTTCTACTCTGGATAACGGGTCTTATAGCTGGAACCCTCGGCGGTCTTTTGGGGATAGGTGGATGCGTAATAATGCTCCCTTCCCTGACGT
>CAZFVO010000175.1:0-1591 GCA_964522325.1 uncultured archaeon | reverse complement strand
GTTCCACCTTATGACAAGACCTCTGCATTTCTAATAGAATGCCAGTCCGCGACGAGTCTAAAAGACTTAGCTAAGAATTATCCTGAGTATGTGAGTTTAGATGCGTTTAGCTTAATTCAAAAACTTTTGGGGTTAGGAATAAGGAGTGATGGTTCGCTATATTTCGATTACGCTGAGGGACGGCGTTTAGGACATATACTAAATGAACTCATAAAAGCAATCTTTGAAACCTTAGATAACGATGATCTCAGAAAAGAGCTTTCTCAGTTTATAGAGCAGGAAGTTCCAAACCCACTCGAAGAATACGTTAAAGCTTGCATTAATGAGATAAAGAATACGAAGGTGCTTGACGTTCTAAGATTGTTATCAGGCAATAGTTACAAAAAAGAAGAACTTAGAGATGTGCTAATAGATAAGGGCATAATCATTAACGAAGACGAATTGAAGGAAGCTCTAGCAATATTATCAAGACTAGGATTGATTAAGCGATCATATGGCTATTGGAGCATAGACGATAGGATAAGAAGGCATTTAGAAAGCATCTCCTGAAAGAATGAAGATGGTGCTAACATAACACGTTTACTTTAGCCAATTCATGGACGATCATGGGTCTTAAATTTCTTCACTTCTAAACATTCACTTAGGTACTTAATCATTAGGATAACATACAGAAGTGATCTACACTAAGGAGTATCTTACAGTAACATACGGACCGAACAGAATTGAAGATCCAGAAATCATAGCATCTTTAGCCAATCATCCCACTTATACATATTTGCATGCCTTATTTGGAGGTGAATTTAGACCCACAAATAAGGCCACTGCCTACTGAACTCATCTAAGAAAATGTTTCATCAAAGATGAGTATTTCTGACTCCATTGGAACTAAGAAGAATACCGTGTTCTTGTAGACTCTCGGATTCTCTCCGTAGTTGTTCAATACCTCTTCAACCAAATTCTGGTAATCTTCAACTGCTCTACCTTTGTAGACTTCCCAGAGGTCAGCTGCGAAAAACACCCATCGTAAGTCTGCCTTCGAGGATATCTTTATGCGGGATTGCAATGAGATGAATGGGTTTCATGTCCATCCTCTATATTTAGATGCTGGATAAAATTTAAAATAGTTTTTGATGAAAATGGAGTTTAAGTGTTTATTTCTCGAAAATCTTTTCTAAAATACTCGAACGTATATTCTTCCACATCTTCAAAGCTTTTCTTATGACTTCCTCTGAGTAATGCGGCTTAAGCTTCTTTACATACTCAACTATAAATTTGTCATTATCTGTGTTAAATTTTGTGAGCGTGTAATCTATTGTTGAAAAGAGTTCGAGAACGTAAGTTGGCGCTCTTCCAAAGAGAGATGTTATTTCTTTAATTATATCAGTAATTTTATAATTAAATTCAATACTTTGAAGATACTCTAGACCTTTTTCCGTAATCTTATAGTGATAACCAAAGTCATCAAATGTTCGTTTGACAAATCCGACACTTACAAGCCTTTCTAAGTCATCTCTTAACTCGAAGGAATAGGGGCCATAATGGTGGATTATAAACTTATAAATCTCTAGTCCAAGGATAGATTGAACAAGAT
>CAZFVO010000174.1:0-1593 GCA_964522325.1 uncultured archaeon | reverse complement strand
GGAAAACAACCCTTGGGTGATATGAGGTGTGAGATTTGTGGAAAAAATGCGACAGGTGTCTGTCCGAGATGTTACAGATTTATATGTGAAAAATGTTCCGATCCTATAACACTTGAATGCATTGATTGTTCGTCCATCAAAAGACTTCTTGAGGAGAACTACCTAAAATACATTGAGATATTAAGGGGGAAGCTAAGTGTGATCGAAAATAAAATCGACGAGTGTTTGGATTGCCCCCTTCTCAAGGATTCCGTGATGAGCAACCTGAGAAGAATAAAGGAGCTTGAGAACTGGGCGAAGCTCGAATCCTTAGAGAGATTATACGAAGATGTAAAAGAGATAAAAGAAAAAGCCCAAAGCATAGCTGTAAAGTATTTAGTCAAGATCAAGATGAGAAATATTTAATTAACCATCCACTCTAATATATATCAGGGGGAGCGACGGAGGGCGGCTTTCCGAGAGGAGGAAAGTCCCCCCACCGTAAAAGGCGGGGTGCCGCAAGGCACCGTGCCGAGAGGCACGGCAACGGAACAGAAACGATACCCGCTTGGGGAAATGCGAGGATGCCGAAAGGCTGAGGTCACCCAAGCGGGATGAAACGGCCGTCCCCGCCGGTGCAAGCCGAAAGGCGCTCAGACGAATGCCGCCGTGAACAGAAGGGGGCTTACTCCCGTCACTCCCCCAATTTCAGAACAATTTAAAATTTACGTGTGTGGATAATCTTTAGAGTGTTGTAAATTGTTAAACTGCTTTCTAAATACTTTATACCAGCTTGCTCTACTAACTCTGTTAAATTGATTTCCTTTCTCTTGAGAATTCTTGCTCTGTTGAAAAAGTTTATGATGAGGGATGACAAGAATGTAGAGTGGCAACGAAGAAGGAGGTAGTAGCGAGGAAGTGTTACGAGGTATGCAAGAGAGCGTTACCGAAGTATAGTAGGAGAGGACTAAAGAAGTATGAGTCCTGGCGGTTGATAGCAATGTTTCTGTATGGGATAATATACAATCTGACATATAGGGATTTGGAGGAAGAGTTTTTGGTGAGTGAAGTTCTTAGGAAAGCATTGAATTTGAAGGAATTACCACACTATTCAACGATATGTAAGGCGGTTAAGAGGTTGAGGGAAGAGGATTTGAAAAGGTTGTTAGAAGAGAGCTCCAAATTATTGAATGTAAAGTTAGAAGTCTTGGCAATAGATTCCAGATTAAGAGAGGACAATGCGAGTTATTGCTATGCGAAGGGGAGTGGAAAGAAAAGGAAGAGTTGGATTAAGATAACTGTAGTTGTTGATGTAGAACCCCAAATTTGGCTGAAGACGTTAGAATTGGAGGGAACGATGGAGTAATTTTGAAATGGTTGAGAGAGGGGATATACCACCATGTGAAGTTTTATTGGCTGATTCAGGTTACGATTGTAGGGGTAACGAAGAAATTGCAATCTTTAAGCCAATTAGAAGGGGAGGTTGCTATAAATCCTTAGGGAGAATAAACCTCTTCCTCAGATGGTTATTCTGCCGTATTGTCGGTTTGTACGGTAAAAGGTGGATGGTTGAAACGGTTTTCTCCGTCATCAAGGATTCGGAGATCGTATAAA
>CAZFVO010000173.1:0-1595 GCA_964522325.1 uncultured archaeon | reverse complement strand
TAATTCCTGTCTTGAGGTTGCCTTAGCCAGTATCAATGCACACCCCAGTAGCAGGAGTGCGCCGAAGCCCGCTAGCCTAGGGGATAATGTCTCTCCTAGCAGCATGTGTGACGTGAGGGCAGTTAGGATGGGGCCGAGTAGCTGGAGTGAGGATGTCATGCTGGCTCCCAGCTCCTTTAGGGCGATGTAGTACATGTAGTTGCCAAGGCCCACGCATAGCGCTCCTGAGGCTATGAGAAGTGTCACTGCTGGGATGGGCGTCTTGAGAGGTGCTGTCAGGTCGCCGAGGAACGCAGCTGAGCCCAGGAACAGGAGAGTGGCTATGCTGAAGACGCGAGGGGAGATGGCTAGCGGGTCTGAGCCCTTTACGAGGATCCTGATGGCCACGGTGTAGCTGGCCCAGAATACGGTCCCCGCGAGCACCATGAGGGCTCCTAAGTCCAGTGTGAGCGTGGCTGGGTCCTCCACAGCCAGGCCAGCGGCTCCAGCTACTGCTAGCGCCAGGCCCGCCAGGTACTGAGGCGAGGATACAAGTCCCCTCTCCTCTTTAAGCAGTGCGTACGCAAGGGCGTTGACGAATATCACATTGAGCCGCATTAAGAGGGCGGCTACGGTCGGCGATGTCAGGTAGATGCCCCCAACCGCCAGCACCTGGAAGGAGAATACGAGCAGTGATGGCACAGCTAGCCTGGTTAGCGGGGGGCTGTCGCCTACCCTGCGTGTGCTGGCTAATAGCCATAAGAGAGCGGCAGCTGATAAGTACCTGTAGAAGTTCTGGGTGTGGAGGTCGTAGTACTGGCTGAGCATCTTTATGAAGACGACAGCTGTAGACCAGAGTAGGAGAGTTGCGGCGACTGCCGCGAAGCCCTTAACTCGCCTTACTCTCGAAGATGAGGAGGGGGACGAGCATCTCATGCCCCGTCAGCCCGCCATGATGACCCTTAAGCTCGCTAGATAATTCCTCCCCCCTGTAGGGGTATATGAGCATGGCGCGCCCCCGCGCCACGAGCACGTGGCTAGCAACCCTCCCCAGGCGCTCCACATCATCCCTTTCCTCCGCCCCCAGTAGGGGGGCGTACTCCTCGAGGCTTAATAGCTGGGCGTGGCCTGCTAGCGCTTCTCTATAAACCGCCTCCAGGGCCTCGGAATTAGCGGCCTTCAAGTAGGTGAACCTCGCCTCGCCGAAGGGTGGGATTGAAAGGGCCTCTAACAGGCCCGGCGCCTCGTAGAGGTTGACCCTCTCCCCGCCTCTGACGCTCAGCTGGCCGTGGTCGGCTAACACGATGAGTGTCGAGTCCTTCACGGCCCTGAAGTCCCGCAAGAACTCGAGCAGCGTGCTCTCTAAGCCAGCCAGCAGGTACCTGACCGGCCTCGAGAAGGGGCCGTACTCGTGCGACGCGTGATCCAGGGCCGCCCAGTAGGCGTAGACCAGGGCCCGTGCCCCCTTCTTAAGCGCTGTAAGCGACAGGTGTAACAACTCGCTTAATCCCCTGGCCTCCACGAGCTTGGCCCCCCTGGCCACCTGCGCCGTGTACGTCGAGTTCGCGTGACTGGTGAAGCAGAAGCATTTCACGCCGAGGGGCGTGACCGACTCG
>CAZFVO010000172.1:0-1595 GCA_964522325.1 uncultured archaeon | reverse complement strand
TTCCAACTCTTAGTAGTTCAAGTTGGAGCTTATGAGCTAAGATGTAATCTTCTTCTGTTGGAAAAATTATGTTTCCATTAAATTTTTTGTAGAACACTATCTTGGGGTATTCTACAAAAGTTACAACTGTTAAGTTTTCTGATATTTCTTCCTTCCTCTTAACTCTATCCATTACTACACTTGTGTCTAATATTACCATTTTAGCCTCTCTCTCTCCTTATTTCTAAACTCTTCAACATCATAGGTTTCTAATTCTTCAGACAATTCATCATCGCAAATTCTCAAGATTTTTCTGAGCTCTTTTACAGGTGTTCCCCTTTTATACATTGTAGCGATGATCTTTTCTATCCTTCTCCTAATTTCATTATCATCAATCCAGTCCGGAACTTCGATTTGAATTATCTTTCCCATAGAACTTAATGCTCGTTGGAACTTAAATATGTTTCGAGAATTTCTCTTAACTCCCCAGGAAGCTATATCTCTGATTTCTCTCTCGTTAATCCAATCTGGAACCTCTATTACAATTTGTTTTGGCATAAATTCAGTAATTCAGTTAGCTCCTACAGTTTATAAACCTTCTTAATCTTTTAATTCCTTTAGCCCATTTATCGCCTTTCTCTCTTCTCCAGTCGTAGAATAGATATCCAATGCAACCTATGAACGTCGTAGCCGAGATCATCAAACCGATCTCGAACCAGTCCTGCGGCTTGTATCTAATCACTATTTCAAGCTCTCCAGTCTCGTTTATCCAGAATCCGTTTATGATGGAATAGAGTGGGATAGATCTGACTTTTTCAACCAGCTTACCGTCCTTATATGTTCCGACTCTTCACAGAAGATTGTAAGCTTCGGCAAACGAGAGTGTTTATGGAAAAATCATTAAGTTTTGAATTCGTTTTTGAGAATCATCGCTATCTCATTCATTAGTTTTGGTACTTCTTTTGTTGCAACCACCCATACAACTTCCAGTCTCACACCGAAATACGAATGTATTAGTTTATCCCGCATTCCCGCAATCTTTTTCCAGTCAATATCTCTATACTTTTCTTTGAGTTTTACCGAGATATTTTTGACAGCCTCACAGATGATCTCAATGTTGCGAATTACAGCATCCTGTTTTTCCTCATTTCTGAGAAAATCATCGTAACTCAAATTTTTCACTACTTCTGAATTCTTCTGCACGCTTCGAGGATATCAAGCAAAAACTCCTTGTCCCCTCTACGCATAGATTAAGCCTCTCTTAATGCTCTCCTTTATGTACGGAATTCTGATGGTCTCCACTCCATCTTTAGTAATCAGATCAACTTTTTTACCCAACAGTGCTTCGAGGTATTCAATCAATTTCAGATACTTTTCGAGTGTAAGTTCCTCAACGTAAAATTCGACGTAAATATCTACGTCGCTTTTTTCAGCTTCTTCCCTCCTTGCATAGGATCCAAAAACGCCTATTCTTTTTACACTAAAGTTCTTCCTGAGTTCATCTTTATGTTCCTTCAGAATCTTTAAAATATCCTCGATATCCATACTGTCCACCTCATCTCCGTTAACATCAATTAATTCGGTATACTTAAATCATTTTCGTCTCAAAATTTCTC
>CAZFVO010000171.1:0-1615 GCA_964522325.1 uncultured archaeon | reverse complement strand
GTTGTCAACGCAGCAGAAAACAAAATCAGGCTTAAAGTCCCAGCTGAAGTAACGCACATCCGCGACGACGGGCTTTATTTTGGTTCCGTGTCCCTTGAACCTGCCAAGCAGGAAGTCCTTGGCCGCATGAACCTTTGCTCTGCCCTCATCATTTTCAGAGAAGATGAACTGTCTCTGCACGTTTGTCAGCTCCACGACATCCTTGTCGATGAGCCAGAGCTCTTTGGGTGCAAGACCGTAGAGCATCGTGGCCGTGTAGCTCCCCGTGTTCCCAACCCCGATGACTGCTATCTTCATCCTTCCCATAACATCGTCCCTGAACCATGGAATTCTGGGAGACCTGTCCAGAATCACCTTTCTCTTCTTACCCACCTTCTCACCTCTTCTACATTGGAGAGCCTGTAGAGCTTGCCCCCCAGCCTCTCAACGCCCTCTCCGATGACCTTCACGTCCGGTTTCGCATTGGCGGTGAATATCCTGAAAACACCGGAATTGGAGAAGACTATGCCGATGACGTTCCCGAAGAGTCTCTCCCACCTTTCCTGTGTTGCGATGTCCTTAGCACTTGGATGAACGTTTTCGGAGTCCCACGGGTGTATGTGCGCGACTCCCACAATCCTATACCCGCAGAACCTCAGCATCTTCATGTGCTCCGCAAGGGAATCATAATCGACCTCTGCACTAGCTGGTGTTGAGACCGAGCAGTAGGGCTGGTGCACGGTTCCAGCGATCACAGTCCCGTCCTTCTCCCAGCCACCTATTATTGCTATGTCCTCTCTCCCTTTCTCTCCGCTGAAGAGGAGAAGCGTGTAACACTCGTAAAGGATCTGAGACGGCAGGACTATTTCGCCCTCAAGCTCCCTGATAACTCTTTCCCTTTCAGGAGCTACAGCCCTTTCAGGAACCCTTCCCTCTATGCTGTCCGCCACATGAAGGAGTCTCTCCATCCCTTTTGTAATCGCCGCTCCTGCTGCAAGCGGGGAGAGAGCTGTAGCCCTGAGGATGTTTGCAGTTAATGACCTGAGAACAGATTTGTAAGTGCTCAGAATCTCCTCAACGCCCAGTATATCCTCATGAGTGCTGTTGTCCATACGTCTGCACCTCCAAGAGGGCAGTAATCCCCTTCAAAGGACTTCAGAAAGCGTATTGCGTTGAGAGCCAGCTGGGACGCGTGCATTCGAGGATTCCAGTCCTCGTCATGGAAGTGTATCTCGACCTCCATCCCACGCCTGACTATGCACGGGTGTTTGTCGAGTAACCAAGGGTCGTTTATGGTTATTATCGGTCTGCTGTATGGAAAGGTCTCAGGAAGCGTGACAAACATCTTGAACGTTCTCCCGCAGGCCTTGACAACCCCGACATACCTGTTCTTCTTGCCTTTCACAGGGACGAAGCCTATCCTCCTGAGCAGCGTTTCCTCCTGTCTGAGCCTTTTCTCCCCAGTTAAAAAAATAGAAGAATCAGAGGCACCGACGTCGGTCACCGGGAGTATTTCGACCTCGTCCCTGTCGCTCGTAACGTATCTCAGTATTCTCTCATCATCCCTGAGGGTGACGCTGTTCACCCTCACTATGTAGTCCCCGCTGTTCAGGTTCAGCTCCTTTTTCAGATCCCC
>CAZFVO010000170.1:0-1625 GCA_964522325.1 uncultured archaeon | reverse complement strand
TACTTTCCATCCCATTTTTAACACCTTATTTTACTTTTATTTCCTCTTCAACTAATTTAACTTCAGTTGCTCCGTAAATTGTTCCATGATTTCTTTTACCGCTCATATCCCACCATTTACCATTGGCTACATCGATTCCTGCTGGATTAAGCCACAGCACTAAATGCTCTGGATCGATTGGATCGAATGGATTGTGGTAAAGATATTTGATTTCTGAGGCGCTTAAAGCACGGTTGTAGATGCTGACATGGGTTATGAGACCGTTGAAATATTTATTATAAGCTCTTCCTATCATTGCTGGGCCATCATAATCAAACGGCGTTATCTTTTGTGTTGTAGTATTTTCAAGTATACCATCAACATATATCTTAAGATTACGTCCATCTACAGTTCCGACTATAAAATGCCATTTCCCATCTCGAATATCAGATGCTCCTTCACATATATCACAGTTAGTGCCATCACCTATGATTATCGTAGGCTTACCAGTTGTTGCGTGAAAGCCTAACTGATACGGATTCTCCGGCCAACTAGTTGTATCTTTACGTGAGAAGAAACGGATGAATGGTGTACCCGTTTGAGTAGTCTTTACCCCTATAGCTATTGATAGTATAGTCAAATCTAAGCTCGCTGAGTCTGGCAATTCCACATAATCATTTACCCCATCAAAGCTCAAAGCTTTGTGTATTCTCGCTCTCCACTCAGCTTCTATTTTCTTTAATTCAGCAAACATATTACATCACCCCTTCTTCTCTCTCCTTTCTCAACTTTTCTAACTCTTCTTCCGTGATAATACGATCATCTGGAACATTAGGACTGTCTGAAGCGTAAACATCAAACTCTTCAAAGCTATCAACTTTTACCAGATATTTGTAGTTGTATTTCAGCAATTCTGGAGCTTTCTCATTCTTAAACACTTTAAACAAGGTCAAGTTCTCACCCCGATAACTCTAACTTTTACAGTAGCATCCGTAGATGATTGATTAGTATTAACATCCGCAACAATTGAAGTAATCCTTCTACCGTCAATGCTCTTACCTGCACTCCTTATGTTTGTGAGCAAGTTAGTGTATATCTCCTCAGAATTAACGGTTTTACTTCCAGTTGCACTATCTACAGAATAGCTCGTTATCTCGTATTCATCTCCGTTATCCATCACAACCTTAACACTAACGCTTATTGTTTCGCCAGAGGCAACAGTTCCACCGACTTCAATGTAAACAGCCTTTGGAATTATGTTATACCAATTATCTGGTAGAGATAAAACGGTAGTTCTTTCGTTTGTTCCGCCAGTCCCAATTGTACAGCTTACATCGCCAGAATCTGCAAACTGTGAAACCTCGTTGTTGTATTTGCCACCGCTTCCACCAGCTCTGGTTACATCGTGATCTTTTAGCTTGATTCCTGAAGCATCCGTTATAGTTGTTGGATCTGCTTTGAGTAAATCAATCCCATCGCTCTGATTTTTCAGTTTAGCTTCTCCTTCTGATTCTTCAACCCACCTGTATTCTTTACCGCTTGCTCCACCTTTATAACCTAAATACCCCATTTACACCACCTCAAACAACTAACAATCCTCCTTCAACGTATAGGTCTCCTTCTGCAAGCACATAATCTTTCACGAT
>CAZFVO010000169.1:0-1645 GCA_964522325.1 uncultured archaeon | reverse complement strand
ATAAAATTAGATGCGAGAAATCCGCATCCTAAGAACATTAGTTTAACTTGTTTCAGTTTTCTCACCTCTAATGTTACTAACAGTCCAAGCGACTCCACCACCTAACGGCACGTCAATATCGTTGCGCGACACTTCTTTTCCAGTTTCGAAATCGTAAAGCTTGATCGGTTTTTTCTTACATTCCTCATTAAACTTTGAACATTTTATATCGTAAACCTCAAGGACGGTTCCATCGTCGAATATTAGGTCAAAACCGTAGTCATGTGGGTCGTTTAGATCTACTCTAACTTCTACGACTTTTTTACCTATTAATTTCTTAAGAAGTTCTGCATCATCCTTTCTCACAATCCCACCTCCTAAAATTAAGAACAAAGTAATCTTTCGAGGTATCCAGCCTTAAGCGTTTCAGGTGGTCTTTGTGGTAGTTCAATTCTTCCGAGTTCCTCCAAGATCGGTCTTCTTTCCTTCACAACTTTCGTGATCTCCTTCTCTTCAGACACCTTAGCAGTCAATCTGGCTATGTTTGCAATGATGTCTTTGATTAATCTTGGATGAAACTTATCAACTGGAATCTTTGCGTGCGGGTAGTTGATCTTTAGGTTGCATCTACCTCCACAGTGGAGAACTACGAGCGGTGGATTTCCGAACTCTTCGAGTAGTGGTAAGGTATCGTTTAGATAGGGTGATGTGTTTTCACATAGGTCGCTCACCAGAATTATCGCTTGCAAGTCCACTGGATTTTCTTTAAGCTGTTGTGCGAGCAGTAGTATCGCACTACCTATCGAGGTCGCTCCATCCGGTTCGATGCTTCTCAACTGATCTCTGTTTATAGCAGAAGCATATTCTCTAAAAGCTATTAGGTGAGTAATTTTGGTCATTCTGCTGAACACTTCGTAAAGCTTGTCGGTGATCTCTATCGCAGACCACATGCTTCCGCTGACATCGACGATCAATGCCAGGTTTCCCAGCTTTACACTTTTAGCTATTTCATCGAGAACTTTTTCAGCTCTTTCCTCCATGATCTTCGTTAAGTTTGGAGTTAAAGCTCCAGTTGCTTCGAGGTGCTGTCTTATAGATAGAAAGCTAAACGGATCCTTCACCCTTTCGATCTTTGAAATGGCAATTCTCTCGAATTCGTTATCTCCTAAGATCGTTCTAAACCATCTACTATGTCTAACGAAGTCATCTGGCGTAGCTATATTTGCAAGCTCGTAAGCTTCTTCTAGTATTTGCACCCACTGCATGACTAAGTGTAGTGGGACCTTATACCTTCTATCGAGATCAGCTGGAGTTAAGTTGAGTTCTTTCATTGCATCAAGCATAGATAACTGGCTTAGTTTGTATGCAAGTAAGTAGTTCGGATGGGTGATCTTTTTGTCATTTACATACTTGGCAGGTAGAGGTATGAGAACATCTTTCTGAAGTTTGTCGGTGAGATGAAGAAAGCTCTGATCATCTCATCTTGCGGAGTGTTTGCGATCTTAACCGCTATAGCCATTCTCAGTCTCCTAGTGTTCTCCTTCTTGTCGATTACATCCATAACGTGGAGTAGATGGGAAAACGGAACTCTCTGGATTAGAGCCCATGCTATGTTTCTGTACTCCTTCGGAGCGTAGGTTATCAACGCTAAGATCGCCTTGCACAA
>CAZFVO010000168.1:0-1654 GCA_964522325.1 uncultured archaeon | reverse complement strand
ATCTAGATAATAGAATTGAAAGAGACATTCTCCCCGAGAGATGGTTGTTGCTCCCTTCCTTTCTCCCGAATCTAGATAATAGAATTGAAAGATTTGGGGAACATAACTTCACCCCCGAAAAACAAAGATTTATTGGGAATCTAGATAATAGAATTGAAAGAAACAGCGACACCCGCCAAGCCCAACAATATACACACCTGGAATCTAGATAATAGAATTGAAAGCTTCCTTGCCTCACCCTCATCAGTAGAGTACCTAGAGGGCTTAAGAATCTAGATAATAGAATTGAAAGCACAGTTTCTGATGAAATTCCTGATGTTAATTTAAAACAAGAATCTAGATAATAGAATTGAAAGAAGCAGGTATTGCGGCTCTAACCTCGTATGGGTCGTAGTACTGGAATCTAGATAATAGAATTGAAAGTCTTCGAATGCCATCACGATGTCCTCCAAGTCCCGTTCGTTCTCGAATCTAGATAATAGAATTGAAAGCCTATCAACCCCAATATAGCGAAACCAATCACGTCAAGCGAATCTAGATAATAGAATTGAAAGTTTCTAATGCTTTACGAACTGACTCAGTCATACACTCACCCTGAATCTAGATAATAGAATTGAAAGAATGATAATACGTAGTTTGAAGGAATAATCTCTAGGTCTTGAATCTAGATAATAGAATTGAAAGATACTCAACCACATCACGGAGCTTAACCAAGCCCCTAACCACGCACACCACGAATCTAGATAATAGAATTGAAAGTCCTATGGGATGAACTAATTGAGAAAAACAAGATACCAGGAATCTAGATAATAGAATTGAAAGATAACCGTCAACCTCATAATCATCAGGGTAATCAACATACGATGAGAATCTAGATAATAGAATTGAAAGGGAGATTGAGCCCGATGAGAGGGTTCAGCAGATAATTAGAGGAATCTAGATAATAGAATTGAAAGCGGTATAGCAATGTCTATCCCCATACCGTCTCCAGGCGGAATCTAGATAATAGAATTGAAAGTACCTGCCTTGACAGCCTTATCAATGACCCTCACAAACTCATGAATCTAGATAATAGAATTGAAAGTATATAGAGTTGAGCTGTTTTGACAAATAAATCTGTGGGTTGAATCTAGATAATAGAATTGAAAGCTTTTTCAGCTCCTCAAGGGCTTTCTGAATCCACTCTATCTCCCTGAATCTAGATAATAGAATTGAAAGCTGGTACGTGAGGAAGTCTCTAACAGCAATGAGCTCCTGCGTCTTGAATCTAGATAATAGAATTGAAAGGTAGGCAGGTTTCTTTGAAGGACTTCGAGGTGATGGTTGCACCGGAATCTAGATAATAGAATTGAAAGGAACGTAGATGGTGAGACCCTACCACCCTGAAGGAAGAAGTACTGATGAATCTAGATAATAGAATTGAAAGAAAGCGCACTCATATTGACGTTATGCGTATGGAATATATTAAGGAATCTAGATAATAGAATTGAAAGGAACTTGACCTCACTAAGGTAAGGGTTATTGACGTCACTCCCGAATCTAGATAATAGAATTGAAAGCTAACCCTAATATCTTATGACATAAGGGCTACCAAGGAGCGAATCTAGATAATAGAATTGAAAGTAAAGGGAGACGGATGGAGAGTTCTGCGTGA
>CAZFVO010000167.1:0-1661 GCA_964522325.1 uncultured archaeon | reverse complement strand
ATTATGTACATCCATGATAGGAAGACTCCAGCATCAGTTCCAGGTCTTAGCTGTAACCAGTAGTCGGCATTTCTAGCCTCTTCAGTAAATCTTGGATCTAGGACTATCAGGTATACCTCTTCTCCTCGCCTCTTCCTCTCCATTATTGCATGCCATTGAGCTGGCAGTGACTCGGATGGGTGCCTGCTATCAAGGACGATGCACTTGGAGTTCATGATGTCTGGTGTGTGCGTGTTTGCACCGAACATGCAGTACTGCATCGCGACGTCGCATGTTGAACATATTGTGCCCGGAGCGGTCACGTTGCCTGGATTACCAATGGCGAATAGGAATCTAGACCTAGCCCAATATAGATCTGTTCTATATGTACCCTCAACAACGGCTATGCATTCAGGGCCATATTTCTCGATTAGTTCTTTTAGTTTAGCAGCAATTTCATCAAGAGCTTGCTCCCACGATATTCTCTGCCATTGACCCGACCCTCTCTCGCCAACTCTCTTTAGTGGGTACTTTAGCTGCTCTGGGTGATAAATGAAGTCTACCATGTGGTTGATTCTCTCTTTGCAGACGTAACCCCTACTTACAGGGTGCTCGGGATTGCCCTCGACCTTAATCAGTCTTCCAGTCTTCTTGTCGACATAAGCTAAGAGACCGCATCGAACCCAGCAGCCTGGCTCACCGCTATGGCAACCACATTTTTTAATTATAACTTCTTCCTCTGCCATGGTTACATCCCATGCGGTTAATAGCTTATATGAGAGGCTTTAAAAGAGTTACGAGCCGAATGAGTATGCCGCACCATGAAGCCTAGAGCAAACCTATTATATGGAGCGATGATCCTCTTTTTTGAGCGGTGTCACATATTGATGAGATTTCCTAGGTGGGGTTCACCGTTAAAAATTGATCTCGAAATTAAGAGGCTTTCTGATGACACCTACGAGATAAGCATATGCGTTAGTGAGGGGCCTGGATCATTAGTATTTGACACAGTGCTCATGAGAATTCATGAGTGCATGAGGATGGGTGATGAAGCTAAGCTTGAGGAGAACAACAAGGTCATAGTGAAGACAAATAACTTTGAGGAATTCCTAAAGTGTTTTAGGTCATTTAGCGGTATGAACATCAAGTTAGTTGACTAAGAGAGAAGGAGGCATAAAAGTTTTTAAGCTAAACGCATGGTTTTAGACTAGTCAATTGGCGGGGGATGTCGTAAAAAATGATATTCCTTCCAAGATCTCAATTACCACCTAAACTCACAGTTGTAGTTAAGAAAATCGGAGATAAAGACTATGAAGTCACTACTGAGCCCAAACTTGACCCAACGGTCTTTGGTACATTCTTAATCAGGTTTAAGCAGTGTAGCAAGGGCTTCACAGTTAAAATGGCTGGAGGAAAGCTCGTATTAACAGGCGAAAACCCTGACTTCAACGCTATAGTCGCATGTCTAAATCAAGGTTCACCAATACCAGTTGAATTGAAGATGTAGAGGTCTTAGAATCAAATTTTACCTCTATACAATTTTTCGCCACTAGTTGATGTTACATTGTATAAGCAGAATGGAACTAAAGTGCCCCCACCCCTTAACTCGTGGACACAGCACTTCATTAATCTCTTGATGTCAACGGTCCAAGCGTCTTGGGCAAAGTGACAGCCAATACTAA
>CAZFVO010000166.1:0-1670 GCA_964522325.1 uncultured archaeon | reverse complement strand
GGGCTTTAAACGTTGGAAGGAGATTTCTTCTCGACGGGAACGGTAGCAGGCTTGAGGATGCCAAGCCTACTGCCTATAAGGCGGTGGGCAGTTCCCCGGCAGACCGTTCCCGTCGGGGTAAGCAGAAAAAGCAGAAAAGGCAAGAGAAGAGCGAGAGCAAGAGTGTTACGTTCAGTAATGTGTGTTTGTTCCTCTCAAAGGTTAGCTTGAGGTTTGAGAAGCTCGTCGAGTGGGGGCGGAGGTTAAGTTTGGTTAACAACAGTGGCGTTTAGTGAACAAAATGGAAACGGTAGAGAAAGGAAGCAGGTGGGAATCTTTTTAAAGTAATTGCGGGACTAGGCCAAAGCTATGCCAAGCTCGAAAAGTTGGAGATTTGCGAGCTGGGTCGAGAGTTTGAGGGGAGAGTTTGGGGGGAAAGATGAAAGAGGATAAAATGAAGAGAGGAAACAAAAGGTTAAAGATTAAGAAAGATTAAGCGGGAAGAAAGGAATGAAGGAAAGAAAAAAGGAAAAAACGACAAAACAACAACAATAAAAAAAGAAAAAAGGGATGAAAAACTTTAAGGTTTCAGCTTGCTTCTCGTTTGAGGTCTATTTCGAGGAGTTCTACGAGCTTGGTTAGGTAATCGTTTAGTTTGATCATGTAGTAGATTACGATTGCAGAGTTTTCGAGTTGTTTAACGTCCGAATACTCCTCGTATAACTCGTTTAGGTCGTCTATGAGTGGGTCGTTGTCGTCGATGGCTTCAAAGAGGATTTCGAACTTGGTCTCAATTTGGTCTTGGAGTTCTTGCGTGTCCACGAACTCGTTTAGTCTTAGTGCGAGTGCTTGGTCGTGTAGTCTGAGGAGGACGGGATCTTCTTGGACGGTTATCATGCTCTCACGGGGTGAAGTCGGGGGTTAAAATAAAAAAAAGTTTAGTTGTAACGTTCAGCGTGCGAGTGCGAGTAGTTCGCCTGTTTTTCTTTGGAGTTTGTAGAGGTTGGGGAGGTCGACTTTACCGGGTCGGTGGGTGAGGACTTCTGTTATACTGTTGTAAGCAGTCCAGAGGTTATATTCTTCTTTTTCGAGCTTTTCGAGGAGTTTTTCGAGTTCTTTTTCTTGCTTTACGAATTCTTCGTACTCTTTGAGCGCTTCGGTTAGGTCAATACCGTGCTTTTTGAGTGTTCTGTAAATGTTCTCTTTGAGGAGTGGGTAGTTCTTGAAGGTTGTTTCAATGAAGCTGACGAGGTCGAATGCGGAGACTGTGCTTTTGGTAGCCATGTTTAGGACGTCTAAGACTTCGAACCTCAGGTCGAGCAGTCCTTTGATCGTTTTGGCGATCTCTTCGTAGGTGGGGTCGATCACGCCCTTCAAGTGCCTGAATTTAGGTAGGTCGAGGATCTTTCGTGGCATTATTAGACCGTTTGAGCAGACTACTCTAAACCCGAAGAAGTCGAATCTGAGTGAGGAAGATCCGTCGTATGTGTTGTACGCGCTGAATCCTAGATACACGTAATCGTTGTTGAGGAGTTTGCAGTCGTCTGTTAGGACAGCGTAAAGCATTGCTCCACCGTTTCTGCTTATTTTCACGTCTGTTAGGAGTGGGTCTATGCCGAGTTCTTCGAGGATTTGGTTTACTGTCTTGTAAACGTCTTCGTGCTGGACGAGTCTGTACTTGTCAGAGACTA
>CAZFVO010000165.1:0-1670 GCA_964522325.1 uncultured archaeon | reverse complement strand
AAGCTTATGAAAGAGGATTGTGGAACGCTGATGAAGATTTAATAGAAAAGCTTAGAGAGGCTTATGCTGAGATTGAAGGCTTTTTAGAGGATCAGATCGTAGGATACGTACAAGGTGGAACCATTAACATTTATACAATGGATGACGTTGAGAATTGGAAATCAAATGCTGAAAAATTCACTAAAGTTTGGGATGAGCTGAAAGATGATTAAGATTGTTTTTTTTCTAAATTGCTCAATAATACCTCCTAGCTACCCAAAATGAAGTTGACCTATTATGGTGGAATTACAACCACTGCAACTTTCCAAGCTAAAAGCTGAGGCAAGAGATAGAAAAAATTTTTTATAAATTTATAAAATTAAAAAAATTAAGAAATATAATATTACATTTGATGTTAACGTCTCACAGTCTGGTTTAGCTTGTTAATAGTGTCTCCAAGCTTTTCAATATATTCACCAGCTCCGCTCCAGTTACCAACCTTCGCCTCCTCTATCGCTCTATTATAAAGTTCTACCAATGACTTCACGAGATTCTGAACACTTTCCTCTTCAACGATTTCAGGCTTAGCTTCCTTACCAAATACCGCTATCAAAGACTCGTCAAGCGTTGGTCTCATCGCCAGCACGTCTTTGTAAACAACTATAACACCCCTAAGCTCCGGAATCTGAGCATTTTCAGCTCTCAGATAGATAGGCTCTATGTACAGTATTGAGTTCTCTATGGGGATAACGAGCAAATCGCCTCTAATTACCTTAGACCCAACCTGTCCCCAAAGGGTAAACAACTTTGAGATGTCGGCATTTTGATCGATTCTTGCCTCTATCTGCATAGGACCATATATAAGCTGACCTTTTGGAAATTCATACAGCCTTAACTCACCGTAATTTTCATCACATCTTGCAGCCAACCAAGCGATGATGTTGTCTCTCCCCTTTGGAGTAAACGGAAGCATTAGGACAAATTCAGGCTTGTTGTTTCCAGGTAAGGTCAGTATAACGTAGTATGGTTCCATTTGTATTCTTTCATCCTCTAAAATCTCCTGCGGAATTTCCCACACATCCTCTCGGTTGTAAAATGTCTTGGCATCATCCATGTGGAAGGTTGCGTAAATATGTGCCTGAACTTCAAACAGATCAACTGGATACCTTATGTGAGCTCTCTCTTCTTCACTCATTTTATCTGCTGATATGAAAAGATCTGGAAACGCTTTCATCAAAACTCTAATGACCGGCTCTTCATGAATAACGTAGAATTTAACTGTTCCATTGTACGTATCTACAAAAACCTTAACTGGATTTCGAACGTAGTTGAATGTCGGGTATCTTGCAGAGTAGGGGAACTTGTCAAGAGTCGTATACGAATCGATTATCCAGTACAGCTTTCCATCTATTATAGCTATATACGGATCTCTATCGTATACGAGGAAGGGTGCTATCGTGGATACTCTGTCTATTATATTCCTGTGAAACATCAACCTGCTTTCTGTTGTGATGTAATCGCTCAGAAGAAACTTAACATCGCCGAATTTTATTGCGTATATGAGCTTTTTAAAGTACGAATCGAGCTTAACCCCTCCAGAACCATTGTAAGTTGTTAGAACGTTACCCTCACCAAACGGATAGTCAAATTCCTTCTGTTTGGTTTTAACTATCACATAATTGTTCGTTAAT
>CAZFVO010000164.1:1339-1671 GCA_964522325.1 uncultured archaeon | reverse complement strand
ATGATGGAATCTGCCTTTTGTCTTCCGGCAATAGCATCATAGCGAACAACACATTTCTCCTAAATGGGATGTTTGTGTCCATGTCCTACGACAACACAGTTGTAAATAACACCGTGAATGGTAAGCCACTTGTATACCTTGAGAACGTGAACGATTACGTTGTTGAAGATGCAGGCCAAGTGATTGCTGTAAACTCAAACAACATAACTGTTGAAAACTTAAATCTTTCCTATGCAAGCGTTGGCGTTGAATTTCGGAAAACAAGCAACAGCAAAATAATAAACAACATCGTCTCGAACAACTGGGATGGAATCTACCTCTACGAGTCCAGC
>CAZFVO010000164.1:0-1239 GCA_964522325.1 uncultured archaeon | reverse complement strand
AACAACATCATAGCTAACAACACCGTCTCGAACAACCATGATGGAATCTACCTCTGCGATTCCATCGACAACACCATAGCGAACAACAACATCGCTTCGAACAATTGGGATGGAATCTACCTCTACGAGTCCAGCAACAACATCATAGCTAACAACACCGTCTCGAACAACCATGATGGAATCTACCTCTCGGATTCCAGCAACAACATCATAGCGAATAACAACGTAAGCTCGAACAACGAGGATGGAATCTTTCTAAAGTATTACGGCAACAACACCATAGCGAATAACAACGTAAGCTCGAACAATAAATGTGGAATCGTCCTCTACTGGTGTTCCAGAGATAACCTCATAGCGAATAACAACGTAAGCTCGAACAACGATTATGGAATCTACCTCTATGTGTCCAGCAATAACAACATCATCTACCTCAACAACTTCATAAACAACAGAGATCAGGTTTATTCTTATTCTTCAACAAACATATGGAACTCCACTGAAAAAATAACTTACACATACAACGGAAAACAGCATACGAATTACTTAGGGAACTACTGGAGCAATTACAAAGGAAGCGATGCGGATGGAGATGGTATCGGAGATACTCCTTACAGCATAGATTCAGATAAGGACAATTATCCGCTTATTGAGAGATTTGAGAATTATTTTGTGCCGACACCGACGCCTTCGAAAACATTTGACACTGGTAGACCTGAAAATCCATATCCTTCAATATCAGGTAAATTCGTAGGCACGATAAGAACGAATACGAAGATAATAGCAACAAAATTATACACATATGCATGTGAAGGGACAGGAGGTCATACTGAATATGCGATTATATACAATAAGACATGGTGTGCATATGCGGAATGGGATGGCTACAAAGGAGACTGGATGAACATTTCTTTCAATAAAACGGTGATATTAATGCCTCATGAGACTTATAATATAACGATAGTGACAGGCTCTTACCCGCAGATTCATCATACATCTTCACTGAAAACCGAAAATGGATGGATAAACTGCACTGAATTCACTGATGCAAACGGAAAGAAATATAATGACTGGATTCCTGCAATAAAATTATGGTGATTTTGCAGTGTAGCGAGTGAGCGCAAGCCGAGAGGAATGAGGAGAGTCAGCCGAACCTTCCGGAGATGTAGTCTTCTGTGCGTTTTTCAGCGGGGTTCGTGAATATTTGAGATGTTTTACCGAATTCAACGAGTTCGCCGTTCA
>CAZFVO010000163.1:0-1672 GCA_964522325.1 uncultured archaeon | reverse complement strand
GAATCCTTCAGTAAACGGTTTAATTGAGATTTCGAGAGGATGCGGAAGGGGTTGCCGTTTCTGCAGTGAAACTTTGAAGAGGAGGAGAGATGTGCCGCTCCCCAAAATACTTGAGGAGGTAAAGCTAAATATAAGAGAGGGAACTAAAGGCATAATTTTGCATGCTGAAGATGTCCTGCTTTACGGCTGCAAAGATCCAAAGTTTGTCCCAAACGAAGAAAAAGTTATTAAACTTTTTAAAGCTGTAAAAACGATTACGGATAACATCGGTATAAGCCACTGTTCTCTTGCAGCGGTCTTTTCAAAACCCACCCTTGTCGAAGAAATAAGCCACATACTTGAAGTAGGTGAAAAAATACCAATGTTCGGCGTTCAGACTGGTGTGGAGACTGGAAGCCCAAGAATTATGGAGAAATACATGCATGGCAAATGCCTGCCTTTCAATCCGAACGAGTGGCAGGAAGTAGTCGAGCAAGCCTTCGCAGTTATGCACGACAATCTGTGGGTTCCGGCTGCAACGCTTTTGATCGGTCTACCCGATGAGACTGACGATGATATCATTAAGACAATTGAACTTGTCGAAAGACTCAGAGATTATCGCTCACTGATAGTTCCTCTGATTTTCATTCCGATGGAGGTTTGTGCTTTGAGGAGGGAAAGGATGTTTGCTAAAGAAAATCTGAGAGAAACGCACTGGGAACTCTTAGTAGCATGCATGGATCACGACATTCGCTGGGTGGATGATTTAAAGGAAATATACTTCGCTGGATACAAGAATATTCCGATAAAGTTGGGTTATTATGCTTTTGCGTGGTGGGTTAAGAGAGCGTGGAGGAAGAAAAGGAGAGAAATCTTAAAGTTGTATGCTTGAAATTCAGAATTGCTGCGTTTAGGTGGGGGTAAAGCCTTGAGTGTTTAGATATGCAGCGCTGAGATAGTTGAAAGCTACCTCTACATACTCCTCAGCAGGGACTTTGACGTCGGCATTAAAGATGTAAGAGCGGAGCCACTGCAGATGCGTGTAGGGTATTGCCTATAAGCAAGCGAAAAAGCTGTACAAGAGATCGAAATAGACTTGGATGAATACGTCTTGCTCAAACCCAAATACGCTGTGGTAAATGGAATAAAAACCGAAATCAAAAAATAGAAACATTGTAATCTTTGATAAGAGAAGATTACTGTGAGAAGCTGTGAAGTTGTTTCAGCCCTTCATAGGTTGCTTTCGACAAAAACTGGGAGAGCTGAAGTTAAGCTTCTAAGGCGAAATCGCTACAAGTATCCTTCAGGTAAGGTGAAAGAAAAGGTCACAACAAGAGATGCTCAGAAAAATCTACCCAAAACTGTAAAAAGAGTATCGATTATCGGTCCAGAGTTGCTCAGCGTCGCAGACTTTCCTTCTAGTTCTTTCGTTGCTGGTAAGCTTTGTGGATTTGCAGTCAGTCATGCTTTGAGTAGATTGAGGGATGCTATCGCTGCAGATGCTATACTTCAGGCAGCTTATAATATAGGCAGGAAAGAGCTAGTAATATCGTTCAGAGATGTCGCAAAACTAGTGTTAAATGTTTTTGGGAAAATCTAAATTTGACAATTAAAAGAGAAAAATGGTTACTAAGGAATTTACGGCGTGGAAATTTAGTTTCTTATGCCGAGGCCAGGATTCGAACCCCGGACC
>CAZFVO010000162.1:0-1675 GCA_964522325.1 uncultured archaeon | reverse complement strand
GTACAAAGAGTGAGTAGGTATGTCACAGGTATTAAGTTAGGTACCGTTAATCCTAGACCTAAAGTAAGAATCGTTAAAGATTTTGGTGCTACCGCATTGATTGATGGGTTCGCCTCTTTATATGTTTTTATATGAATGTATATAAAACGGTCATCGGCTCATCTTTGGGTGGCCCACCCTTCGCTCGGGTTTCATTGGTCATTGGGTGGGTGCCCCACGACCCTGGGCGTGGGGCTAAGGCTTGAATTGCTTTAAGGTATATGTTTATTGCTCCAATAGTGTCTCTGTCAGCTATGAACCCACAGTTTCTACATATCGCTAGTCTATGATTGTAGGTTAGTTTCGCTCCGCACCTTGGGCAAACAGTTGAAGTGCCTCTAGGATTCATAAATATTATCGGTACATTGTACTCTATAGCCTTAGTTATGATAGCTAGCTGTAGCTTCCTATACGCAAACCTCGATAGCTTATCAGCTAAGTTAGGTGATTTTCCTGAGGCCTTAAACCATAGCTTCTCTAAATCCTCAAGAGCTATAGCGCTCCTAATCCTCTTAGCTTTCAGTACTATGTATTTAGCAAACTTCCTAGACCAATCAATCACTATGTTTCTTGAGCGTCTATGTAGCGCTCTTATAATATCTAACCATTTCTTATTCCTTCTCCAAGCATAACTATGTCTTCTCTGAACCTCTTCGGCTAGATGCTTAAGATACAGTGCTTCTGTGAACCTAGTATTTATCCTCCTAACCCTCCTACCATTATAGACAGCTATTTTCTTAAGGTTTATATCGAGAGAAATCAATTTCTTAGGATCATATGGTTTATATATCCACCTAAATGGCATACTCACCCATATTCTCCCACTTCTATCAATACTTACTATTACTTCGTACCATTTCCTTTCCATGAACTTCCTTATGTAGCCCTTGTTATGCAGTAGTTTTATCTTGAATACCCTGTTCCTTAACTTAACAACAATAAGCTGGTTCTCTAAATCAACCTTAGCATCGTACTTATCTAGTCTAGCTGTTAGTTTCCTGAGAACAGGTTTTCTTCCTCCATTATTCTTAACTGATTTGACTGTTGATAATGCATACTTGTATATCTGCTTACACTGGTGTGCACGAAAGCCTTGTCTTCTAAGTATTTTGTAGAACATCTGGTGCATCTGGTTCAATGATGGTAACTTATCCAGTTCCCATAAAGCGTCTATAATATACTGCGTAGCTCTACGTATGAGATAGAGTTCCTCCCGTAGCTCGTTTGTTGTGCCATTAACTAGTATTCCCTGCGCTTTCAGGGTTAACATGTACTCTCCTCGGGGAACCACCCAAGCCAAGGAGGTGGTGCTCCCCCTCATCGGAGTTTTCACCATTTAATAGTTTCTTGTATGCAAACTTATAAGTTTTCGCATACATAAATAAATGTTGGTGGTATGCGTGGTTGTTGTCTACATGTTTGAGGCAAGCATAGTTAGGATGGGTAGCAGATACTACATATACCCGCCAAAACAGTATCAAGACAGAATAGCGAAACTACACGGGAAGAAGGTAAAAATACTACTACTCCACGAAGAAGACACCCCATGAAGAACATATAAAAACATATAAAACATGCTACGGCTATAGATTTAGAAGGCAATATATTAAGCGGTAATGCTAAGGAAATTCTTAAA
>CAZFVO010000161.1:0-1697 GCA_964522325.1 uncultured archaeon | reverse complement strand
GCATTTGAGCGACGGCTTTCACAGTCTCTATGTTCGCCTTATGTACGGAGAATCCGGGTTTATCCAAGAAGAGTAGTTTCACGATTTCGTATCCTTGGGATTTTGCTTCCAAAAGAGAATAGACCGACTCCTTCCCGCCAGAAAAGACGACGATACACTTCTTCATCTATCCTTCGATCACATTTCCAATAATTTAAGATAAGTGCTTGAGGCGTAAGTTGGTAAGAGAGTGGACAAGAGGGTTTCAGCAAATATTAAAATATCTTACTTAGCGATGTAGTTTATTTGAGGGGGGTTCAAGTGGTTAGGAGAATTGAGTTAGTTCTTCCTACAGAGTATGAAGAGGCTTGGGAAAGGTTGAAGAGCCTCTATGGTTTGGATGATAGTGAGCTTTTGATGAAGCTTATCGAGACTGAGCTTCAGACTATGAAGACGAGAGAGCATATTCAGGCTTATGAGAAGGTTGAGAAAGCTATGCGCGAAATAGAGGAGGTAGCTGGGATAGATGGGCTAATCGAATTTGCCAATAACGTCAGTTTGATAGCGAAGAAGATTAGAGAGGCGATAGAATGAGACTAAGTGTTAGTGATATAAAGGACTATTTCTGGTGCCCTAGATCTCTCTGGCTCAGAGCTAACGGGATAAGAAGGCCAAACGTAAACTACTGTGTTGGAAGGCAATTTCACGCACTAATCCACGGAGTCACAAACACGATCTTCTCCATCTACAAGCAACAACTGCCTGGAAGAATCGTGGACATGGAAGTAACACTATCCACGGATGAATTGATTGGAAGAATAGATATCCTACGTCTCGTAGAGCAGGACGGGGAAAGAATTTACATCATTCAAGACGAGAAATTTAAGGATCCTCCAAAAATTGGCAGAGTATATCCTGAGGATAAAGTCCAGATCGACGCTTACGCATATCTGGCTGAACAGAATGGGTATAAACCTGTCTCGGGACTGATCCTCTACAATGATCTTATACCTAGAGAGGTTAAACCCGCTCCGGAAAGGATACCTGAGATAATTAAGATTGTTAAGAGCGTCCTTTCAAGTCAAAACCTACCTCCAATAGAACTTTCTGAGAGGGACAAATTTAGAAATTTAAATGACCCAAGAGAAAAATGTCAATATTGTTCCTACCGTCCACTTTGCCAAATTCTACCGCCAAGAGGCGGGATAACGATGAAGGAGATACTATCGCTAAGGTTCTTGAAAGGGACCCAAGCACTCAAGAATCAACTTACTAAGACTTTAAAGGAGGTACTTGGGTGAAACAATCGTGAAAAGGTCATTTTCCAGCAAATTCACGAAGAGGTTGTCTGATATTTTGGATCATGATCTCTCTTAGCTGTTCTCTGCTTTCGCTTCCGGAGAGTTTTACCTTCTTGTAGGCGTATAACCACTTGTTTCCCTTAACCAACCTTATTTGATGTGATCTTGTTGACACTGCTCCGCATTCTGGACATTTTCTTCTACCGTTTTGATCGTATTCGAGCTTATCTTCGGGTATTAGTTTACCGCATCTCCAGCATCTGTAGCCGTAGATCATCGTTCCTTTTCCTTCCACCTTCCAGCCATGTTTCCGGAACGCATTCGAGAATTCCTTGTCGATTGGATGGTTTGCGTAGGGAATGTTAACAGCATCTCCTGTCTTGTACTCGAGTGTTATGACGACTTCTAATGGATGAA
>CAZFVO010000160.1:0-1698 GCA_964522325.1 uncultured archaeon | reverse complement strand
CTAAGGGTATCGAGTGCAAGAAAGGCGCTGGAAAAATAGAGGAAATAAACAGAAGATTGAATTTTCTCGACTTAGACGGAAATATAGGCATTGCACATAATCGCTGGGCAACACACGGAGAAGTTAACGACATTAACGCTCATCCTCACTTTGACTGCACAAAGACAATTGCAATAGTCCATAATGGGATAATAGAGAATTATAAAGAGCTGAGAGAAAGATTATCGAATCATAAGTTCGAATCTGAAACCGATTCTGAAATCATAGCCCACTTGATAGAGGAAGAATTAAAGAGGGGTTTATCGTTTGAGGAAGCATTTATAAATGCAATTTCGCAACTTGAGGGAAGTTATGCCGTTTTAGCAATAAAGGCTGGCGAAGAGAAGATTCTTGCAGCAAGGAAAGGTTCTCCATTAGTTGTCGGAATTGCCGATCATGGAATATTTCTATCATCTGACATACCATCATTCCTCGAATGGACTAAGAAGGTCGTTTACCTCCACGATTACGATGTTGTAATAGCTGACAAGAGTGGAATCAGAATATACAACTTGATTGAAGGTGAAGTTTCAAGACCAATTGATACGGTTGAATGGGATGCTGAGCAAATAAAGAAGGGTGGATTTGAACACTACATGCTTAAGGAGATACTTGAACAAACTGAAACAATACAGAGGGCAATTCAGCAGGATGAAGGTGTTGTAAACAGGATTGTTGATGAGATAAGAAGAGCTTATGGAATCTTTTTCGTTGGCTGTGGCTCAAGCTATCATGCATGTTTAGCTGGAAGCTATCTCTTTTCTAAAATTGCAAAGACTCACGTTAATGTAGTTTTGGCATCAGAATTTGAGAATTACGAGCACTTTCTTACAGAGAAAACTCTTGTCTTTGCTGTATCCCAATCAGGAGAAACTGCTGACGTTCTTGAAGCAGTTAGAGCTGCAAAAAGGAAGGGTAGCAAAGTTATTGGCATTGTAAATAGGATGGGGTCCTCGCTGACAAGAGAAAGCGATCAGTTTTTACTTATGAATGCTGGACCAGAAATCTGTGTTCTATCAACAAAGACGTACACGTCTCAAGTAGCTTTGATGACGTTACTTGCATATGCTTTAGCTGGGAAGTACGAGGAGGGTATTAAAAAGCTCAAGGGGTTGTACATGGACATCTACAATTTGACTTCAAGATCTATGAGAGAACATTTGAAGAGGCTAGCTGAAATACTTGTAGATAAGGAACACATTTATCTAATTGGTAGAGGATTGCAATACGCTACTGCTTTGGAAGCTGCACTTAAGATTAAGGAAGTATCATACATTCATGCTGAGGCTTTTGCTGGTGGTGAACTAAAGCATGGTCCTTTAGCTTTAATTGAAGATGGTACTCCAGTAATAGTATTTGTAGCTAAGGATAACGAGAAGAAGATATTATCTAATGCTAATGAAGCTAAGGCAAGAGGAGCATTTATAATAGGTGTTTCGGCTGAAAGACATGAAATCTTCGATTACTGGATCAAAGTGCCAGAGTGTGGCGATTTGAATCCGATTGTTCAGATAATTCCGATGCAAATATTGGCATATAAGTTGGCTGTGCTTAAAGGGTTAAATCCCGACCGTCCCCGTAACTTGGCGAAGAGCGTGACGGTGATTTGACTGATCAAAAAATCTCAGCAAAATTTTTAATTAGCGTCGCAAAGTCGAA
>CAZFVO010000159.1:0-1702 GCA_964522325.1 uncultured archaeon | reverse complement strand
AAGGTTAGGGAGAAGAGTCTGAGGAGCGAACTAACTCGGATAAAGAAGCTATACATAGATATAATGAGTAAAGACATTCTGAATAACGCACTTAAAATCAAAAACTACGAAGTCTTAGTTAAAAGTGTAGACTTAAGTAGAGATGATGCGATCATGCTAGCTGAAGAAATAGCCAAAAAAGATCCAAATGCCGTAGTGGTTTTCATGGGTATGGAGCATGAAAATGCAATATATCTGATAGTCAGACTAGGAGATAATGCAATGAAGACTCTTAATGCTAAAGAAATAGCTTCAAGGATCGCTAGCGTCATCGGTGGTAGAGCTGGAGGCAGTAGGTTCTTCGCTCAAGGAGGCGGTATAATCAAAATACCCATAAATGAAATAGTAAATAAGGCATTAGATGTCGTAAGATCATGTATAGCCACTACTTAGATGAGCGAATCATAGCCAGCATAGTTGATGCTAAGATATTACTTTCTAGAGGATATCCTAAAGAGACTACTTTTAATTTCGTGGCCCAAAAATACTCTTTGACTAAAAGTGAACGAAACTACCTGCATAGACTAGTGCACACTCCAGAAGAGATCAAACTAGTTAAGAAGAAACTTAAAAAGCCCAATTATATAACGGGCAGGCATATAGCTGTAGATGGTTTTAATATATTAATCACTTTAGAGGCAGGCCTTAGAGGACATAACCTTTACATATGCGATGATGGTATGATAAGAGACCTTGAATCCAGCTACGGAAGGTATAAACTAAGTGAGTACACTCACATAGCCCTTAATAAGTTAACTAGCTACATAGCCTCGCTTAAACCCTCAAAAGTCACGTTCATATATGATGCACCAATAAGCCATAGCGGAGAAATAGCAAGCATCACTAGAGAAATTCTTAATAAGTACTCGCTTAAAGGAGACGCCACTACATCAAAAAGACCTGATAGCGAGCTTACAAGAACTGGCGACGTCGTACTTACATCTGATATAGTCATAATAAAATATGCGAAAGCTGTAGTTGATATAGTTCACGCGCTATATAAACAATATAAGTTCAATATAATCGACTTACGCCCGCTCATTCAAAAAGAACTAAAAAATCTCCTTCACTATATAAGTAACTTCATAATCATATAAGTCTCTCTTAAAGAGGACAAACTTTTAATTCCTGAACTTATCATATACATCTAGCGGCCCCGTAGCTCAGCATGGATAGAGCGCGGGCCTTCTAAGCCCGAGGTCCCGGGTTCGAATCCCGGCGGGGCCGCCACAACATGCCTAGGCAATAAACAGGCTCTCTAAGGCTTTTGATTAATCACCATTAACTGATGGTGTTCTTGTAAGTCTTATTCTTTTCCTAAGCTCATGGTACTATAACACCATACACTCTTGTCATATAAAAAGTTCCATGGTTTTTAAATCACTGGTTATATCTAATTATTGGGTGGAGGTGTGGTAGACCCAAGTAAAGTTGACCTAAGCAGAATACCTCAGGAAGCACGTTTAAAGATTCTTGAATATGTTAGGAGGGAGAAGGGGGTTAAGCCTAGAGATCTAGGCGTTACTTCTAATAACCTAATCTATAAGATTAGGAAGGGAGAGGGGAAGGTTAGTTATAGAGCTAATACTACAAGGGTAAGTCAGGTGCTATACAGTATGTAGCGGTGTTTGAGGTTGAGTAACTGTTACTCTCTGCTTATCTT
>CAZFVO010000158.1:0-1719 GCA_964522325.1 uncultured archaeon | reverse complement strand
CGTGATCATAGCCTTCTTCCTTTGCAATTTTTAAAATTTCTATTAGGTCATCTCTCAGCGTAGGTTCTCCTCCGGTGTTATGAACCAATATGGCAAATCCTCCGAAGAAGGCTTGAGTGTTCGGAACTGAAACATCGTATAAATACTTGCCCTTTGGCTTAACCCTCTTAATCCTTCTAACCCTGAAAAAGCCGATGTTCGCATGGGATATGTGATTCAAGATCTTCGCAAATTCAACTCCTTCAGCCATCCATCTGTCCGTTAAATTCCTAAGTTTCTCCTTTGAAATTGTCTTGTAACCCCTCAACCTCATTCCCAAAACGTCAAGCGGTAACCTTTCGACAATCCTTGAATGTTTCCTTCCTTTAACGTATCTTTCAAAAGTTTTTCTTAAACTTCCATCTAAGTACCACAGAGCTTTCTCAAGCTCGCTTTTACCCCTTATAACCACTGCAAACTTCACGCTACCTCTTACTAACTGACCTGTCTTTCCTATCACATGCGGTTTAACTCTGCTCTTATGCACCGAGCAAACAATCCCCATCTGTAGGTGTAATAGGACCAAATCCATTGCAAGTTCCTCACTTGCTGTATTATGAACGATCTCGTATCCAGATTTTCTAATTCTGACATTCCCGTCGCACTTGAAGTATGCTTTGAGTAACTCCCTTTTCATATCGTCACTCACGTTGAAAATCGTCCAATGTATCCTCTTTTTGTTCGATCTCTCTCCGAACATCTTTCCAAATACAACCTTGAAAATCCTGCTCGGAAGGTAGACATTTATTGTATTTTCACACACCTTAACCTTAGGCTCAATCCCGAAAACGGACTCAATACACTTAACGCAATCTTTTACAAGCTCCACATCTTTCTTACCAAAGCTTATCTGCACGCCATCTCTGTAACAGCAACCTTCACCTAAGTAATAGCCAAAGAGTCTCATCAACTCTTTCGTAACCTTGAGCTTCGCTGGAATAACAACGTTTGAGTTGAAATATTTTATACCTAAAGGCTCGGGTTTTGAGCTTTTGAGCCATTCCTCAAATCTCACACTATTGTAATTTATCCTCCTTCTTAATTCTCTTTCAAGAATCTTTATCTTTTCCCTATCGAAAACGAGCATCGTCTTATCGTCCGCAAACCAAAGAAGGTCTATCTCCTCCAAAGTTCTTCCCTTCGGGACGTTCAAGGCACCTATTAGAATATCACCAACCTTGAGTTTCTCAGCATTAACAACCCTCAAATCGCCATCGAAAACAAAAACACTATGCGATCTGCTAACCCTAACCTTCCAACCGTAGTCAGTTTCAATCTCCAATATTTCATCATCATTTTCATGCCTTATAACTTCAGAAATCTCGATAAAAGATGGATTTAGATTTTTATCAACACTCAGCACACGGTAACCTCTAACCCTCTTTCTCTCGTGAGGTATAGGATAATCTCTCTTTTCGGGATTTACCATTAGGATATCAACAAATTCCCCAATCTTTACTGGCTTAATAAATCCATTTTCGTCCATAACGACAATCTTCTCGTCATAATCTAAGCTCAGCTGAACAGCATTACAGGGGGGATTCTCTTCCTTAGCCTTCTTTAACATTAACCTGATCTGATCTAAAGTTGGCTCATAGATTGGTTGTCCTTCTTTGGCATAGAAGAAGCAATACCAGCAGCTTAAGTTACAGCGATTTGTAACGACGATATTAAGAAGAC
>CAZFVO010000157.1:0-1748 GCA_964522325.1 uncultured archaeon | reverse complement strand
TCGACATTTGTGAAGGAGGAATATGTAATCAACTCAACGATAACGAATTTATCTTTCTGTTGCTTGCAAGACCCTTCCGATAGGGAGGGGGATACGCAAGGGGAGGCAGGTGGGAAAGGTTTAAATTTTCTGAGGACACAAAATATAACGACCTCGTAACAGCCGTAAGGCTGGACAGCCCGTAAGGGTTGGTGTGTGAAAGTAGCCCGTGAGTCCGAAAGGATAACGGGTAGTGGCTGTGTGAACCAGCCTGTGGGGATAAGGCAGGCAACGACCTGCAAACTCCCCACAAAGCCCCCTCGCGTAAGCAAGGGGTAGTTCACCTTCCATAATTCCGTGAAGAGTCTTGTAATCATAATGAACAGCCGACCATTAGAGTAGAACAGCCGTTCAACCTCCATAGCAAGAGCGTTTCTTATGAAATCGTCCATTGTGAATTCTTCAGGTTCGTCAATGATGAAAGGCCCATGATAGACGATATCCATGTTTGTTTGGAATAAGCGAGTGTTTAAATAGATTGCATAAAAGTAATTAAACTCATCTCACTATCAAAAATATGGATAAACCGATACTCCAAGTAGCCTTAGACCTACTCGAGCTGAAAAGGGCGATTGAAATTGCGGAGGAAGCCTTAGATGGTGGTGCCGACTGGATTGAAGTGGGAACCCCCCTAATAAAGAGTGAGGGGATGAATGCTGTCAGAGAAATCAAGCGGAGATTTGGAGTAACGACGGTGGCGGACATGAAAACAATTGATACGGGAGCCGTGGAGGTAGAAATGGCGGCAAAAAGCGGTGCTGATATCATAATCATACTTGCACTGAGTGACGATTCAACAATAAAAGAGGCAATAAGAGCCGCAAGGAAGTTCGGTGCCAAAGTTATGGTCGATCTGATCAATACCCCGAATCCCGTGGAGCGGGCTAAAGAACTTGAAGAACTCGGTGTCGATTACATAAACGTCCACGTTGGGATAGACCAGCAGATGATAGGAATGGATCCCCTCGAAGTTCTGTCAAAAATTGTTGAGGAAGTGAAAATCCCCATTGCAACCGCTGGAGGATTGGATGCTGAAAAAGCTGCGGAATGCGTGATATTGGGAGCGAACATCGTGATCGTGGGAAGCAACATCGTAAAATCGAGGAATGTTACTGAATCCGCAAGGAAGGTCAGAGAGAAAATCGATGAAGCTTGGAAGAAGGGGAAAACCGTTGCAATAAAAAAGAAAAACTTAGAGGAGGAGATAAGGGAGATTCTGATGAAGGTGTCCACGCCGAACATAAGCGATGCTATGCACAGGGCGAAGGCTATGAGAGACATCTATCCAATCGTTAGAGGTAAAAAGATCGTAGGAAAAGCTGTGACTGTAAGCACGATGGACGGTGACTGGGCTAAGCCGGTTGAAGCGATCGACGTTGCGGGAAAGGGGGATATTATCGTTATAAAGTGTTCTGGGGATGAAGCCGCCGTCTGGGGCGAACTGGCAACGAGAAGCTGCATAAACAAGGGGATTGCCGGCGTCGTGATAGACGGAGCCGTCAGAGATGTGGATGATATAAGAGAACTAGGTTACCCGATTTTTGCGAAAAGAGAAGTCCCGAACGCAGGAGAACCAAAAGGATTCGGAGAAATAAATGTGAAAATCTTTTGCGGCGGCATGGAGGTGAACCCGGGAGACTGGATTGTCGCCGACGATAACGGTGTCATGGTTATTCCGAAGGAAAGGGCTTACGAGATTGCGAGAAGAG
>CAZFVO010000156.1:0-1781 GCA_964522325.1 uncultured archaeon | reverse complement strand
AACTTAGACCTATCGAGTATAACACTGTTTCTATCGTGCTTAATCTATCTAATTTGAGAATACCGAGAATAAGGATTCCTGGTACAAACGTTAAATAGATGAAGCAAAATACTTCTCTTAGAATGGGAATTTCAATTCCTATGTAGCTAAACCCAATAGAACCAGTAGCGGCTAATTGAGTAGCTAAAATAATCTTTAAGAACTTCCCTACTTTCATAAATGACCCCATTCATATAGTAGCGTGACTATCCTTCTTCCCGCCTTACCATTTCCAAACGGATTCCCTCACTCCTGTTTTCTTCTCAAGCATTATCTTAGCACCTGTAAGTATCTTCTTTGGCTCTGTCCCAACTATCATGTTTGCTCCAGTCTCAACCGTCTCTGGCCTTTTGGTGTTGTCTCTTAAAGTAACACATGGAACCTTTAGTATGGTGGCTTCTCCTTGAATACTACCTAAATCTGTTAATATAATCCCCACTATTTTTACTAATTTCTCTTCTTGCTTCTCACAAGTAAAATCTTTTACAAGCTTTCTTGCATTCTCACCTAATTTCCTCTAAACGCATGCGGGCGTGCCTAATAAGTTTTGTAGCAGATACATAGGACAGAACAAGCATTCACCAAATCTTAGCGCGCCCCATCTTGATTTAACAATTTTTTATAAACTCTAATATGCTCTTTAGCAACATTCTCCCAACTATATTCCTTTGCTAATTTTCTAAACTCTTCTGACATTTCTTCCCGTCTTTTCCTATCCTTTAACAGAGCTAATATCTTATCTGCTAACTCATTGTGATTTCCATCAGTGAAATATAGGGCTTTATTTTTTGTATGCTCTCTAAAAACTGGCGCATCTGTCATAACTGCTGGAATGCCGTTACTAAAAACATCAGCTAGGATTCCAGAAGAAGTTGTTTCCTTAGGGTACGGTAATACAGCTATGGTGCACTTCTTGAAAAAATCTAAAAACTCCTTACTATCCAAGAATTTAGTTACAAAAATAACATTATTTTCTAGTCCTTTTGATTTTACCAGTTTCTTTAACTCCGGCAAATATTGTTCATCTTTACCTAATCCAGTAACAGATTTCCGAGGTGGTGAGCTTACTATGTAAAGCTTTGCATCCGGTTTAACCTTTACAATTTTTTTCCATAGCATTGATAGCAATTTTGTGCCCTTTATGTCTTGTTATAACCCCAGCAAGTAGAATCAGATTATCCTCTCTTTTTTGTTCATTAGAACCATCTTCTTTATAAACTACTCCATGTGGAATTTTAACTGCTTTCTTCTTAAGACTTAAAGGCAATAATTCCTTCTCACTATTTGAATGTACTATTATCAGGGATGCAAAACTACAAAAGAACCAGAGATATAAGCGTATTATCTTAGATAAAACATTATTTATACCTCTATAAAGGTAATGCTCATGTAGAGTTATCACAAGTTTTTTCTAGTAAATAACTTTATAACAACTACGATTGGTAAGAAGAGAACATGATACATGCCAAGAGTATATTGAACATGGATAACATCGGAATTGGTAAAGTGGCTTAATAACTCTCTTAACCTTAAAAGAGGAGCTAATATCTTTTTTTTACTTAGGGGAGGATAATCCCATTCCAAAATAGCTAAATCTATCCCTATTTTTCTCAAACTATCTGCTAAAAAATGAGAATAACTGAAACCCGGATTTTTCCATTGGGTAATCATGAGGACTTTCATTCTAACACTCCCTTTAAGTTTTTGATTATTGTTGCTAATTTCTCATGAATCCGCTCTTT
>CAZFVO010000155.1:0-1810 GCA_964522325.1 uncultured archaeon | reverse complement strand
CTGTTAGGTTGGCTTTCACACTCTCCGCGAGGGCGGAGAGCACGGGATACCTGGGATCTCCCGTTAGCCTCTGCCTTAAGGCTTCATCGCCTGCCAATCCTTCATCCTTAAGTCTGGACTGACAGGGGGCGGTTAGCCCGCAACCACTCCTACGTCTCGCTCTCCGCCTTCCATTGGCTTCATCCGAGCGGACTTCGGAGAGGATGAGCTTGAAACGTGAGTAATCAACAACTTTGAGGGCGAAAGCGATGGCAGAAGCTTTGTGAACGTCTAAACCTACGAACCTACCCAAAACTTTACCAATTTTGGACGTATAAGCTTCAGAATACTCCTTAACCCTAACACCATACTTTAGCGGAAGCTTATACGAGAGTATTTGTCTAAACTTGAATTGAGGCATGTTGTGGACAACCCTATTCGCCTTTCGTGAACCGTTGAACTTAGAAGTCTCCAGCTTACCGACAACAACGTCCGCATTGAAATGTCTGGCGATGACACCAATTCTGTCAACCAACTTGTGGAGCAAGAACGTTCTCTTTCCTCTTCTTACATATTGGGTTTCGTGATGGCTGAACTTCCCAACCGCTACGATCTTTTTACTCTTCTTATCCACGACTGCAAAGTCCGTATGACCAGCGTTAATGTCTAAAGCCATAACTCTGTCGCCTTCGCTTTCGAAAGTTTCGACATCCACGATGAAATAAACCTTAAATCCTCTATCGTCGTTTAAACGCTTTATTATGACCGTATAAGGGTGTGATCCGTCCAGATACTCCCCATACTTCTTGAGATACTTCTCAGGAATGTAAACCTTTGGGTAGATGTATCTCCCATTACAGCAGTTTATCCTCAACTTCATCGTGTTCAAGTCCAGTCTCGTGTTGAGGTTGCCCTTCTGGGATTTCTCACCCCTCGATATTAGAATCGAGTTTCTCCTCTTTATGTATTCTTCTCTCGAAATCTTGCCCTTCATCCTAAGTAACTGGTTTCTCTTACCGCCAAACGTTACGTGAGGTGGCAAATCTTTAATCGAGTGGTAAGCATCTCTAACGTAGCGTGAGTTCAATCCTGTCTCATCCTGTAAAACTCTTTCAATGTCAGATTTTTGAATTCCCTTCCACTTGAGTGAGTAAGCTCTCCTCCTCGCTTTCCCGAACTTGAACATTAACTTCTCAAGCTCTTTCCTATCTTCATCCGTTATCTCGCAAATTGGGCTTCAACCTCTTTTCTTATTACCTCTACGATGTTTTTTGCACCTCTTTTACCGTAAATCCTGCCAGCAAACGAAACTACTATAGAAATCAAGTCTTCAACTAATTCCTCTTCGGGAGATTTGTCCTCTTCTTCAACGACTATTAAGTTAACTCCGTGCTCCTCAAAGAATTCTTTGATGTATTCGATTCCGAATCTGGCAAGTCTGTCTTCGTATTCGACTACGACGTTCTTAGCTTTGCCTTCTCTAACCAGTTTGAACAACTTCTTGAGACCTCTACGCTTCTCATTAACTCCAGAAGCGATATCCTCTATTATTTCCACGACTTCTAAACCTCTACGCTTGCAGAATTCGATAAGCCTCCTCTTTTGATTTTCGAGATAATCTTTCTGTTTTCTTGTTGAAACTCTACAGTAGATTACTGCCGTGTTCTTTGGGGCTTGCGTAATCTTACCCATTAACTTATCGAGTTCGGAGCTATCCACGTATCTGTGCTTTCCGATCCTTATCCCTTTTATTATTCCTTTGTCAATATATTTTCTTAGCGTGTTTGGGTGCAACCCACAGTATTCTGAAGCCTCTTTCATCCGCATTAAT
>CAZFVO010000154.1:0-1816 GCA_964522325.1 uncultured archaeon | reverse complement strand
AACTTTTTCCACGTGGGCTATGTCTGATGGGATATGGCAGCAGCCTTGGTGATGGACTACGAGCTTAGCTCTAGGATTAAGTTCAACTATTCTCCGAGCGGCGTAGGAGGCGCATCCGACAGTGCAGATAACTGCAACATGGTTTCTGACACCAACGCCATTCTCCCTAACATATCCCTTAAACACGAGACCCATCTCATGAAGACTGAAATTCTAAGTCAATATAAAGATGCATACCATATATTTCCCTACCAATTCACGAAGACAGAATCTTTGGAAGCTTTTCATAATCTTCATCGTTCATTTTCCAGCCTACGGAGCCTAGGATTTCATCTAGGTGCTTTTTATTGAGCGTCTTTGGAATAGTAATCACGTTTTCATGCCTTATCACCCAGTTTATGATTACTTGAACAGGGGTCTTGCCGTATTTTCTAGCTATTCCTTCAAGCCTGCTTCTATATGGTTCTCTAAGTAACTTACCTTTACCTAAGGGCCTGTACGCTATGACTGTTATACCGTTCTTCTTGCAGAAGGGAAGTAGACCTTCTTCTATTTGGCGGTCTAATGGGTTGTAGAGCACTTGGTTGGATACGATATCGTATTTCGACATGCTTGCCATGGCTTCCTCAAGTTCTCTTAGGGAGAAATTGCTGACTCCTATGAACCTGACTTTTCCGTCGTCGACGAGCTTCTCCATAGCTTTCATGGTCTCTTTTATCGGTATGGACGGGTTAGGCCAGTGAATTTGATATAGATCAACATATTCTATTTGAAGCCTCTCTAAACTCCTCTCAAGGGCGGATAAAACGTCGCGGTATCTCAAGTTTGTATGCCAGACTTTAGTAGCTATGAAGACTTTTTCTCTTGGAAAATCTTTGATCGCCTCTCCGACGAGTTCCTCCGTATGCCCGCCTCCATACATCTCCGCAGTATCTATCAGATACATCCCCTTCTCAATTGCATACCTCATGATCTCTATGGCCTCTCTATCATGCGAGTAATCTGGGCCTTCCCTTCCGCCAATCTCCCAAGTCCCAAGCCCTAACACGGGGACGAAGACGTTTGTTTTACCGAGCCTTCTAAGCTCCACAGATTTAACTTTGATTTTTCTCTTAAAAAGGATTTAACGTCGCTGCTGCTTGAATTATCATCCTTAAAACGATTATCGTTAGGATTATTCCGATGAGTTTTCTCAATTTTCTTCTATTAAGTTTCAAAGCTATCTTCGGACCGAACCATGCTCCTAGAATTGCTCCTATGCTGAGTGGAAGAGCTGCTTTCCATAAGATTATCCCGTCGATCATGTGTCTTATGGTAGAGGAGAAAGCTGCAGGGAGAATGCAGGCCATGGATAGTGAGACGGCGCTATGAGCTGGGAGGCTGAGAGCGTAGAGAAATATTGGGACGTTAACCACTCCTCCGCCTAGGCCAGTTATTCCCGCTACAATTCCAGCAACGAAGCCGGACAGCGCTCCCAAAAGATAATTCCTCCTATATTCGTACTCCTCTATGACTTTGCGGCTGACTTCGCCTTCCACTATTGCTCGTATAGCAGCCGCGAGCAGCACTAACCCAACCACGATCGTTAAGAGCCTGCTAGGTACAACGATTACGAGATAAGCTCCTAGATAGGATGTGAGGATCATTGGGAGAGCGATTATCGAGTAAAGTTTTATAGGGATCTTTAACTTCCTAGAATATCGATAAGTGCTGACAGCGGAAGTTGTGAGAACCATGAACTTGGATGAGGCGACGGCGTGTTCTATCCCGAGTCCGAAGCAATAGAGAGCTGGAACAGCTATAGATCCTCCACCTA
>CAZFVO010000153.1:0-1821 GCA_964522325.1 uncultured archaeon | reverse complement strand
AGATTTTCTGTCCTACAGCGGCAGCAGCATACTCGATAGCGTTGATTAACTCCTTGCTATATGAGTCTTTTAGGAAGTAGTTTGAGGTGAACCTCATCTACTTCACCTCCATATCCTTCTGGCTAGGAGTCTGAATGCTACCGTTATTGATGTGGTGGCCTTGTTCTGTACTTTGACGGCGAATCTCTCACCGGGAGCTAGTATACGTGGCATGAATGTTACTATCTGCTCTGGCTCCTTGGCCAATAGATCGCCTGTGGTCTTGAATATTGGCTTCTCATTATGCTCTATTGTGATGTCGCCTACGTTTGATAGGTCGCTTAGTATTTGTAGGCCGTAGACTACTGCTGACATGTTGTCTGGTACCTTCTCAACATAGAATACTGTGCCAACACTTGAGGCTGCAACGCTTGCTGAGCCCTGAGCGTCATTCCAGTTCTCATCGTACCTGTAGCCGGGTACTAGGCTCTTAGCGATCTCGATAGCCTCCTTTAGATAGTGTTCTACAACATCTGTTGGAACATAGCTCATGGTTTCACCCTTACTCGATACTATCTTTTTGTGCTAGAGTATTTAAATATTGTAGCACACTAGGTAGATAGTGAGGGAGAGAGAATGACTAAAACAACAGGTGTAGGAGCATTCACAGGTATGGTGATAGGTGCATTACTAATGCTACCACTAGGCCCAATATACGCCCTAGCAGGGGGACTACTCGGTGCAATAATAGGTGACTATCTCGAATACGAATACCACTCGAAAAGGGGGAGAGAGGTATGCCCTCCGTGAACATCTATATTAGAAAGAGCATATACGATAGGCTGGTGTTATACTGTAACCTTAAGGGTAAAAGGATGGGCCAGTTGATAAACGAGCTTCTTGAGAAGGGTCTCAGAGAGTTAGAAAAAGAAATAGAAGTTCCCGGAGTAACCTCTTAAAATATTTTTATTTTTTAGGCTACTATTCCGGGTGCCTCAACAGGCTTATGCACTGATGCTGGTATCTCGCCGCCGGGTATCCTCTCGGTCTCTACACGAGCCTTCATTGCGAATGCCTTTCTAGTGGCCTCGGCCATTCCAAGCCATTCCTTCATCTTGTACCCGAACTCTGCACCCTTAGCCTCCGGTGGCCCGAGCAGCCACTTTATGACGTCGGTTCCAATGCTTATTGCACTGCCTATTCCGAGGCTTGCTAGTAGGAGTTTAATGCCTGCACCAACCTTTGCCATGGCAGCTATTGCGAAGAATATTGCTCCGACAACTATCTTTGTTAGAATGCTTACCGCTGTAGCCTTCCATCCCCTAAGCCCTATGGTTTTGGCGACTAGGTTTGCTGAGAACTCGCTAACCCATACGCCTAGTGCTCCGCCAACAGCTACTGTTGCAGTCTCCTTACTGAAGTAGTCTGGTATTGTTATGCCTACTTTTTCACCCTTTACTAACCCGAATAACATACCCTTTCACCGATAGTAATATTTGTTAGAATACTTTTAAACTATACGTCTATAGATTCGAATATACAAGGGTAAAAAAGGGGGGTAGTAACATTAGATTATAGCTTTTTGTATCTTTTTATGTCATTTTTGTTCTTAGCGTTATATTTATAAGTCTTCAATTGGAGGAATAGCATATACTGAGCCTGATGAGATAATGAGGGCTATGAGTCTTCGGGTGAATCCAAGTTCACCGATGGCTCTGGGGATTACAGAAACCTCTCTGGAGCCGTAGGTGGGCTTGGAGGATAATAAACCGTGATGAACCCTCCGTAGCATGTATAGAAAGATATAATTTGATACACAAAGCTACGGAAGAGGTGAACGGT
>CAZFVO010000152.1:0-1829 GCA_964522325.1 uncultured archaeon | reverse complement strand
TAACGTTTTAGCAAACTCCCTTCCCTGTATCCTTCAAGATCCATTGTAACATACCTGTACCCTAAACCTTTCAAAATCCTTGCTATCTTGTCCATCTTACTTATATCAAAGAACAAAACTCTCTCATCCCTTCCAACCTCTATTCTAGCAATCTCACCATGATCTCTCACCCTAACAGTCTCAACACCCAAAACTTCTCTGATTACTCTCTCTGCCTCATCGATTCTCCTAAGCTTATCCAAAGTAATTCTATCTCCATAAGGAATTCTTGTTGCAAGACACGTGTTTGATCTCTTGTTGTAGAATGGTAATCCCAGCATCCTTGCGATCTCTCTTATCTCCTCCTTTGTTATGTCAACCTCAACCCATGGACTGTAGACATTCTCTTCCTCAAGTACGGCTCTGTAACCAGGTCTGTGTCCCTCAAGATCGCTTGCATTCGCTCCTTCGAATACAGTTCTATCCTTAGCAAACTCCTTTATCTTACAGATCATCATCTTTTTACAGAAGTAACATCTGCTTTCATCATTCCTAACGAACTCATCATATGAAAGCAGACTCAAATCGATAATGTGATGATTCAAACCCATCTCTTCAGCAATTCTCTTCGCATCTTCGAGTTCATACTTTGGCATGACTTCAGATCTCACGGTCACAGCGACAACGTCCTTTACAACCTCTTTACAGATAAACGCGAGTGTTGCACTATCCACACCCCCAGAAAAGGCTACAACTACTCCTCTTTCTCCCTTTTCTTTAATGAACTCTTTCAATCTTTCTAACTTCGATTTGATACTCATAACCTTATAACATACCATTTTGAAAAACATTTAAAATATACTTATTTAAGATGTGTTGTGGAGAGGGTTGAGGAATACCTCGAAGCTATACTCGACATTCAGGAGAAGAAGAGGAAGATTGTTAGAACTACTGATGTAGCTAAACGATTGAATGTTAAGCCGTCAAGCGTTACCGAGATGTTTACAAAGCTTAAGGAGTTGGGATACGTCGATTATGTACCTTACAGAGGTGTAGTCCTAACTCCGAAAGGGAGAGAAATTGCTGAAAGAATAAGAAAGTATTATAGGGTTTTTGAGAGATTCTTCGAGTATTTGGGTGTTGATAAGAGGAAGGCTATGGAACTCGGTTGTGAACTCGAGCACCATGTGGATGATAGTGTTATGGAAAGCGTTTGCAGGTTCATAGCTGGAGTTTGTGACCTCTGTGAAAAGTGTAGGTTTAGGGAGTTGGTCTTATCTAACGCGGATAGGGGAAGATATGATGTTTTGATTGCTCCGACAAGTCTCAAAGGTGTAATAGATGTTGGGAAAATTATAGAGGTTGTTGAGAATGGAGAGGTAGTGAGAGTAAAAATAGATGGTGAAACTTTTGAAATTTCAAAAGATTTAGCTAAAAAAATAGTCGTTAGACCTTCTTCTTCTTTTTAATTATCTCCTCTAACTTCTTCTCAAACGTGTCTTCATGTGTATATGGACACTTAAGGTAGTGTTCAACTGCCTTTGCAAGGGCATCTTTTGTTGTACTCTCACCAGTCTTCTTCTTCAACTCCTTCAGGACATCTTCAGGTAAAACCGTCTGAGCATGCACAATTTTCGTCAAGGCTCATCACCCATGATGATTATGGTACTACTTGTATTTAAATTTTGCTCATAATGGTTGTGATGGATTATATCTGTTAAAGACATAATTTTATGGAAAATTATAATGTTGTTGTAATGAAGACAACCATACACGATAAATATTGGATAAGGAGTGGGCCCGGAGGGATTTGAACCCTCGACCGCCCGGTTATGAGCCGGGCGCTCTGA
>CAZFVO010000151.1:0-1865 GCA_964522325.1 uncultured archaeon | reverse complement strand
ATGAACGAAGTCACGAATGTGGATGAAAATCTCGGAAAGAAGCCGATGCTTCAAATTCATCAACCTTTAAGAGACGGAACGAAAGACGAAATAATTCAAGGATTAAAAGAGATAAGGGAGCTTCTTAAAGGATATCAATACGAGATAATCGCAATTCAGAGCTACAAAGATGACTGGCCTGTGAACAGAGTTATGGCTGGAATGGATAGGGGAAACAAAACAAAATACAAAAACATCTTTGTTGTTGGAGATGGAGCAAAGGGGGACGATATCGAGGTCGACGGGGTCGCATTGGGTGTCCAAAAGGTGTTAGAGTTCTTCGATTAAATCTCTTACAGTTTTCCTAACGGCTTCCTCACTGTTGTATTTTGGTTTCCATCCCATTTTCTTAAGTTTCTCAATCGATAACAGCATTACGGGGACGTCACCCTTCCAACCTCTTCTCCCCCCAGTAAATTTAAATCTCGGATTCAAACCAAGCTCTTCTGAGACTATCTCGGCGATTCTCCTGACTTTTATCTGGTCTTCGCTTCCAATGTTGAATATGTTCACATCGCCCTTCGCTCTCAGCCCGAAGAACATCGCATCAACGCAGTCATCAATGTAAATGTAGGATTTGTTCTGTTCGCCATCTCCGAGAATCTCAAGTTCATTGGGATTCCTTCTCAGTTTCATTATAAAATCGTAAATTACCCCATGTCTGCATCTTCGTCCAATTACGTTTGCAAATCTGTAAATCCAGCTTTTCATTTCGAAGGTGTGGCAATATGAAGCTATTAACGCCTCGCATGCAACCTTAGATGCTCCGTAAATCGAGATGGGTATTGTCGGGTAATCCTCGGGGGTGGGTATGGGGGCTTCGCCGTAAACGGTTGATGTTGACGTGAACACGATTCTGCTAACACCTTCAAAGCGCATCGCTTCAAGGAGATTAAACGTCGCCTTGATATTATTATCGTAAATTTCTTCAGGTTTTTCGCTACCGATCCTAACGTCAGGATTTGCGGCTATATGCCAAACCTCGTCCACATCTTTAAGGGCTTTTTTAATTTCGTCAAACCTTTTAAGGTCACCATATATAAATTCTGCATTTTCATTTATAAAATTTTTATTTCCTGATGATAAATTATCAAAAACTCTGACTTCTTCCCCTTTTTCGATTAGTTTGTCAACGATATGACTTCCTATGAAGCCAGCTCCTCCCGTAACGAGTATCATACCAAAAAATCGAGAAAGGTATATATACTATTTTTGATAAATCTTAGTTTCGCTAATAGGAGGTGATCGAATGCTACCGGCTCAGATGGTCAAATCAATGATAGGCAAGATGGTTAGAGTGGAAATGAAAGGTGAGGAGAACAGCCTTATTGGAAAACTTGAGAGCGTTGATGACTACATGAATCTACATCTATCGAATGCGATTGAGTATAGGGGCGAGGAAAAGGTTCGAAGCCTTGGAGATATCGTCTTAAGAGGGAACAACATAATTTTGATACAACCGTTGTAACATGGAGATTCGAGACCAGATTTTAAAGCTACTTGAAGAGAAGGGATCTGTTTTACAAAAGGATTTATGGAAAGAATTGAACATCGATAGTAGCAAATGCTCTCGAATTCTCAGGAAACTCGAAAAGGAGGGATTAATCAAAAGGATTGAGATAGTTGTAGACGGAGTAAAGACGTTCAAAATAGTTCCGGCGGGAGCAGAGGAGGAAGAGGAAAAAGAGGATCTAACGCTAATCGAAATAATGCAAAAATTTGAGGACATCACGGGATTACCACCGTGCTTCGGCTGTCGAGAGATCGACTGTGATCCGAATGAATGTATAAAAATAGAGGTTTGGTTTTTGAGGAAAACAACCCTT
>CAZFVO010000150.1:0-1912 GCA_964522325.1 uncultured archaeon | reverse complement strand
GCTTTAGTTTGGGTTGATTCACGACCCGAATTTTAAATCATGCACTACGGATACTGGAACGGATGTTCTGGGTTATCCTCTTTCATGCAAAGATTAAAGAAGATCGTATATTCTTCTTTTATATCCCAAAAATTTTTCAGAAACCCTATCTCTCGGTTTCGGTAGATCTATATCTATTACATCAACAACTTTTGCTGGTCTCTGTGATAAAACGACAACCCTATCCGCAAGATAGACCGCCTCATCTATGTCGTGGGTAACGAAGATCACGGTTTTGTCCTGAATTATTTTAAGAAGCTCGCTCTGCATTCTCTCCTTTGTCAGGGCGTCAAGATTTGCGAAAGGCTCATCCATCAAGAGTATATCGGGATCGATGGCAATCGCCCTCGCTATTCCAACCCTCTGCTGCATTCCACCGCTTAACTGCTTTGGATAGTAATCTTCGAACCCCTCCAATCCAACGAGCTTTACCACTTTCACCGCTCTCGATTTATCCATTCCGACAGATTCAAGAACGAACTCCACATTCCCTAAAACCGTTTTCCAAGGTAAAAGCCTCACATCTTGGAATACGAATCCTATTCTTCCGTTTTTTAAAGATATGTTCCCGTCATCAGCCTTCTCTATTCCGGCTATGATTTTGAGAAGCGTTGTCTTACCGCAGCCGCTCTCTCCGACTATGCACAGGATTTCGCCATCTTTAACTTCAAAGCTAACTCCATCGAGGACCTTTAGATCTCCATAAGATTTACTGATGTTTACGACCTTTAACGCCATGGTATCAGCACCCTTTCAAGCCTTATGAGGATGTAATTCATGGCATATCCGATTAAGCCGATCATAGCAATCCCAGAAACTATCTCAGCAACCCTTCCTCCCACCTCATACATCGTAAGGATGAAGTAACCGAGACCCTCCCCCGAACTCGCTATCATCTCGGCTGCAATTATGCTCATCCAACCGACACCTAAGCCGACCCGTATTCCCGTCAAAATCCCTTGCAAAGAGTGGGGTAAGACTATATGTCTCAGAATCATGTAGTTATCGGCTCTGTAGACTTTTGCCATCTCTATAAGCTCTTCGGGGACATTTTTAGCTGAGTCAAAGACGGTCACGAGACAGGGGAAAAATGCTCCAACAAAAACTATGTAAAGCTGAGAGACCTGAACGGTGTCGGGAAGTTTTGCGAATATGATGTAGGCGAGGGGAATCCAAGCCAAAGGAGGGATGGGTCTCAAAACTTCGACAATTGGAATGATAATTTCTCTCACATTTCTGCTCCACCCCGCAAAAATCCCTAAGGGAATGGCGAGGGCGAAAGCTACGGTTGAGGAGATCAAAACCCTAACGAGGCTCGCTTCCGCGTGTTGGATTAGAGTTTTCCCAAGAATCGGCTCCTCATATACAATTAAAAGCAAGAATTTATAAAAAACCTCATGAGGTGGTGAGATCTCAGTAAAAAGGGATATAAAATACCAAAGTGCCAACGATATCAGTAGGGATATTAGCCTCATTTCAATCTAAGTCCGTTCTTTTCTGTAAATAGCCTAAGAAGAAAGTCCTGAACAGTTCCATACCCCGGAATGGCTACCTTCCTCCCAGCAAGATCCTTTGGGTTGTTGATATCACTTTTGACAACGATCGCAGACCCCTCGTTGTTTACTCCAGCGATGATCTTTATCTTTATATCATCGTTCACCCTTTTCAGAGTGGCCGGCGAGCCCCCAAGATATCCCGCATCGATCTCGTTCTGTTTGAATCCCTCCATTTCGAAGACACCGTTAGCGAACTCCTTTTTGACAATATTCAGACCAGCATCTTTGTAGTAACCTTCCTTAAGGGCTACGTAAAAGGCGAGCTGATGAAGATCTGCCGTGAGATATCCGATTCTCACAGTTGCATTAACCTTTTC
>CAZFVO010000149.1:0-1923 GCA_964522325.1 uncultured archaeon | reverse complement strand
TCTTGAAAATTCGTAAGTTAAAGCTCTTACCAAATTCGCTTTAAAATCGTTAAAAGCGTTGAAAATAGCATTTAAAAATCCAGATAGAGAAAAAAACAATACAAAGAGCGACGTAACTTTCAAAGGATCAGAAAGCAAAGGCTTGTGAAAAACGTAGATTGACAGTAAATCGGAGGACACAAATAATACCAACGATACAACTAATACCAACAAAACCTTCAACTTGCTCAAACTCCTTATGTATCCCCTAACAAGCTCGTAATCCTTCAAGCCGTAAGCGTGAGCAACGTATCTTATTATCGTAGCGTTAATACCCAAATCTGTAAATGTTAGAAGAAGGAAGGCGATCGATAATGCCAAAGAGTATATGCCAAACAACTCGGGTTTTAAAGCTCTTGCAACGTATATCGTTACAACGATGCCAACAACATTCGCGATAAATATGGAAGAACTGTTGTAAATTATATTTCTGAACACCTTCCGTGCAAGCACACGGTAAGGTTACTAGGAGATGTTATAAAATTTTTATTTGCGATTTGCAATGTCATAAGTTCCGTTTTGAACTCATTTATTTTATGCTTTGTCGAATTATCATTTCTTTCTTTAGAACAAATATTAAGCTCTTTTCGGCAGTTTAACTTTATATGATCGAGCTCAAGATAAATTAAAGATAAAATCGAATTGAAAGGCATCATTGAGGAAATCGAAACAAAAGACAGGATATTGACCAGAAATAAGGAATATCTTTCTAGAAAGATTTTAGAAAAACAGTTTTTATAAATCCTTCAGGATATTCCAACTCCAAAACTGCTTCAACTTCTTCTTCAACACTCATTCTATCTGTATCTAAAACAAGTTCTCTGGTTTTCCTTTAAAATTGGCATAAAATCCCTTTAGATCTCTTTTGATCTTAGCTAAGAAATAATAATAGATAATAATAATTAATATAGATAATACCATAACTGCTTCATTCTTATGTTCCAGCAAGTTTTCAGTTTCAAGTCCCTGTGTTATTGTATTATAAAACAAACAGGAAGTATTTCAATGACATAGATAGGCTTGCATATCACATGTATCATGTTGAAACTGGCCAATTTGTAATTCTCGATAGAGAATTTTACAGAGTCTTATTAAAAAAGTTAAAAAAAGTTACAGGAAAATGTAAATCCAGAAGATCTTGAGAACGATGAAGAATTCGTGAGTGCTGTAAAGGGTATTGCAAAGCTATTTTTAATCGAATATGGATGGGACGAAAATACAAGAGCTATTGAAAAGGCGGAGATAGTTTTAAGAATGATCGAATTCGCTGGAGGTGGGACTTTTGTTAAGGTCAATGAGAATGAACTCATATTCCAAACACCTCCAGAAAACCTGATTGTAACGAAAATAATAATAAAAACTCTTTTCGAATTACTCGGAATAAGGGCAAGTTTTGAAACTACTTCAGAGAGAATTTTCATAAGAGTTAAAGACTGATCCAGAATTAAGATTTTTTACTTCAAATCAAATAAATTTGTTATGAACTCCTTCATAACAAAATTTAATCTACAGAGCCATCATTTTAAATTGGAGGTGTCTGAATGGCAGATGTTAGAGAAGAGTTTGTAAAAGCGCTTGCCGACCTCGTTAGTGGTAAAACCGTTGCGAGGGGCTACGCTGAGAACCCGCAGGTAGCTTATGGTGAGGACGTTGTTTCCCGCATAACTTACGCATCCAAGAAAGAGGAGAACCTAAAAAAGCTGCAGGAAATCGTTGTTGATGCGATAAACGGGATAATAGACAAAATCTGCGAAGAAGCAAATGTGAGATATAATGAAATCTACGAAGCTATAGTGGTTGGCAACTCCGTAATGCACCACCTTTTCTTCGGCATCAATCCGAAGTTTATAAGCGTCTCTCCCTTCACACCTGCTGTTAGAAAAG
>CAZFVO010000148.1:0-1926 GCA_964522325.1 uncultured archaeon | reverse complement strand
CCTTTAGATATCTCTAAGATTTCAACTCCGAGAAATTCTCTGAATTTATCCTCTGTGAGATTCATAGGCTGGACTTATCGTGATCATATTTAATTTTTCTCGACCAAGTAAACACCGATCATTGTCAGAATTCCTCCGATTACGGTGTAAAGGCTGATTTGCTCTCTAAGAACTAAGAAAGCCATTACAGCTGTGAAGAACGGGACGATATAAACGAAGACAGCCACCTTTGTTGCATCCATTTTTGTCAGTGAGGCATACCAAACGAGGTATGCGAATACAGAACACAGAAGTGAGAGATATAGAAGGGAAATCCAGACGATCATGCTCAGGGACATCGGATTAACGAGTCCTTCGTATAGTGCAAACGGGAGGAGCAGGATGGATCCAATTAAAAAGGCGTAAGCCGTAAGAGAGTATGGATTGTATATCCTAAGAAGATCTTTTCCGACAACAGTGTATATAGCCCAGAGGAATCCGTCGAATATCATTAAGATATCCCCTTTAAAGGTGTTGCTGCTGAAAAATTCAAGCCTACCGTTGGATATTACGAGAAAAGCTCCAACAAATGATAGAAAAAGTCCGAGAACTTTGGATTTGGAAAATTTTTCACCAAGAAAAAAAGACATAACAGCTACGAAGATTACGGACATGTTTATAAGTATCGATGAATTGGTAGCCGTCGTATACATGAGGGCTAAAAACTGAACTACGTAGAGAAATGTCACCCCTGTCACCGCTAATATCACAATTTTCGGAAGGTCAACCATCTTAATCGGTTGGAGGTAACCTCTAAGGTAAACTATCGCCAAAAGAACGGGAGAAGCTAAAACGAATCTGTAAAACGCAAGATTGTATGGTTTGATTTCATTGAGACTTATTTTCGTGAAAATAAATGATCCTGCCCAGATTAACATTGTAAGGAGTAGGGCTGCGGTGTATAGCCTTCTCATTTAATTGTCTCATTAATGAGGACGAAAAAATTTTACGATTTCTCATAAAATAATCTTTCTGATGGTCTCGATATCATACTTTTCCGCTCTTTTTTCAATCTCCCTGTTTATCCTATCCAAGCACTCCCAAACCTCCTTTACTTCGGGAGCTAAACTCCACTCCTCTGGTTTTGTTGTGTATTCATCACCATTATTTATAAAAGTATACATATACACAACGCATCCCCTGTATTCCCTGTTATCTCCCGCCCATCTTGTAAATCTCCCGGGAAATATTCCTGCGATTTTCCAACCTCTACTTATGCACAGTTTCTGGGTTATGTCGTGCCAAGTCTCAAGGAATGTTGTCATGTACTCGGCTCCGCTCTCTTCAATCTTCTCAGCTATCGCCAAACCGATACCAAGGGGGATGTTCTGCTTTCTGTGTTTGGGATGCGTAACGAGCATTGAATATTCAATTTCAAGATTTTTGTCGTCTTTTTTTAATAGGGCGGCCGATAAAATTCTTCCCGTTTCTCTCTCCTCGGCAACAACCATGCAGAAATCTTTCTCGAATCTGTCCCTCTCCCATCTATCTTCAAGTGCAACCCTTTCTTTGATCTCTTTCGGGTAAAGGACAAAATCGTAATTGGATCCGTAAATTTCGGGATATCCCATTCTCCATAATTCAGCAACCTCCTCGACATCCGCACCTCTCAAAACCCTTGCTCTGTATTTTCCACCGAAGTATGATTCTAAGTGAAATTTCGGCCAGACGACTTTCTTTTCTCTAATTTCCCTTGTTTTGCATGTCTTTGCCATTTCCCTAAACGGTTTGTATCTGCTTATATCTATCATTGTTAATCCTTATCTTTTTGGGATTTAAACATATCGGTAGCCGACAATATTTTGGGCAAAGATTTTTAAGTGAGATTTAATTCAAAGCTTCGATGTTTGAAATCGTAGCGAAAGATGTAATGGGAAGGGTCGGAAA
>CAZFVO010000147.1:0-1952 GCA_964522325.1 uncultured archaeon | reverse complement strand
CTTGTAATCACAGCCTATAACTTCAACTATCTCAAAATCTGAGTTCTACCTTCCTCTTCTTCTCTAACTTGGACACTTTACCGGGATCCTTAATTTCATCCACGATAACATGTGCAGTATATCCAAACATAACAAACGATACTAAGAACAACATAACAAAGCTAACAATCGTGCTAAACCCATGTAACTCTGAAACCTCCTTCTTAATCTTATAAATTTCTCTTTCAACAGATAGTAGTAAGTCTCTGTTGAACTTACCAGTTCGCAGAGCCTCAATAAACATCAGTGATGTTATGTGATCTTTAGCACTCATAAACTCCCACTGGTCTCCAATCCGAATTTTCATGGTAGAGCTTGATACCTTTAGTGTACTTTAGAACAGTAAACATGACATCTTTGCTTATCCAGCCAATTTCAACGTAATAGTTTAGAAGAACCTCAAGACTATAGTATCCCACCCTTTCGATCATGAACTCTATCCATCTTAAGAAGAGTACCATTATCACATTTGCATCCTTTGCAATACTAGACAACCTAACATAACCTGGTAACCCCTCAAATTCCGTTTGCTCTGGTAGCTTTGTGGTAACCTCTACTGTAGGTTTTTGTTCTACTCTAATATCTCCCTTCCTAGCTATTCCCTGCTTGATCAATTTTTCAAAAACAGATTATTTAAATTTAATTTAAAGAAATATAAAAAATTATAATTTTTTAATTAAATATTAAAATTGTATAATAATGGGAATGTAGCCCGTCCTGTGGAATCCCCATCATTTGATCAGGGGACGCATGGCAGACGGGCTAAAAATAAATTAACCTACAGAATTAAAAGTTTTTCTTCAAATAGTCTATCACACTTTGAAAAACTACAGCTCCATCTCCGTAACCATCTCTCATTTCAGGATGCTGATATCCCCAAAAAACCCTTTCCGGATGTGGCATCAGTCCAAAAACATTCTTGCTAACGTTACAAATCCCAGCGATGTTGTACGTTGAGCCATTGGGATTCCAAGGGTATCCCGCATAGCTTTCCTCGTCATCAACATACCTGAAAACAATTTGCCCATTTTCAATTAGCATATTCAAAATCTCTTCCTCTCTCTCCTTCGGAAAGACCACTCTACCTTCCGCATGCGCAACTGGAAACATCACAACCTTACCAACATCTAGAAGGTTTGTAAATACACATTTGTTCTCATGTTTCAGCAAGGATGGTCTACATTCAAACCTTGCAGACTCGTTAACAGTTAAAACCATCTCAGGCTTATCAGCTATGGGCTTATCCTCATCAAATCCTGGTAGAGCTCCAAGCTCAACAAGAACTTGAAATCCGTTACATATACCTAAAACTGGATAGCCCTCCTTGATAAATACCTCCAAATCCCTTTTTAATACACTTTTAAGCCTCGCAGAAAATATCGCTCCAGCCCTAACGTAATCACCAGCAGAAAATCCACCAGGAATAACCAGGCAGTGATAGTCAAATAGACTTCTCTGCTCCCTTTCTTTGACCGTATCACTGTAGAACTGTTTCAGATGAACTGCTTCAGCATGAACGCCCAAATTTCTAAAAGCCTTGACGGTTTCATCTTCGCAATTGGTTCCTTCGATTCTAAGCACGGCAACCCTTATTTCATCCAAATCCATAAGTATCAACAATACCTTTTGGTTATAAAATCGTCGGTTGCAGTTTTGACATTCTCCCCACTCTAAACAGTAGATGGAAAGTTTAGCATTCAAGTTTAAAATAAAAATCTAAAGAGTATTTCAAAAACTAAATAATTAAATAAAATAAAACTAAATAAAATTTACAATTTTATTTAAGTTAACCTAATTGCCCAACCTTATCATCCTTATCATCTACTGTGAAATGCGAGGAATTCTTAGTGACATTCTATAAAATAAATAAAGATAGAATTATTTTAAATTTTTTACATATATAGTTAATAAAA
>CAZFVO010000146.1:0-1972 GCA_964522325.1 uncultured archaeon | reverse complement strand
GTTCGGATAGTTTTCTCGCGTCGATGAAAACGTGTGGTTTCGAGCTTTCGTTTAGAAAGGTTTTGAGAACTGAGGTCTTTCCTATCCTCCTAATTCCGAGGAGCAGGGTTATGGGAGATCCGGTTCTCGTGAGCCTTTCTAGGGTTCTCAATTCTTCGTCTCGGTCGAATAGTTCTCGCCTTCTTTCTTTTGGTTTTGGATCGAATAGCATGGTATCACCCCCGTTACTTAATCACAGGGGTGATACTAAGAAATTTTTCCACTCTTACAGTTCTTAACAAAGTAACATCGAATGTCATTTGAATATTAACCTTTGGTCAACCGAACAAGTGAGATTTTGCCCCATTTGCCGTTAATATTCTTTTGCTGATATTGTTAAATCTCGTTTGATTTTAGGGTCTCGTTAAAATGTGTTTGGCAAATCGGTATGGGGGCACACAAAAAACAGTAAAAACAAAAATAACGTTTTAGTGTCTCATTATCTACAATTGATGGCAATGATGTCCTAGTAATGTTTAGTAAACAAAATGGGAACGGTTATAAAAATGGAGATTGACTCGTAAGTTCAGAAAACACCATAAGTTCTACTTTTTTCATATCCGTTTATCCTACATTTACCACAAAATCTCTGGTAAGTATGGACACATTCATATTGTTAAACTTCAAGCTATTACTCTTTGGATCGAACCTAAGCCTACCATTGCTTAAACTTTCCATAACTTTAATCCATTCATCCTCGAACAAGCTATCGTTCACTTGTATAGATCCCGTGCAGTTGTAGTATTCCCTACTGTAACTCTCATTGCGATCAAATTTGAGCCTAAGATAGACGATACCGTTGCCAGATACTTCTTGAGGATCAGTCTTTAGGTTATCTATTCTCAGTATCAATGTGTTGTTCTGAAATCTTAGAGATTCATTCATATCCGGCTCTAACCTTGTTATGTTTTTATCGTACTGAAAAACCTTAATACCACCTTCTGAGAACACGAAAGTGCGATCGGGCAAGTACGTATTATGTATTGAAAGTTCTATGCTAAACAAGCTAAAGCTATGCGGCGAATTGTCATGCGGCAAATTGTCACAGCTCATATTAACGGTTACAGTCCCGGTCTTATTTACCTTTAAAGTTGAACTTGTTGTCAGGTGACCAAAAGTTGTTTCTCCTCCACCCAGTGTCAGTGAGATTACCTTACTCTCGTTTTCGTTGAGGAGTGAGTAAATAGTCGAAATGCTCAAAAACTCGTCGATCAGCCTTTCATTATGCTTTATTTCAGCCCTTTTCTTTACGATCGGAACGTAGTTTGCCCACAATACGGAAATCGAAGTCGTAATTATCGCCAAAATCAGTATCATGGAAACGACAGGCGAAAGTGCTTTGTTGTTCATGCTACCACCCAAAAAACAGTTTGCACAAAACTTGCCCTCTGTGAGCGATTACAATTTTCACTTTCTCTCCAATTTTGCTTTTGTCGATCATTAATACTTCTCCAAATTCCCAGTGATCGTTTCCATCATCGCTTAAATTTCCACTTACATTTTCATCGTTGCAAGAAAGATTAGACCCGTTGAAATAGCATTGAATTACACTACTACCATTATCAATTATAATTCTCAAGTCGTTGAGAGGAATCGAATCGCCCCCTTCGTGAGTAATATTAATAAGATTACTTTTTTCGTTTACTTTTCCAACGAAACTTGCGTAAGGGATATCTTCAAAGCTCGGCAGCAAACCAAAAACGTTTGCGGATAAAACTGCTACGAGAGTGACAACTATGGATAATAAAAGCATTTCCCCGATTATTTCCGAAACACCTTTGTCGTTCATGTTAACCACTTAAGATGAATTCGAAGAGAATTACGGACGAAACGACAAATATGCACATGTGTTTCAAGCCGTACAAGATGTGTCCCTTTTCCATCTGACCCGCAATTATTCCGGAAAATATGGCGAGCATTATTGAAATTCTGT
>CAZFVO010000145.1:0-1973 GCA_964522325.1 uncultured archaeon | reverse complement strand
CGAGGCTGATGAGTCTCTAATGATCCGAAGTTACCGAACGGGAGTGCCGAGCAGAAAATCGTGTTGAAAAATACAGAAAAAGGTGCTCCCGCTAGGTGGCTTCGGTAATTTCATGGGGATTGAAAGCTTAGGTGGAAATTACACAAATTTCAATAAATTTCCACCTAAGCTGAACCCCAAAGTGGTGCATTATAAGGAAATTTAACTGTGCTACAATATTGTTCAAGCAGATTTGGCTAGATAAAGAGGGTATCAAAACTCTTATAACATTTAAAACACCCGATGAGAATAAAACACATATCATAAGGAATCATAAATGTGTTTTAGCCGAGAGAATTTTGAGTTCTGGCGCAATAGTAGTTTCAGCTATTGTTAGAAGGGATTATATCATCTGGACTTTAGCTTGCACGATTGAGGAGTTTAAACGGCTTATATCAGTCTTAGATAAGGCTAATTTAAACTACGAACTAATTTGGAAATCTAGCTTCTTTGACGAAGATGACGGTTTAAGCTACAAGGAATTTGAAATTCTAAGGATTGCTTTAGATCTAGGTTACTTCGAAAATCCCAAGAAAATTAAGCTCGAAGATATCGCTAAAAATCTCGACATATCTAAAGCCGCTGCTTCAGATTTGTTGAGGAGAGCACTTAAAAAGGTAGTTAAAAAGTTTATAAATTCTCAACTCTGAGTTAAGCGTAGGATATATTTTTCTACCTTTAGCTACTACACTAAGCATTTTTTCCAATTTCACTGCCTCTAATCTGAATAAAAGCCACCATGTTTATAGTATTAAAAATACACCTTTTTATACATACGACGAATCTGCAAGATATCATCGCAGAAATCCAGTAGTCGTTTTTCATCACCTAATACTTCCTCGGCAAACATCACAAGATCCTCGCCTAAATTCATTCAGATCGATGATATTTACAGCTTTCCATTTGTTTGCTTTATTAGACCCTTTCAACGGCCTCCTCATAATAACTCTCAACACATTTAACAAGGTCTTGAACATTTATGCTATTTTAAAAATCCCTAAGCAATCTTATAATATTGTTAATCTGTACAACCAAATATATTAAAAGTAGTAGTTTCATGCACGAATTATGCAAAAGTGTAGTCCTTCAAGTTGTCTTTTAGCATGTGTTTTAGGTTTAAACTGCTCTAAGTCAAGGTACATTTGGCTTTGTTAGACAAAAGCTTCGCTGACGTAGATGAAATTTCAAAAACCGTTGGAAAGGATAAAACTACCGTATACAGAGCTTTACAGAGTTCAACCGAAAAAGGCTTAGTTACTAAGGAATATAGGATTTTAAGGGGTGGTGGATATAAGTTTATCTATAGACCCATTCCGGTATACAATTTGAAGGAAATTGTGATGAACGGAGTTGAACTCCTGCTTAACGAACTTGTATCAAAAATGAAGAAAGTTAATGGTTTACTGGAACGGCGGAACCTCAGGTAGTACCTTTCCTCTGAACTTGAGCTTTATTTTAAGCTCTACCTTCTCACTACTCGTATTCAACTTTAACTTTCACGGGCTCAATAAAATCGACGTAGATTTCTCCCTCCTCGAATTTGCACGTAATTTTTCCCAGATCTATCTTCTCGAGCATCTTCTGCAAAAACTCCTTCAATTCTTCCTTACTCAACTCCATCCCTTCTCAAACTCACCATATTCTATCTTCTCATCCATTCAAACCACCTCCAAAAACCTTTTTACCAACACAAACACCCAACTCGTACGCCTTCTTAAGTTCCTCCTCACTCGGCCTGAATTGAACCTGCAAACCTTCAATCAACTCCCAACCCAAGTCCTTCATAACCAAAGTTATATCCTCGTAAGCTCCGCTACCCCATCCGTAACTGCAGAAAGCCATTCCAATCTTATTTCTTGGCCTCAAACCTTTTAAATAGGTTAGAAATCCAGCCATGGGAGGGAACACGTGGTTGTGCATCGTAGGTGCTCCGA
>CAZFVO010000144.1:0-1987 GCA_964522325.1 uncultured archaeon | reverse complement strand
AAGATCGTTCTCGATGTTTTAAAGTCTGGAATCAAATTAGATTTTGAAAAAGCTATTAAGAAATTTGAAGAGAGTAGAGAGGAAGCTTGGAAAGAGATTAGGGAAAGATATATTAAGAAGGGGCTAATTGAATGAGACTAGTCATCGATAGTAATGTAGTTTTTACAGTTATAATAGCAGGAGACAAATCAAAAGCTTTCAAAATCATTAGAGACTACGATTTAACCCTCTATTTCCCAGAGGATGGGTTGTTAGAATTCAAAATATTCAAGAGAATTTGAATTGAAGTCTTTCTTAGCTTTCTCATTGATCCATGTTATTCCCTCCGAGATTTATGAAGATAAAGTGCCAGAAGCTTATAACATAGCTAAACAGTTCGATGAAAAAGATACTCCATTCATAGCTTTAGCTCTAAAACTAAATATTCCAATCTGGACTAACGATAGAAAAATAATCGAATATGGTATAAAATCTGGTAAGTATTTAGCTCTTGATTCTGAATCCTTGGAAGATTTGCTGGAAGGGATAAGTATTGATGAGATTAGGCAAAAATTAGAAAAGAAATATCAGCTAAAGTAAAGCTAACAGATGTATCTGAAAATATCTATTCTCATTATTATTATCTCACTTCAAAATCAAACATATCAAATTGAGTATATATTAATATATATTTTATGATTTAAGTTTCCTTTTTATTTTAATCCATCTAACAATCTCGATTAAAATTGCAATTGGTAAACTAAAGAAAAATGCTAGCCCAAAAAAATAAATTAGAAATATTGTTATTGGACTGAGTTTTGCTGTCGTAAATTTTTCGAGTCCTCCAACTATGCTAAATGTAACCCAACCAACTAATCCTATAAAGAACCAAATAGTACCCCATAATATTGGCCTCATCTAACCTCGATAGTCTTTGTAAATTTTCCGAGAACTGTTCCACCAAATCCTGAGATTTCAATAGTTGCTGTATAAGTTCCTGGTTTTTCAATGTGTAGAATAAAGTCTTTAGCTGTATACACTTTGGTCTCACCTGGTTTGAGTGGTATTTTGTACTCTTCTATAACATCAGTGGAATCCTTGTCTCCTATTTTGACTTTAACCCAGTAAAGATATGCTGGGCAATCACCAAAATTCTTTAAATTCATTTCAATCTTTTTAAGCTTGTAACCCATAAATGTCTTCTCAAAATTAAATTTAGCATCAATAAGTTGAATTTTTGGACCTTGAATGGTAACACTCTTTTCTTCAAGAGTTTTTGCACCGTACTCAAGTTTCAGGTAATATGTTCCCGATTTAACATTTATTCCTGATAATCCTAGATACAAGATTGCTGGAATATCTTTTTCACTTTCAAGCACTTTCATATCTATTGTTCTTCGATCGGGACCTAGCAAATAAACTGTTACTGGATACTCATTAGTTTCGACGTTAACTTTTATTGCTGGTTTTCCACCGAAATCTATAATCTCGTAGCCTTTTATAGTGGCTTTTACCTCTTCACCAGCACACCCTAAAACTAAGACTCCACATAATAGAACTAGCAAGTATACGGACTTCTTCGTCATGTCAAGCTCACCTCTCTAGCTTTCTGAATAATCTCGCTACAAAACAAATTGAAAGTTTAGTTTCAAGTATCATCAAACTTAGTATAACTTCTTTTTTATAACTTTAAATCTTTCTCTTTTAATTCCAGCGAGGAAAAAAGGTCATAATGAGGTTGACTTGAGAGGACTTTTCGATATTCGTATCGTTAGGATAAAGAAAGTAGAGCAAGAAGATTTGTGTCCTTTGGACGATTTCTGTGGTTATGACTTTAGTAACTTTAGAGATGTTGTAAACTGTGAAAAATTTAGGAAGTTAGTCTTGTTACAAAAAGAAGGAAAGTGGGTGATTGGAAAATGAAATTTGTTGGCAAGTCAGTTATAGGAAGGAAGAAAGCAAAAAAAGGATTTAAATATCCCATAATTAGATTTCCCAAGGAATATTC
>CAZFVO010000143.1:0-1990 GCA_964522325.1 uncultured archaeon | reverse complement strand
TGAGGGGGGAGCAAATAGAACGGATGATACGCTCCCTCCACATCTGAAGGTGAGGGAGATCCAAACTCCCACCAAACTCAGCTCATCATCAGATGAAACGATGACTTACAAAACTGATGATGCCTCCCCTTCAACACATACCCGAAAACAGACCAAAGGAGCAAACCAAAATCCAGGGGTCATCCTTATTTGGTTTGCTTGATGCAAACTTTAAGCTTCATCCCCTTTCATGAAACGACATGGCTCCCGTTTGGAAGATCTTCCACTTTGACATCCTTACCCTTCTCTTTCAACCCTCCTGCCTCTGGGAAACCAGAAGATGAAGTTGACATTTCGATCCATGAGGGACAGGTTTGAAGGGCAGAATTTGGATAAACTGCCTGAAGCAATCCAGGATGAACTCATTCCTTAGGCTGAGGTCGGGCATGCTGAGCGACGAGCAGATGGGGCGTGTAACAAGCGCGTGTCAGGAGATAGAGGATCTGCCGCTGCATATCATCTATCGTCCGGACCTGAGTTTGATGCAGCTCAAGTCGCTTGTGAAGCGAACGAAAGTCCAGCATTCGAATCTTGAGCTCGTCGTGGTGGATTACATCCAGCTTATCCCTGTCGAAGGTCGGTTTGAGTCCAGACAGCAAGCTATCGCGGAGATATCCCGGCAGCTCAAGTTGCTCGCCGGTGAAGCAGGCATAGTGATGCTGGCAATTTCGCAGCTCAACCGGGCTGTTGAGGTGCGACAGGACAAGAGGCCGATGCTCTCGGATCTGCGCGAAAGCGGCTGTCTGGAGCAAGACGCTGATATGGTGGCGTTTGTTTACAGGCCGGGTTTATATGACGAGGAAGAGGATCAGCAGTTAACTGAGCTGATCATTAGAAAGCAGCGGAACGGTCCTGTGGGCACGGTTTATTTCCGTTTAGTTCCCTCACAGATGAGGTTGGTGGAGCACGAGAGGAACACCAAACGCGGCGGTGTAGTGTTTGATATCGTGGAGGCGCTGTGATGGCCGGCAAGGGAGTGAGGGAGAAAGGCAAGAGAGGCGAGAGGGAGCTGGTGAGAATTTTGAGGGAGAGAGGAATTGAGGCGCGTCGGGTGCCCTTGAGCGGCTCGGTGGAGGGTTATGAGGGCGATATTGTAGTAAAACTGGGCGATCGCGAGCTGGTAGCCGAGTCAAGCGCCGTAAGGATGGGTTCAAAAGCCTGTATCGGTGGCTTGAGGGCAGGGATCTCATGTTCATCCGATCTGATCGACGTGGGTGGCTGGTGGTTATGAGGCTGGAGGATTGGGCTTCGACGATAACCCGGGAGAGGATAGGCGATGTGGAGCAAGGAGGCACGTCGAAATATCGCTGAGTTCTTTCTCATACTGTATAATTGGGACAAAAACAGAGTTCGAACCGGAGGGAAACATGAAAGCGGTCGCCTACTACAGGGTAAGCACCGCGGAACAGGAACAGGAGGGATATTCCCTCCCGGCCCAGAGGGAGAGGATCAGAAAGTTCGCTATCTCCCAGGGATACACGATCGTTCGTGAGTTCTGGGATGTCATGACGGCATCGGGCGTCAAGCGGAGGAAGGGCTTCCGCGAGATGATCGAGTTTTTGAAAAAGAATCCCGATGTGCGGGTGGTGATCGCCGCCAAGGTCGATCGGCTCTTCAGGAACTTCAAGGATTATGTGACGCTCTACGATATCGAAGGCATCAAGGTGGTGTTCAGCGATGAAAGGATACCCGACGGCGCGACGGGGCAGTTTCTGATGGAATCCGGGTGGCTGTGGCCCGCCACTTTATCAACAACCTGCGCGAGGATGTCATCCATGGGATGGAGAAGAGGGCGCAGCAGGGTTTATACGTTTGCAAGCTGCCCTATGGATATCGAGTCCAAAACGGATATGCGGTGGTGGAGCCTGAGAAAGCCGAGCTGGTAAGGCAGATGTTCGAGCTTTATGCGACCGGGCGGTATTCGCTCGAAACGCTGAGCGTCGAGATGAAA
>CAZFVO010000142.1:0-2004 GCA_964522325.1 uncultured archaeon | reverse complement strand
CGAGAAGGTGAAAGCGGGAGAGATTACTTTAGAAGAGTTCAGGAGGAAGTGGAGACGTAATGGGGACTGGAAGAACTACGTTAGGGTAATGCGCCACTGCTTGGATAAAAAAGAGGAAAAACCTCAGGAAGATTCTAGAAGAGATCAAAGAGGAGATTAGGCTACTCGAAGAGTTTTTCAGTTGTGAACACTTGCCTTGAGATCCATCATTTCAGAAACTCATGACTCAACCATTGGTTGAATCATAATGCTACAAAATTTACAAGGATCAATCCTAAAAGTTCCCTTGGGGGAAACCCATTGAATCAGAAGAAATCGTTGAATTACTTAATAAGCGAATGAAGCGTCATAACAATGTACGCAATTCTTAGCAACTTCTTATGAAGTTCGAACGAGATGTAGAAATTCCCAGTATTTCCGATTTTAACAGGGTTCTTGTTACCTTTCTGACCTCCTCCCCACTCTAAACAGTAGTTCCGAAAGTTGGCAATTAGATTCACCTAAAAGCTCAGTTATACTGCAAAGATTGTTTTTAGGAACGGTAAGATATACTTACACGTTTCTGTCCCCTTAGAGCTTTACTTAAAGTACTTCGGTAACGGTAAAGCCAAAGGTAAGTTAACAGCGTCCCTCGACGTTAACTCGGACAGAATTAACATGGTTATCGTGGATAGAAGGGGAATTATTAGGGATGTCAAAGTTAAACACTTCCCAGAAGTAACATCGCATGGATTTCCTAAGGATAAGGCTAAGCATCTTAGGTTAAACGCTTTAGCGGAGTTGCTGAATTATGCGTACCATCACGGGGTTGGAATAATTCTGTTCGAGGACTTAGAGTTAATTAAGAGTAGAAGTTTTACCAAGTCTAAGAAGGCAAATCGTAAGATTTCTAAGTTCGCAAAGGCTCAACTCTTGCAATACGGTATAATTAGAGCACTTAGAATGGGTTTTGAAGTTTACTTGGTTGATCCTTCTTATACGTCTAAACTCGGTGAGAAAATTCAAAAGTTCTTAGGTATAGACATTCACATTGCTTCAGCTTACCTTTTAGCTCTTAAATTCTTGGGTTTCAAAGTATCTAAAATAGCTAAAGTATCAAACATCTCGTAATCATGGGAATAGTCAACTTTAAATATTCTTTACTTAATCAATATTTATGGGAACACTAACCATAGTTCTAAGTGATGAGGTTGAGGAGGAACTTAGGAGAGTTGTTAGGGAGATGTACGGGGCTGAGAAGGGAAATTTATCAAAATTTGTAGAAGATGCTATCCGAAACTACATTCACTCGCTCAGAAAAGGGGAAAGTGTGTATAGGGCTTATAAGGGTGATAAACTCATTGCTGAGGCAGAATCTCTCGAAGAACTAGCCAAGTTATTGAGAGAGAAAGGTGTGGATATAAGGGGACTAAGGGTAATCCGATCGGACCTGAAGAAGGTAGCGAGAGCGGGATACAGGATGAGAACATGATCCTACCGCTGGTGGGAGCACCCTTTTTAGAAATCTCGATAGAAAACCCGTTTAATGGCAAGATCTACCCAGAAGAGGGGAAAGTTCTTGCTGTAGTGGATACAGGTTACGAGGGATTCTTAATGATACCAGAAGACGTATTCAAACTCCTACGTTTCAATGAGCTCGATTTAGAGGAGAGAAAACTCTTACTTCCCGACGGAAGCTTTATAACCTCGCGCGGAACTTACGGTATCGTTAGAATAGGAGATTTTAAATGCGAAGGTTTCATCGAAACTAGCAAGGTCGATGAGCTGATTCTTGGTGTTGATTTTCTCTCTAACTTCAGAATTACGTTGGATTACTGCATCAAACGCTTAGAAATTTACATGTGCTAATAAGTTGCTTAACTTGGTATGGCTTGGCTTTACCCTTCACATTCTGAAAGTTCAGAATTTTTCTCGTCTTGTTCATCTTCACATCTACTAATAGAATTCGTGAATTATCGATTGGTTCAACCAAGCCTACTGGAATAACGTTCGGCTTTCCGTCCT
>CAZFVO010000141.1:0-2020 GCA_964522325.1 uncultured archaeon | reverse complement strand
ATTACGCTAACAATCAAATCGATTAAATCTCATTGGGGAGAAGTCAACGAAGATTTCACTGAAATCATGACTTTAGCCACAATCTACAACGACAATTTGGTTCCAGTTCCGATAACGAAGTTCCACTACTCAGTTGAGATGAACGGTATTAAGCTTGCTGAAGGTTCAAGTGACGTTGCGACTGTCATACAGCCAAAATCTGAGGCAACGCTCACATTTGTTACAAAACTTGACAATAAAATGCTTGATGAGTGGTGGGTCAGCCATATAAAGAACGGAGAGAAGACAAAAGTCAAAATCGTTTTACAGCCAGTTATTGAAGTTGCTGGCAAGGAAATCAAGTTCACCTTAGCAGAGAAGGAGTCTGAATTCACAACTAACCTGCTTGGTAGTTAGAGTATTGATGGGAGTTGTTGCATGAATATAAGTAGGATTATGATGTTAATCCTGTTTGTTTTACTACTTCTATCTCCAGTGAGTGCTTTAGGCATGCTTAAAGTTGAAGTTACACCTAAAGATCTGACAGTTGAAAGGGTGGTTATCGACGAGAATGAAACTGTGAGATATAATGTTACTGTTATTTCTGTTCCTGAAATGTCTGTAAGCCCAAAGAACTTTGAAACCGACATCTATCAAGGTTCAAAGGCAAAATTTGGGATAGTTATAGAGGAAACTACCGGTTTGGCTCCTCTTGAGAATGTTAGTCTGAGAGTTTCTAATTGTTGCTCTGGGAGAGTAGGAAAATGTACACTAACTTTTATCACACTTCCAGAGGATTGGATAAGCTTTAATAAGAACAACTTTGATGTCCCAGCTGGAGAGAGCGTCACAGTTTACTGCACAATAAATGTGCCTGAAAACGCTGAGCCGAAGAGTTATTTCGGTTTAATATCCGTAAACACGGAAAATAATGGTTGCACCTTCATAAACATAACAGTAAACGTTCTGAAAGATACAATCCCGCCAGAAATCGTAGTTTATTTTCCAAAAGACGGTGAAGTTGTCTACGAGCCTTACGTAACTATTAAAGGTGTTGCAAGGGACAATACTGGGATTAAAAGCTTAAAGATCAGCAGAGAGGAATGGATTAAACCACTTGCAACAGGAATAGAAAGAGAAGCATACATGGAAGTACCGTTTGAACAGGAAATGCAACTTGAGAAAGGCTGGAATTACTTCACAATTGAAGTTGAAGACCTTGCTGGGAATAAAGCATCAAAAACAATTTCCGTGAAGTATGAGCCAATAATTGTAACGCCGGCTACTATCTCAACGATAACAGTCTCGCCACATATAACTTCCACACCCACACATACATCAATAACACAAGTTCCGACACCTACTCCTGTTCCAGTTTCACCGGGGAAGGAGGTAGTTTCTGAAATTAAGCCATTGAAAGTTGTATACTACGTGGATGTGGACAAACAAACGAGGGAGCTTATAATCAACATAACCATTGAAAATGTTGGTAAGGATACACTAAAGGACGTGTACGTTCAAATGGAGACTCCCAATGTATTACAGAGGACTTTGGTTTTGAATGCAGTAGAAAAACCAAATGGGTTGTACATCGGGGATTTAAGCCCACAAGAAAGCAAGACCTTAACCCAGAGATTCAAAGTAACGGGAAAAGTAGAAGGTGATTTAAGAATACCAGTGACCATAAAGGCATCAGCAGGAAGTGATTTACAGACGATATTAGTCATAATTATAGTTATTTCCGAAGCTCTGCTTAAACTGCTTCAGTATGGTGTAATACCTGGCTTTGAAGTAACTGTGGCAATTGCTGCTCTGGCATTTGCCCTAAGGAAGATAAAGAGATAAAAATAATTTGCCCTGTTGAAAATAATTGAATTAGGTAAGGGGTGTAAGATAGGTAAGGGAGGTAAGGTTAGGAATAAAGAATCTCAAGATTTTGTAAGCTACTGGGATGAGGTGAGATTTAACGAACTTGGGGAACAGGATTTTATACGATCTCCGAATCCTTGATGACGGAGAAAACCGTTTCAACCATCCACCT
>CAZFVO010000140.1:0-2057 GCA_964522325.1 uncultured archaeon | reverse complement strand
AGATCATTGTCTATTATACACCTAATCAAATATAAACATTACTGTGACATTACCCTGTGACATTACCCAACGATGTGAATAGGTAGAATCAAAAAGAGAAAGTACGGATTTGATTAGTTTTATCAAATTCTCAATAATCTCAAATCTCTTCAGAAAAGATTATATCATTATACCACAACAAATTAACTTGTGCCAAGTCTAAAACTGCATAGAAAATATGGCGAACACATTGAGATAGATAAAAATGTTCAAAGAGAAGTTGATAGATTTATAGACAACACAAGACATCATGATTTTTACGATAAATTCATTAAAAAATCAGAATTTAAATTTACATGCACAGAATTAATAATAAATAATTTTGATTTTCAAGCATTTACTAAATCGAAATACATAAAAGAGATTAAGAAATTCGGTCATGACGGATTTCGTTGTTTCTTTTTGCACATATTTCTTGACTATATTGAGAGACACTTACGAGCAAAGAGAAACATTGATTTTAGAAACCCAATTCGTTTCTTAGCTGATAACAATGAATTTGAAAAATTTCTTGATGGTATCGATAAACGAGATCGCTTAGTGCTAACTATAGAGACGCCACGAATCGTATGTTTGATTATGAATGTATCGGAATCGTATCGCAAATCGTTTGAGAATGTGAGGTCTTTCGTGAATCAACACTATTATGAAATTGCTGAAGATATAAAGGACGAGCAATATTTAAAGGGAGTAACTACGAAAGCTCAAAGAAATCTAAGAAAAGCACAGGAAATTGCGAAACGTAAAAATAAGGTCATATTTTCACTATTTGTAGGGATGTTAGGGAGTAGGAGATATTACGGACGTTGGTGCACATTTCCTTTTTACTACCGGATGGTCGTAAAAGATGATGGCGTCGATCGTCTCATAGAAGATTTAAAACACTACGGACATTACGATATATTTATCGAAAATATATTAAGGAATTTTAAAAAATTTAATGACGATAAGTTGTTTCCCGAGTTAAAAGAGATTGTGGAAAAATGTGAACCTCATGAAATCGTGAGTGATGAAGTTTTGTTAAAGGAATTCTTGAAAAAAGTTTTTAAATCAGAATAGAAATCTGAACACAAATTTCTAAGAACGATAACATTTTTATCTTCTGAAATTTTGAAGATTTTATATGATCTGCAATCAAAGATTTGAGGCAGTAAATTTTGATTACGGTAACTTAGATGAGTGGAAAAGTTATTTTGAAGAGATCAAGGAGATTGCTAAGAGTTGTAAAATTATAGAAGATTTTTGGGATGAGTTGAAAAGAAATTGCGATGGATTAACGTTTAAAGATTTAAAAGAGGAATTTGATTATAGCACGATCTTGTTAGGTGGTGTTTCATCTAATGGTGAGTATAAAGAAAGGAGTTTGGCAAAGGTTTATGCAACATTGTTTGGTTTCAAGCCTGAAAACATTCACGATTTAATTGAAAAGCTGAAGAGAGATTTACAGCCAACAACAAAGGTTGTTGTGAATGAAACAGAATTTATACGCTTTGTCAGGAATTTGTTGAATAAGGTTTCGTCAATTATCAATCAAGCTGTAAGTAAGGGGCTTATTGACAGCGATGTTGATGTAGAAGTTGATTACAAGGATATTTTGTCCGATTACAAGAAGTTAATCGAAATTTTAGAAAATTTCGTTAACAATTTGGCTAAAATCCTGCCAAATTATAATCAGAAATCGTTATTCGTTTGGACACTTGATAAGCTGACGTATAAGTATATGACAACTGCTTATCCTGAACTTAGAGATGAGAGAGTATTTAATGTTGTTAAAGATGTTTTAGGCTTGGAAGTGATATTTTCGCCAGATGTTGAAGATGAAAGAACTAAAAGAGAATATGAGGTTTATTCGTATCACGATGGTTCAATCGGCAAGGAGTTAGTTGAGCTTTTTAAGTACGTATGGGAAGAAACAGGGAAATCAAAAACGGAGTATACCAAAACCATTAGAGATTATTTGTCAATTGTATTTCCAAATCTTCCCGAATTTGCAAAGGAATTTTACGAAATTGCTAAGA
>CAZFVO010000139.1:0-2083 GCA_964522325.1 uncultured archaeon | reverse complement strand
AACTCTTTATATTCCGAAATTTAAATCCTATAGAACTGATCAACAGAGCATCTCAAAATTTCTAATAGAACTCTTGGGGGTGATAAGATATCACAAAAAGTGTAGCATTTGTAAATGGAAAGATTTACAAGTCATTTAAACCGAAAGAAGTAATTTCAGCCATAGTTGTAGTTAATGGAAGGATAGTTTACGCTGGAAGTGATGAGAGAGCATTAAAGATTGCAGAGACTCTTGATGCGGAGGTTATAGATTTAAAAGGTAGGGTGGTATTGCCAGGCTTTATTGATTCGCATGTACACCTCGACGAGCTTGGAATCTACTTGAACTCACTCGATTTGAGAGGTGTTAGAAATATAGACGAACTTAAGAGAAGGCTTAAGAAACACGCAGAAAAGACTGAGTCTGGGTGGATCGTTGGATACGGATGGGATCAAGAGTTATTAAAACGATATCCAACGAGATGGGATCTGGACGAAGTTGTCGATGATAGACCCGTTTTGCTTTCAAGGTTCTGTCTTCACGCCGGAGTTTTGAATACTAAGGCTATGGAGATTTGTAATCTTTTAGATTCAGAGTCTCCTTACGTTATTAGAAACGAAAGAGGAGCTACTGGTGTTGTTGTAGAGGATGCTTATACAACTGCAGTAAATAAGTTTAGGGAGAGTCTGAAGCCTGAAGATTACGAGAAGTTTATAGAATTAGCCGTAAGACATGTTTTATCACACGGTATTACGGCTGTAGGCTTTGTAAGCTGTAGCGGTAAGTCGTTTAAGGCTTTAGAGAGGTTAAGGGCTAAAAGAAAGCTAAAATTGAGAGTGTTTGTTTACTTTAAAGATCCTGAAATCACCAAGTTTGGAGTTAGCAGGGGATTTGGAGATGAATTTCTGAAAATTAATGGTGTTAAAATCATAGCAGATGGGTCTTTAGGTGCGAGGACTGCATGGCTTTCAGAACGATACGAAGATGGAGATACGTGCGGTTTTCCGATTATAAGCAAAGACGAACTTGAAAAAATAGCTAGAAATGTTCACGAAGCAAACTTACAGTTGGCAATTCATGGAATTGGAGATAGAACAATAGATATGACCCTCGACGTGTATCAAAAGCTCAATGCTAGGATTGCTAGGCATAGGATCGAACACGCTTCGGTATTGAGGGACGATCAGGTTGAAAGGATTGCTGAGCTTGGCATCGTTGTATCGGTACAACCACACTTTATCGTGAGCGACTGGTGGGTCATAAGGAGGGTCGGTAAGAGTAGAGCTAAATGGGTCTATCGCCTCAAAAGCTTGATTGAAAAAGGAATAGTAGTAGGATTTGGAACAGATGCACCTGTAGAGCCAGTTAATCCTTGGAAAACTGTCTATTCAGCCGTGACTCGTGGTAGACACGAAAAGTTGGATCTTTATGAATTAACTAAAAACGAGAGTCTTACGGTTGAGGAAGCTCTTCACTACTACACCTACGGCTCAGCCTACCTGCTGTTCGAAGAACAAAACCTCGGAACGCTTGAAGTAGGCAAATTTGCCGATTTCGTCGTAGTTGACAGAGACCCGTTCGAAGTTGACGAACGAGATTTAATAAATATAAGGGTACTGGAAACATACGTTGGAGGCAATAGAGTCTACCCGTAGCTTTTCCGTAATGTCATAGGAGAACAGGTGAAAATTTAGGAAGAATAGTGAAACTGGAAAGGATACAAAAAATCTTAGTAATTTATGTATAATAATTTATATAATATTATCTTTTTCACTGAGAATTGTGATTAAAGGATTGCTGAATTGGTGATGATAATAGCCGTGTGGTGCAATGATATCTCCCAGTCTTAACCTTCAACCTTTTTGTCTTAATCTTCTTGTTGCAAACTCATCAAGATATCAGATTCCGGCAACTTTTTTTCACAATTTAATGCCTTAAATCAAACTGGATTGCTACTAATTCCTCTAAATTTTTTCTGAGCATTCTAATACTAGAATTCTATATAATTAAATAATATGCTCAACAAGGGTAAACTTACGCTAAGGAAAGCGATGAAGGCAGGATTTTCAGTATATTATCTGCTTTATCAGCTGGTAAGAACAAG
>CAZFVO010000138.1:0-2090 GCA_964522325.1 uncultured archaeon | reverse complement strand
CGACCACCGCCTCGGCCACCATGCTCATCTTCCTGCTGAGCCTCTCGTAGAAGGCCTGGAGCTCAGCGAAGTAGCTCTTAAGCATGTCCCTGAAGACCGCCAGCACGTCGCCGCCTCCCCTCTCCGCCGCGACTACGGAGAGGACGAAGTCCCTCCACTCCAGCGAGGTGTGCAGCTTAGCGTCCCTCTCGAGGGCCTCGAGGTCGTCGAGGCCGAACAGCTGGCGTAGCTTCTCGACGCGCTGCAGCTCTCTAGACGTGTAGGGCAGTAGGCGGGACTTCTCAGCGAGCATCATTAAGGCCTTTCTAGGGGGCAGGCCAGCGGCCACGTAGCTGGTCGCGTAGGCGCACGCGTAGGGGAGCTCCCTCGAGAGCCTCTTGGAGATCCTGAGGGCCTTAAGCCTCGGCCTGAGGTAGAGGAATGCCACGTACCCCCAAGGAGCGGCTGCCGCTGCAGTCAATGGGGGGAGGGGATCCACGGGGAGGAGTGTCGTGTCGCCCGATAGCAGTAGGTACAGTGTGAATGCCAGGAGGAGAATCGTCAGAGCAGCCGCGATGTAGGCTCTCTTCAGCAACCTATCAGCGTAGTCCGCGGGGGCGTAGCCCATCTGCGAGACGTAGAGGAACCTCTCGAGGGAGCCCGCCATCCTATCCCTCAAGCCTGGCAAAGACCTCACCCCCTAGCCTCTTCCCACAGAACGGGCAGAAGGTTAGGTTCGGGACCGGGAGCCTCCTCCCACAGCTGGGACAGTGCCTCACATCCTTGAGACCGAGAGGCCGCTGTACCCTCGCCACCCTCTCGGGCGGCCTCCTCCTAAGCGGTATCCTCCTGTAGAAGTCCCTCATAATCACCGAGAGCGCGTCGAGCTCTGCCAGCCTCGGGGTCTTGGCAACTGCATTCCTGAGCTTCCTCAGGAAGTCGGTTCTCCTCCGCCACTCGTGGAGGAGTTCCTCGTCGCTCCACCCGTTAGCCTCCATTATTATCTCGGCGCTCCTGCAGCTCAGGAGCCCGCTCTCATCGTACTCCAACGTATCCTTCTCAATGCTGTAGGAGAAGAGGGGCTTAAGCACCGCGTTGTCTCCGTCGAGCTCGATGTCGTAGACGGCCTTGACTCGACGCAGCCTGACGAGCCTACCGCCCCTCCTGGTCTTGTAGAACCAAGTCCAGACCATGCCGTGTAGCGCCTGGAGCAGGCTTGGAGTGACTCCCAGGTCCCTGAGCCTTGCGAACACGAGGTCGGGGCTCTCGGCGTGGATCGTCGAGAGGCCGCCGTGGCCGAGTGCTATTGCCTGGGCCCAGACCCTAGCCTCCTCGAACCTGACCTCGTTGACCACGACGTAGTCGAGGTTGCGGCGGAGGGCGTGTGCTAGGAGGCTGGCGAGGGTTATCTCGCCCACGCCGCCTATAGTCTCCGCCTCCCTGGCCACTAGGCGGATCCAGTACCTGTGGGCGATCTTGAACTCCGCCACGTCCTCTACCGTGCCGACCATCGCGTCCGGCGGTATCAGGTTCATGAGGGCGTTCACGAGGGAGGTCTTGCCAGAGCCCATGGCGCCGAAGACTATGACTGCGAGGCGGCTCTCTATCAGTAGCCAGAGCCAGGCGGCTGCCTCGGGCGTTATCATCTTGTTAACCAGCATCTTAGCTATCGTCCAGGGCTTCTCCGGGAACTTCCTGATCGTGAAGCCCGAGGTGGGCGAGATCTCCGACCTGTAGGTGAGGGCCAGCCTGTGCCCCCCGGGCAGTACCGCCGAGTCTATCTTCGGCTTGAAGGTGGACACGCTCCTCCCAGCCATGTGAGCCAGCCGGACGACGAGCTCGTCCAGCTCCTCCTCACTGTACACTAAGTTCGTCTCCATCCTCCCATAGGTCTTGTGGACCACCAGCACTGGGGTGTTGGCTAGGCCGCACTCTATGTTCTCAAGGTTAGGGTCCCGCATGAGCGGGTCTAGGCTGCTGAAGCCCCTGACCTCTCTGTCGAGGTAGTAGAGGAGCTTCTCGTCCCTAACGCCGGCCTCCCTCAGCGCCCTGTAAAACTCCTCCCTGCTCTTCAGCGCCTCCCTCGGCAGTATGAACACGAGCTTCCTGGC
>CAZFVO010000137.1:0-2126 GCA_964522325.1 uncultured archaeon | reverse complement strand
ATCTTCTTCATATCCATCCTTAAGATTTCTATCTTTCAGATTTGTATTTGAGGATAATATTGCGGATACGGATTTCCTGAGTTCCAGTGCCTGGGACTTCGTCGTATCAACCCTTTTGAGATAAATGGGATAGCTTTTTTTGTAGAGATTCTTTATAAACGAATATCTCGCCAGGAAGGTGGATAGATATGAAAGTATTGTACCCATGAAGTTCTCAACTGATAGATAGTTCTTTATTCTACCCTCTGTATTCTCAACCTCAACATTCAGGAAGAATGTTCCCTCTGTCTTTGATTCACCCAATATTGGAAAATAATAGAGTGTGGCGTCATAGCCACTGCTGATCTTGGTAGAATACAGATATCTGATGTTTGATAGGTTGAGTTCTTCAAGTATCTGTGAGAAGCGATCTCGATCCTCAATATTTGCGATTGAATATGCCCCTTCATCCTCAGTAAAGTTCTGAAGGTCTACCTCGGCTTCTTCCCAGTAACCGGATGTGGAACCCGCCATGATAACATTGAAAGATGTTATATGTGCTGACGATGGGATGAATTTTCTTATCTTTATAACTTCCTTCACACCACGGCGTGTGAGTTCATCTATCGCATCTTTTAGGTCCTCGGCATTTATCTCCACCCAGGGGGACACACTGCTATCAATGGCTTTTGGGACCTGCACATCCCATTTTATTGACTGCGAAAGAACAACCATTAGTGTGTTTCCTTCCAGAAAAACTCCAGTTTCACCTATTGATACCCTCCGGGGTGATTCGGCGATGGGAATGCCCTTGACATCCTCACTGCCCTCATCAACAGATAATACCAGAATCCTGTATACACGGGGTAATAGAACTCTGTACTTGCCGGGCACCCTCCCACCTCATGCAACCTCGGGCGAATCCCCATGTTTGCCTCCCTTTTTCTCCCCCTTCTTTGGAATTGACACATTTGGTATGGGTACCGGGGGAGGGAGTTTTATGTCCCTGGCCAGGTATGTTGCCAGAGGAATACAGGCCCTCAGGACGGCATTGTGCACTTCTGTTGCATCCTCAGGAGGTATATTTCGTGTAGTATTGAACATCTCTATAACATCGGATATATTGTTCTTTGTGTGATAGACAATCGTTCCTTCCATCTTTATGATGCCAAGTGACTGATAATTTGCAGTGAATCTGAATTCTATAAGCAGGTCTTCATCCTTCACATTTATTGTTGTTATTGTACTGTTATGGTCAATTCTTATATTCCCTCTAAACTCCTCTCCAACCTTTGTGAATCTTTTTGCCTCAACTGAGGAGACATCAACTAACTTTACTGTCATACAATCACCTCTGATATAGTGATAACAACATCCATTAAAAACATATCCCCGAAATTAATCTGTAAAGTGTCCCGCAAATCTTATATATCTTTTTCATGAGTGTCCCAATCTCCCTTTATATTGTCACAGACATATTTTTTCACAGGAGGTGATAGAAATGAAGGCGATATATGTGATTGTTGGGATCATTCTCCTGGTCTCACTGGTTCCATTCCAGGGGGCTGGCTATGAGGAGAAAGACATTGTAAAGGAGGCATTTGTCTATAATGTTGAGATACACGATACTTATGCTATAACCCATGTGAATATGACATTTTACAATCCCACAGAGGAGACAATGGAAACAAATGCTGAGTTTATAATACCTCAAAGGGCCATGATCTCAAATATGACCATGATAATAAACGGCACACCCTACTATGCCAAGATTGTCAGGAAAGACACGGCGGAGGAGATGTACAACAATGCCCTGGAAAACAACACAACAGCATCAATAGGAGTGAAAACCTCATCCGATAGTTATGTGCAGAGGTTGAACCTTCGTCCAGGACAGAGGGTTTCGGTCATAATTACATACGAGGAACTCCTTTCAAGGAGTATTGATGGCTACAAATACACAGTGTGCCTCCCATCAAATGAGGGCTGGTTGTCAACAGAAATCAACATTGTGATAGATTCCACAGTGCCTGTTGTGAATATTGATACAGGCCAGATTCCATTCAATCTCAGTATGAAAAGTTCCAAAAAAGTGGTTATGACATACAGTGGCCCAATGCCAGATGTTGAGGACAGATGGATAACAT
>CAZFVO010000136.1:0-2136 GCA_964522325.1 uncultured archaeon | reverse complement strand
CTTTTGCCATGTCATTTAGTGCAGGTCACAGGTTATTTAAATGTTTATTGCTTCTTTTAAGGTGTACCGAATCTCTTGTTTGAGTGTGTTGGTATTTAGTCTAAGCGGATTGTTTGATAAAACAAGTTAAAATTATTTTAGGAAACTTTTGGAGCGTAAGATACCTCCATTAGCATAGTGAGAGCAAGTCTTATATATCGCATAATACTGAGAATTGATAAGCTCCGGTGGTGTAGCCCGGCCAATCATACGGGACTCTCGATCCCGTGACCCGGGTTCAAATCCCGGCCGGAGCATGGCATTTTTTCCCTCTTCTATTAAAACCAAATCCCTAAGTCTTTGGATTAACGCATCTTCCAATGATGCACTTAGATTTATCCCAAACTTCTCTGCAAGACTTTTAAGCATAGGTCTTATAGAAATCGTCACCTTCACTTTTCTCTCCATGTCAGGACATAATAATACCTTCTACCCTTCTGAGTTGGGAAAGGGCTGTAACAGCAGATCTAATATTCGAAAACCTATGCAGAGAGATTAATTGACAGAGTTATTAGAATGTGGTATGACATCAGGAGAATCGTAGACGATAGATCAGAGGTTTGGATAGATAAGCATTTTGACTTATTAGAGGATTTATCGGAGGTTTATGTTTGGAGCAAAATAGATGACTACGTATCTAAGATCAAGGAGCTTAGTCGAGCTTAAAGATCCAAATCTTCACTTCAACAATCAACTAACACAACAAGACGCCGAAACAACCTTTGACAACACTTTTAAGTAACTAGGAGGTATTAAAGATGATGGAAATAGAAGTTTTGAAGCAGGCGGTTAGAGAGGTACTAAGAGAAGAGTTAGAGAAGATTACCAAAGAAATTGTTCTGAATTTAATTCCCGAAGAGGAACCAGAGGAAGACGAAAAAGAGTTTGTAGAGGAAGAAATTCACGAAGAGGATTATGTTTCTCTTGAGGAGGTTATGAAGTGAACAGGGTTTTTCTCCACAAGAGAGTTGTCAAGTTCCTTAAATAAACTTGATAAGAGAAGGAGAGGTAACGTTCTAAATGTTTTAAAGTCTCTCGAAAAATTCCCATTAATCAGAGCAGACATGAAGAAGATCGGTAAGAAGACGTATCGAATTAGAATCAGTGAAATAAGAGTAATTTTCGACTATATAAAAGATTAAAACACTGTTTTTGTTAAATTCGTAGATTTCAGAGGAAGAGTTTATAAGAAGATTTGACTACTTTTCCAATCTCGTCAATTAACCGAAATCGAAAGAGTTAAGACATAGCACAGCATGCTATAATTTTACCAGTCCTACCAGAATTATTCATGGGGTTGGGAATCAAATCGGAGATAATCAAGCCGCTTTCTCGGTTGGAGTTCAAGACATTGCAATTACGAGTGTAGGATTTAATGGGTTAAATGGCAAACCGGTTTTGTCTGCGAAGAATCCAAATCCTTTCCCAGCACAATTTGACAGCTTTGTCCTTTTCGGATCTAATCTTGACATGGGTCAAATTGGAGCATAAATCACTCAAATCGAACCGGAAATTCTATCACCTTATATCTTTCATTTTCAAACGAGATCTCTTTAATAATCTCCGAATCTTTTAAAACTTCTTCAAGATCCTTCACAACCCCGCACGGAAGATCTTTTAGCAGTTCTTCAATCTGATCTAATGTGAGCTCTTTAAATTTTTCAGCGATTTTCTTAGATATCTCTTCATCTCTTTTAATTCTCTCATCAAAGCTGATGTCTTCGTAATCCAATCCGATGACTTTGCAAAATTCTTTCCAAAACTTGGGTTCATCAAGAATACCAATCGAAACGTAGCCATCCCTAGCTTTGTAAATTTTGTATCCCGGATTTGAAATAAAATCCTTTATAATGCCTTTTCCGTTTCCGATGCTCGCAACATGAAGGGGTATTGCCGCCAAAGCTGAATTAAACATGCTAACGTCGATATATTTTCCCTCACCAGTCCTTAACTTGTGGATGTAAGCGGATAAAATAGATATCGCAGCAAAGACGGATGAAGCAAAATCCGAAAGCTGGACGTTGGGATCTTCTGGCTTATTAAACTTCAATCCCGTAACGGAGCAAACTCCTGAGAGGCTCAAAACGTTAATATCGT
>CAZFVO010000135.1:0-2145 GCA_964522325.1 uncultured archaeon | reverse complement strand
CAGTATTTTTTGTTTAAGTCTTTATAAAATTTTAGGAAGTTTTAGGCGATATCCCTGGCGGTATCTATTACGACACCCTCGCTGATGTAGTATCTGAACGATTCTGATATCGGTTGTTTACCTCTGATTTTGGGAATGGAAAGCACATTTACCCATCTATCTCCTATTTTTGTTATGTCTATGTCAAAAATAACGTCGCTTAAGTCTAAGATGGGATACACGGAATCCGGTGCATGGGTATTTTTCAGTAGATATATGTAGAACAAATTTTCTGTCTGTTTAGCAGTTAAATATATTTTGTTAAGTAGACACTCTTTAAAGCTGATATCTATGTTAAGCTTTAAAAAGAAAGAAATTGAATCGAAAATCACGTTGTATTCTTCTTCTTTTTGGGATAATCTATCAAGTTGTCCGTAAACAAAATCGAATATTTCTTTGTTTCTGTAGGGATCTCCCGGTGTGCATTGCCCGTATTCGTTTAAGTAATACTGATTAAAGATATCTATGAATTCAACATCAGCTTCAAATCCCATCGAATGCATATCTTGCAAGATACATTTAGCCGGGCGAGATGTGTTAAAGTAATATGTCTTTCTGACTGAAGCAAATTGATAAAGAAAAGCCTCAGGCATACCTACTGGATTTGCGTAGATGCAGACTAAGCTACCTTTGGGTAATCCACCATCTAATCTTCTATCGATTAGAATGATACCGGTAGGGACGCTTCCACTTCTTTGGATCATTAGTATTTATTATCACAACAAATGCTTAAAAATGTTCTTAATAAGCAAAAATAACAAGTTAACCAATTTTTGACCCGTATCTGCTAACAAATAGTTCGGGTGAAATCAGAGGGGTTATCTGGTATTGCATTAGCACTCCAATAATATCCCTCCTAACGATTTCCCCACTGTTTGGAGATATTATAACAACCTCGTCGATCGCCCTGTCCTCTTCAACAAATTTCTGTTCTTCAAATTCAACGCCTAAAATCACACCGTGAGCGTGATTTCTTCCTCCCATTGGCTGGATTATCGAACCAGCTGGAATGTCTATTTTTTCTACCTTTATCTTTGTCGGAGAGTTGGCGTGAATCATCTTTGTCTCCGCCGCTATAACTGGCTTCAAATATCCAATCATACTTCTCTTGAACAGGAAAGGTTTGTGCTCGAATTCCTTTCTGATAACCTTGTTATCCTTCCTTAGAACAACATTTCCCACTCCCTTTTCAGTCAGATACTCAACGATCCTCGGCATCATTTCTCCGACTGAGACGGCGTAGACGTTCATCACTCCGATGACATCATCTTTCAAAATCTCGCAGTCTTCTATGGCAAGGAAAAGTGCATGAGTCAAGATTCTTTTTTCTTCAATTCTCCGTGGCTTTCCGGGATGGTAGAGATCCAAAACAATTCCAAAGGGATTTCTCAAACCATACAACGGAACGGGGATGGAATTGGGTGCCAACTCTATATTCCTGATTTTTATCAATCTTGCCTCTCCTGCAGGAATGTGAACGTCTTCCTCAGAGATTACCATTTTCCATTCTCCCAAGTGCCATCTTGAATACCATGTTTCTTTAATTTTCGTTTTTTCTTTTTTGATCTCCCCATCACGGTAAACCAAATTAGCTTCGAGCTCTTCAAGTTTCGGCTTTATATCGGGAGTTTCTATAAATTCTTCTTTATCAACTTCTCCGACGTTTATCGGATAGACCTTAATGACTCCGATTAAATCCCCCTTTTCTATCGTTCCATCCTCTATGGGGAAAAAGTATGCGTGAGAGATTTCTTTAGTCTCCTCGATTTTTTTCGGAATATCTGATATAACATCGATGACGGTTCCAAGAGCATGTCTCATTATCGATAGGGGAGCTACGGTGCTCTTGGGTGGCAGATTTATCTTTCTAATCTTAACGATGGCGACCTTATTCTTCTCAACTTCGACGTCTTTGTCCGCTATCAAAACCTTCCAATAAGCTTGATTTGAGCTTTTAAAAACAAGATTCTTTACATTAATCAATTTTCTCGCAATCTCTTCCTTCTCAACATCTTTATAATACGCCATTTCAACTATCATTAAAAATATTATAACAATTAAACATTAAAAAATTTTTGGTGTCAGAACGGCAAACTATCTATGAAT
>CAZFVO010000134.1:0-2145 GCA_964522325.1 uncultured archaeon | reverse complement strand
GGATTTTTGAAGTCACCAGCGAACCCTTCAAAGACGAAACCAAAATCTTTACCGGCGGGCTCTACCCATGGCGCATCAAGATAAAACCCATAAAACTCGGCGAAGTCGAATTCAAACCCCTAATACCCAAGCTAAAATTCATCAAAAACAAAGACAAATGGACCGGACACCTCATGGGCAAGGCAATGAGAGAGATACCAAAGGAGGATTACGAATTAATTTTCTCATTGATATGACATGCGACTTGATGAACTATACAAATTGCTCAGAGCTGAAGAAAAATCGAGATCTCCCTCGGCAATAAAAATGAGGTTATCAATGATGCTAAAATAGCACTAGATGCTATAAAATCATACATAGAATCATTATGTGCTGGTGCTGAAATAACACACCAAGGCTCAACAAGAAGTATCGTAATTGGAAAGAATATTTTTGTTGAATAACATCATAATTCGTACCAGACATAGATTCATGTGCTTTGTGGACTAATTAGTTCTAACGACGTTGTCTAAACGAAGACTTTCAATTTAAAAGACGACCATTAATCGCCACTGAGAAGCTAGGACACCGCCCCACAACGCAGAGCACTAGAAACCGCAGAAACCGAGAAGTCAGCACCGAGGTTCACAAGAAAGTTGTAAAGAACAGCCTTCACCCCAAGCTCATGCACAATATACTGCCACTCCCGAGACATAACATGCTCACCGAAAACACCCTTAAAAACAGCGAAGCTTGTCTCAACAGCCCAACGCTCACCAAACCTCTTGAGGATCCTCCACCTCTCATAGCCAAGAAACCTAAACAGCTTTACCTCCCGCCTCATAAGAGCAGACTTGCAGTACTCGCCAGTGTTATTCTTCTTCGGCTTAATCGAAGGCTCAATTCCCCTAGCTTCCAACGCATCATACACACGGGAGTAGTTGTAGGCAGAGTCCATATGGGCGCGCCTAATCTTCCTCCTTTTGCTGGCCTCATCTATGAGCTTAGGGGCTTCCTTGGAGTCATGAGTTTCGTCTGTGGTTATGCTCATCGCCACGACCTCCTTCGTCTTGATGTCCACGGCGAAGTGTATCTTTATGTATTTCTTCTTCTTGCCGTGTTTCCTCTCGATCCAGCCCCCGCCCTTAAAGACCTTCACGCCGCTGCTGTCTACCGCTATTGTTATCGGTTCTTTCGTATCTCTTAGGCTTTTGTCTAGGTCTAGCTTCAGCTTTACTATTCTTTTCCTTATGCCTGAGTAGTCCATTGGTCTTATCTTTGGTATTAGCTGGTGGAGTTTTCTTGTGAAGCCTTCGAGCTGTCTGTATTTTATGTCGAATATGAATCGTACTGTGGCTAGGAATAGGATGTATGTGTTTGGGGCTTGGTATGGTCTGCCTACTTTGCCTCTGTTCATTTTTTCTAGTTCTTTGTCCCAGTTCTCTAGGAATTCTAGGTCTAGTAGGATTTCGCCCCGTCTGATTAGTCTTTCGTCGATTTCTTTCCAGTTTTTCTCTGTCATTGTGGCCGCGCCTCCCTCTAGTAATACTGAAGAAATACTTTATTTTAGAGGCGAGTGATTGCGGAGTGAGCTTCTCCGCCAAGAATCAATTAGTCCACAACGCATCTTGTCGATAAATTTCCATTATTTTTTCGCCAATAAATTTATTAAGAAAAGAGAACAAAGCATTCAAAGAAAACTTTAAGTGATACCCATAATTTGCCTCATTATGCCGATCTATTGTGGGTACCACATGCATGAATTCTTCATTTAAGTTGATATTCACAGGATATTTAGCATCCTCACAGTAGTGTTTGTTTAGAAGACAATCAAGAATATCTAAGTATTTCCTAGATAGCGGGAAGTCCTGAAGTAGTTGTTCACTTTGCTCTTTCACAATCATGATAATGTCATGAAAAATACCTCCGAAATCTCCCTCTAATGCTCTTCTCCTTAAGTTTTTTAAAGAATTCTGCAAATTCTGTAAAGATGTTTTCAGATGCTGCATCATCCGAATAACCTCAATGAAATCAGTATATCTCTAGGGATAGTAAATATTGATATGTTATTTATTTTCATCAACAATATAACATTATTTTCCCTTAATACTCTTAGGAATTCTTGATTTAATATCTCGATTATTATCAGAAAGTGCGTTGTGGACT
>CAZFVO010000133.1:0-2151 GCA_964522325.1 uncultured archaeon | reverse complement strand
CATACTTACCCTGCTCCTCTAAACTTATCCTTTCAACTTCCTCAGCAGATATCTTAGCGAACTTCTTCCCATGCAAAGCGAGGTCGATTGGATCCCTGATAACTTCAACAATTATCTTCTTTCCTTCAACTGAAATCTTTACCTTGTCTCCTTCTCTCACTTTGAGTAAATCCACCACGCTTTTGGGAAGATAAAGAGCATACTTCTTCCCGATTCTTGCCGACACTTTCAGACTCAATTTAATCACCGGAATTCTTTTATTTTTCCAGAATATAAAACTTTTCCTGATTATCCATACATGCTTTGGATTTCCGTTTCATTCAATTTCAATTCCTCCAACAAGACTCAAAATCACCTCTACATATCTCAAATCATCCCTCGTTAAACCTCTAACCAAAAAAAGAACTGCAAAAATAACGAATACCAATACCAAATTACTCCGTAACTCTTTTCACATTGAGCTTGTCAAAATCACTATCAAACGAATATATTTCATTTATACCGTTTTTCATCATTATCACGTATGCTATTACGTCGCATAACCCAACATTTCTCTCTTTGGAAATTTTCAAAGCCTTAAGGCAATCCTTCTTCGTAACATCGAACACCCTCACGTTTCCGGCTAATAGAAGGAACTCTTCAACCTTCACAGCTTCATTCAGCGGTAAATAGCTCTCAAGCAGATTTGCTATCTCAGCTATCTGAACAACCGTTATACCCACTTCTTCACCATCGTTAATCCTTTTCACAATCTTTTTGGCGGACTCCTTTATTTTTATTTCGTGAGGTTTCAACTCTCTTTTCGGCTTAAGAAATGCGTGAACGAAAGCACTTGCATCAACGAACCTCAAGCAACTCCCTCCTCACAGATTTCCAGTCGGATAGATCCGATTTCACATCAACTTCAATCTTATCGAAGAACTCTGTAATGTCTACGAGCTTGTAAGGCTTTATGATGATAGTGTCGTTTTCGATCTTCAGAACGACTTTTCCCTTCTTGACGTATTTTTCTCTCCAGTTTTTCGGCAGCACCAATCTACCCTGCTTATCCAAATCCTTAACGATTTCCATATCAGACATCATGGTTAAATGTTTGAAGTGGAATTATTTAACCGTTACCACTCTCTCAACGCCACTTGAGTGGTTAATTTCCTTCTAAAATTATCTTCATATATTTGAAATCATCCCTTGTTAAACCCCTAACCAAAAAAAGAACTGCAAAATATATCACTGCTCCAAGCAGAACAACCGAAACGCCTTCAACCAAGTTTTCCAATTCAAACTGCGAAATGATATAAAACATAATTAAACTTGAAATAATAGGCTTAATCAAATGATCCATTTTTGGAAATACGTTAAACATAATCTTAGAAAGATAAGCTAACGTGATCCAGCTAAAGACGTTGGACACAACCGTAGCAATTCCAGCACCAACTATTCCCCATCTCAGTATCATGAAGTAGTTTAAAACGATGTTCAGAATCATTGCGAAGAACGAAACGTAAACTGGATACTCCGGCTTTTCCTTTGCGTTGAATATAACCCCCCAAAATCCTAGAGCAGATCGAAGGATCAGAAACGAAAGAACATATAAGACAGGGACGGCTTGCAAATAATCGATACCGTAAACAAATCCGATCAACTGCTCGCCCAAAGAGATCAATCCAAACACTACGGGAAAAGAGAGAATCGCACTGTATTTGAAAGCTCTGTTAAAGGCATTTTTCAAATCTTGTCCTTCGAGCTGAACGAAAACTGGAAACATGACAGCGGGAATAGATACCAATCCAGAAATTGCTCCAACTATGTTGTAAGAGGCCCTGTAATATCCGACATCTTCAGCTGGCAAAAACATACCTATCATCACGGAATCTATGTAGGCGAAAACAACCCAACTGATCGACCCGATCGTCAAATAGCTCGTGAACCTTACAATCCTTCTCCAATCGATTGGCTTGGTCTTCCCAAAGGTAAAATCCCCATATTAACAGCAGTGTTAGCAAAGCTATCAAAGCAAGGAAGCTCGCAATCACGAAACCAAGTAAGGCTCCGACAACGGACAAGCCTATAGATATAAATAAAATTATAAAAAATACTCTTGAAAATTCGTAAGTTAAAGCTCTTACCAAATTCGCTTTAAAATCGTTAAAA
>CAZFVO010000132.1:0-2168 GCA_964522325.1 uncultured archaeon | reverse complement strand
GAAGTCTATCGTATAGATAGCTAAGGAAGTTAACTATAGTGTTAACTTCTGCATAGATGCTCTCATCTCTCTTATCAGCATACCTCCTAAGCCTTTGGGCAAGCCCCCATCCCAACTCATCTATGAGTAGCAACAAACGAGGTCTACCACCTAACTCCTCATACTTCCTCAATATCCTTGCAATGAGCTCCGCCACCTCATCGCTAGACATGCTATAAAGCTTATGTTTATCGAGCTGGTTAATTACCGTAGAGACTGCTTGAAGGAGTATCGGATCTTTTCTACGTGTTATTGGATGACTAGGATTTGTATAGGCTTCTAGTTCTTCTATTAATCTGGTAAGTGGCTTATCCTTGGAGCAATCCATGCCTACAACAAGAGTTTCCCTTACAATTTCAGTCCCAATATTTAATCCTGACTTTTTATATATATCTGATGTGAATAAGTGCCATAGGAAGATTAATGAATGAGTCTTTCCGAACCCAAAGCCTCTCTCCAAGGGACTACCTATAATACCGAAGGTGTTTAGTCTCTCAGCTATTCTCTCCACAAATACTTTAAGTGGAGGCGTTACATAGGTTATCTCAAGCACATAATTAGGATCTGCAAATGCTGTTCTTCGAATACCGCTTAGCCAAGCGTCAAGCACGGAATCAAAACTTGGTATAAGCTCTTCCCTCAATACTTCAAACGAAGTTCTAGGTCTAAACAACTCACCAATAGGTCTCATAGATCATCACCTTAGACCTTAGGTAAGAGATGAAGCAAAGTCCTAATAGCTAACTCTCTAGCCACTCTAGCCTCCGAACCCTGTGAAATTCTCTGGAAGAACCTATCTAAACCCTTAACTTGTGCCTGTTTGAATCCTAAGTCTATATCACGTGCAGTCTCAAGAAGTATTATTCCAAGTGATGCAGCTTCAGCAACATCTTCATCACTCCACATAGGAACCCTCCTTCTAATGCTACTAGCTCTCACCGATGGCGCCCCACTTTCTTTCAGAGCAAGATATGCTAAGTAGAGCGCTCTACCAGGTATTAGCGATGATAGCCTAATCCACGTGGTCTTAGCACCCACAGCACTCAAAGTTTCAAACATTAGTGGATAAAATGCCTTACCCTTTCTCCTTCCTTCACCCTCCTCTTTCTCCTCACCTTCCAATTCCTCCACAATTGATTCTCCAACTACACCCATCTCCCTAAGCCTATCAATATCATAACCGAGAAGCTTCGCAACAGTTTGGGCAAAATCATAGCTAAGCGGTAAAGGCTCATTCCTATACCTACCCGTCTCTAAATTCACTCTTGACAAGAACCACAACGTTACATACGATCTCGTGGCAGCATCACGAAGCATAGCCCTACGCACATACTCAACAACTCTATCAGCATCAGCTATAGCAAGCTTTACAGATCCTACTTCCGTTAACACCTTATGCATTAACGGAGCAATAAAGAGCTCATCAACTTTTGTAGCCGCAGCATCGAATAACAAGTCAAATCTATTTAGCCCAGGAACCTCAAACCTTGTAGCTACAGACAATGCACTACCAAGCATCAAAGCCATCATGTCGGCAGGACTAGCACCAGCTTCTCTCGAAACCTTTCTAGCATCCTCAACAACACTCTTAGCAGCCTCTACGAACTCTGGATGGTTAAGCAAGCTCCTCTTAACACCAGCGCCAACCTCGACAAGCCTCTTCCTCGAATACTTCCTAGCAACGATAATAAGGCTAGTCTCCTGAGCAATAACGTTGACCTGTCTCTTATATCTAGTCTTCATCTCTGTCTGTAGAGGCCATACCTTAGAAACAACGTAGCCAGCCTCGTACAGCGCCTCACCAATGGTCCTCCAAGCTACATCGGTTGGATGAGTAAACCATAGCACCAACATACCATCATCCTTCAGCACCTTGTAGGTCTCTTTAACGAACTCCTTGAAGAACTTCCTAAACCTACCACTGGTATCTCTCTTATCGTATGTAACGACCTCTCTTTCACGAGGTACTGTTGGGCTTGTCCAGCTCCATCCAGATAGCTTTAGCCCTGGCTTGAAGAGTATCTCTAGAACTGGTCTCAAAGCTCTTCGTAGGATTACCCAGAAGAACTCACTCCTATCACTATAGATAACCTGCTCGAAGTAGGGAGGGTCAACATTAACAACGTTAA
>CAZFVO010000131.1:0-2170 GCA_964522325.1 uncultured archaeon | reverse complement strand
TCGGCAGCCTAATATCCCTAAACGCCCTCCAGTAGGATAGAAACGGGCATAGCTTACTACCACAGAGAGCCTTAGCGCCTCTGCAGAGCAGGCAGCGGCCCAGCGCCTCTCTAGGCATTCTCCAAAGATAGGTATCCCAGCCTAGCTCTTAAAAGCATCTCGGCTCGGGAGACTATACCGTTTTTACCTAGCCGGCTCTAGTTTTTCCGTATGATGGGCGGCCCATATCATATTCTTGCGAAGCCCGGCGAGATTGCCGAGAGGGTTATAGCTGTTGGCGATCCGGCTAGGGTTGAGCAGATCTCCAAGCTTCTATCAGATTGTAGGCCGGTTAATGTTAATCGCGGATTCCTAGTATATACTGGAGAGTATGATGGGGTGAGGGTATCGATAGCATGTCATGGGGTTGGCGGCCCCTCATCCGCCATCGTTTTCGAGGAGCTTAGAATGCTCGGGGCGAAGGTTATCGTAAGGCTTGGGACGACCGGAGGCTTTCTGCCGGAGATGGAGCCTGGAGAGCTCGTGATTCCGGATGCCGTCGCCTCGCTCTCGAACTATGGGACGCTCGCCACCTACGCGCCTGGAATACATCTTCCACTAGCCCCAAACTACGATGTCTTAAACGCCCTCGTGGATGAGGCTAGGAGGATGGGCGTCAAATTCTGGCTTGGAGCGGTAGTCTCTAACGACGCATTCTATGCTGAGAGTAAGGAGTTTGCGGAGAATTGGAGGAGGTATGGCGTGATAGCTATCGAGATGGAGTGCGCCGCCCTCTTCGGCATCGCGAGGATGAGGGGCTTTAAAGCCGGCTCGGTTCTAATACTCAGCAATAACGTTGTTAGAGAAACGCCGTTACTAACCGCTGATAAGCTTGAGAAGAGCGTGGAGACCGGGGCTAGGATAATACTCGAAGCATTTAAGAAGATCGAGGTGGAGTAGTCGCCTCAGCTGCTCGAGACTATATTATGCATGGCGATAAGGTCTTTCGCAAAGGGCTTAAGCTCCCTTGGAATCTCAACCTCTATAGGATCCTTCAACGATAATCCCCTCTCCTTCTTCATCCTCCAAACATTCGAGTTGAACTCGATTATCTTCTCCGTATATTTCGCGTAAGCCCTACTCCAAGCGGGTTTCGGGAATTTTTCGAGGTGGATGCTCTTCCTCGAGTATAGCTTCCTCCAGATATAGTCTGTTATGAATGGGGTTATCGGCGCTAGGAGTAGTAGGATGGTCCTCAAAACCTCATGTAGGGTGAACCATGCTGCTCGCTGCTCCTTCTCCGAGAAACCTCTTCCATAGGCCCGCTGCTTCGACATCTCGATATAATGGTCTGCGAAGATGTTCCAGGTGAAGTTTCTGATCGTCGTCGCTGGGATGAAGAAGTTGAAGTCTCGATAGCCTTCGAGGCACCTCCTAACCGTGATCGATAGCTCGGATAGAATCCACTTATCCGTCGGGGTTAGGGACGCCCTTCTCGGCCTGGGGAAGTTCGAGACATATCTAGCGATGTTTAGAAGCTTTGTTATGAACTTCCCCGCGTTAGCTATCCTCTCCTCCGATATCCTATAATCCTCTCCTAGGCTCGACTCTTGGGCGCACCAGAATCTGAACCTATCCGCTCCATGCCTTTCGAGTATCGGGAAGGGGTCTATCACGTTTCCCTTGCTCTTGCTCATCTTCTCACCTTTCTCATCCAGCCCCGTTCCGCTTATCCAGACGTGTTTGAAGGGCATCTTGCCCGTCAGCTGGTAGCATCGGAGGATCGTATAGTAGAGCCAGGTTCTTACGATATCCTTTCCCTGCGGTCTAATCGTAACCGGATAGGTTTTCTTGAAGAACTTCTGATCCCTCATGTATTTCGTGATGAAGAGCGGGGATATGCTCGAGTCCATCCAAGTGTCGAAGGTTCTCGTCTCGCCCACGAACTCGGTATGGCCGCATTTCCTGCATCGGCTGAATGGAGGTTTCTCAGCCCATGGCCGATAATATCTTCCGGGCGGCGGGAGGTGAGGCTCGCCGCACTTCGCGCAATACCAGATCGGTATCTCGGTTCCATAATACCTCCTCCTGCTTATCGGCCAGTCTATCTTCAGGGAGTCTATCCAGTCTATGAGGAGCCTGCGATGATGCTCTGGGTGGAACTTCATCTTCCTCGACTCCTCCTTGAGCT
>CAZFVO010000130.1:0-2176 GCA_964522325.1 uncultured archaeon | reverse complement strand
GGCAACCTTGTAATTAAACAAGCCTTCCAAGCCCAGTAATCACCATCACTTTCAACCCAACACTCTTTATCTATTTCCCACACTTTTTTAGCATCTACTCTCTTCATCGGTCTGTAAACGCACAAACCATCACGGTGTACTATTACGTCTGGCAAACCCAACAAGTGCACAGTTAAAATATCATGAGCACTCGGCTCAAGCAAACTTCCTTCAGGTGTGTGGAGGTGGAAAGTGGCTACACAACCCTTCAACTTCAAATCTCTCCTTATCTTCTCAACGCACTTTGCATCATAAGGTTTGCAACCATACAGCCTGCTCCAGTCGCTATGTTCAGCAAACAACAGCACATCTCCATCAGCAGTAATACAGCCAATAGCTTCGTTTTCTCTACCTTCCCTCTCTTTGTATAGCTTCTTTAGTTTGTTAATTATGTCACTCCTTTTCAACAACTCTTCGATATCCATATATTCTTTTCATCTTTTATCATCTAAAAACCTTATTGGAGGTGATAAAATGGAAGTGAAAGTTGAGAAATCTGTTTTAGATAAAGTTAGGCAACAGCTTTTTGACAGTCTTATAGGTGGTAATGCAATACACCACACCTTAGCTCATCAGTACATTAACACACCATACTTTACCTATGACCAGGAAAAACGAGAATGGACACCATTCATTGGTAAATACGGTTCAGATATTCCCAGAAAGGTCTACAAAATCGTCGGAGAAGATGAAGACCATTATATACTACAAGAAGTTTCAGTAGTTACTCTAGGTGGCAGAAGTGATGGCATCATCGAACTCGATCACGATGAAATCCCAATGATGCTAACATCCAAAGGTTGGTACTGCACTCCAACACCAGATTTAGTCGTAGTCTTTAATCATGGCTGGGTTTCAGTATACAGAGGTAAAATAGTCGAAGAAACACCAGCAACTGTACATGGAGCATGGAAGATATGCAGACGTCAGCTAATGCTTATAATCAAGCAGTATAGCAACGTACCACCCAAGTACTTAGTTTACACTTACAGTGATGGGTCTTACGATGGGTGTACAGTTCTAATAAAAACTATCGACGACGACATAACAGTGTACCAGCACTTTGACAGATATTACATAAAAACACTAGACAATCTTAAGAAGGGGGCAGTAATTCGCTCTGGTAAAGTCGTTGATGTAATTGAGCCAGAGTTGTTATAATCCTATTTTTTGGAGGTGAGAGGATGAAAAATGAAATATATAGTTATCGAAGAAAAGTATGAAAAGTTACTAGCTTCAAAAATCGAAGGAAAAATAGCATGGAGAGCTAGTGACTTAACACCACCAAAAATAGCCATCTTCTACGATCCAGAAATTCTAAAAATTCTAGAAGATAAAGGTATTCCGTATGAATTGCTTTAATTTTTTTAAATTGGAGGTGAATAACATGATTGAGGTTGATTATATAATAAATGATACATATACAGTAGGACAGTATGCTTATTGTCCAATTCGCCAACGTAAGGTTATACAAATTTTCAGTAACTATAGTACAAAACATCCAAGAGTTAGAATATCATTAGGACACGAACTTGGTCATGCAATCCTAGAACCATTAATAGGTACTCAGGAAACACTAATTAAAGGTAACAATACTTACATTAATATCAGAGGAAAATGGATCAAGGATAACAAAAGAATAATTTACTGGGCGATTGAAATTCTTTGTTACTTGCTAAGTCCTTTAGGTTTTCTACCTATATTTAAAATTCATAAATATTAATTTTTTGGAGGTGGTGAAAATGAAGATTAAAATAGAGTATGAAAGGTGTAGATACCTTCTTTGTGTGTATGAGACAGAAAAAGTAGGAGACAGAGAACTTGAATTCCTCAAGGACATAGTAGCAGTAGCACCAGCATCTCATCCAGAAGCTCTAGGAATCGGCTTTGGTATACTTTTGGCTAAAGGTTTTAGTTACTCAACAATTCGTAAGGTAATTACTCCAGAAAATGCACCTCATCATTTCACATGGGTCAGCGAACTTGAGTCAGATGACAGAGTTATCTGTGAGCTTGAAGAAACATGTCGCTGTGAACCATACAGTATTTACCTTGTCGCTAAACCTAAACTTTAAACCACCCTATTTACTAATCTTTAATTTCATTCTCTTTTTTGGAGGTGGTGAAAATGGATAAG
>CAZFVO010000129.1:0-2242 GCA_964522325.1 uncultured archaeon | reverse complement strand
CATCAAGCTCAAGACTGCTTGAAGCTTGTTTTACACCAGTGTCAACGCTCTGCTTGCTCTTTTGTGCCGTGTAGAAACCAGCTCCAAGCATGACGTAGCTGAAGATCGCTGCTACTGTGACGAAGGCTATCAGTACGATCGCTGCCTCTAGTCCCGTGAATCCTTTTCTATCTTTTATCAACCTCCACCCCATTTCTACATCACCTCTCCACCCTTCACCTACATCTCACCACTATCAGTATTATGATGCAACCGACAAATATATAATAGTTTTTTCAATAATTACTAATTACTTTTTTCTAAGTTGCAATTTCAAGAGAGCAATTTCAAATGTGTAATATCAAAAGAACTACGTTGTGAACAGCTATGAGCCATAAAACTATGCACGATAGAAAAGATCCCCAAAAGGCGCCAAAGAATAGTGCTTTACCAAATTCGCTTTCTTGAGAGAATTCGTAGAGAGATAAGAGTAATAGTGAAACTGAGAGAACTACACCTATTTTAAATAGAACTATTAGAAGGGGTGATTCTTTAGCTAATGAAAGTATTATTGGGTTGATTTCAACGAAATGAGGTAGTTTGAAGGCTATCATCGTTGTAAATAAGTCCATGAGGTTCGCTAAGTTCAGTAAGACTATCAGCAACGCCAATCGATACTTACGCTTTTGCAATTTCACAAATGAAATTACGTTATTGACTTAAATTCTTTTTCTTTCTCAACTCCTCTAAGAGAACGCAGGCTTGGCAGATTCTTTTGGAGGTAGGCTCGCCACATCTCTCGCACCTGTTCAACTTTATCTGCGGAAACATCTGCTTCAAGCAAGGTATGAGTGTTTCAAAGCTTCTCATAATCGAATACTTCCTCCCCGGATACTTCTCCTCAAAATTGTAAATGAAATCCCTGACCATCGCCCTAACTGGAAAGTAGCTGTAAGGACATTCATTCAAATCCATGGGGAGATTGTGAAGTAATCCATACACGACAACATCCCTTTCGTACACTTCTCTGAACGGCTTTATCCTTATAATCAACCCCTCTTGAATTCTTTGAGGAATCAACCTCGCCAGTCTCTCTATGTCCGCCTGCAAGAAATTCAGCAGAATCGTTTGAACTTCATCATCCAAGTTGTGTCCCGTAGCTAGCTTTGTGGCACCCATCTCTCTTGCAGTTTTATTGAGCAGATACTTTCTAAAGACACCACAATAAGTACACGGCTTCTTGTCTCCTATTTTAACCATTTCATCCAAAGTCATTCCAAAGTAATCCTTAAAAGAAACTATGACATGCTCTATTCCTAGCTCTGAAGTTATCTTCCTAGCTATTTTAACGGTAGGTGGTCTGTAGCCTTCAATACCCTCATCAACTGTTATTGCAAACAATTCAACATCTTTTCTCTTGCTCAAAAACTTGTGAAGGACGTATGTCAATGTCACACTGTCCTTACCACCACTTAACGCTATTGCAACCCTATCACCGCTCTCTATCATTTTGAATTTCTTAATAGCATATTTGACCTTTCTCTCAAAATATTCCGTGAAATGCCTTGCGCAAAGGTGAATATTTGCATGTCTGATGTATGTCACTGCAGGTCTTTTACACTTATCACAACGTATCACAACGACGAATTAACGACTCGATTATAAATGGTAGTTGCATCACAACATACACATCAAAGTATACGAAGTCTAATTTGACTTTGAGGATATTAATAGGTTTAATAGTTTTAAGGGCTTGCTAATTGAGCGAACCAGCATCTAAGCGAAGAAGCGTTCAATGTGATTAACTTCACCTAAACCTTTTCTAAGCTCTTTCTCTCTTTTTTAATTCAGATTTGTTGATAATTATACAATTTCAGTACTGGTAGAAGATTGAGGTAATTGACGTAAGCATCTGATACGAAAGTTATTTTGTCAGAGTAACATATTTCTACGGGGTATTCCTCCTAAGAACAAACTATTTGCTATGAGTATCTTAATTAGTCTTAATTTTATTATGGAAACTTTGCAATCTTCATCGAAACTGCCATAACTGTTTAATTTCGCCCTCACCAGAAATTCAAGATAGCATAGAGCTGAATTGCCTTTCCTCTAAATTCAATCCTCACATACTTTATCCTTTCCAGTTCCGCATATATCTTAATCATCTTCAATTTGTTAATGAATTTCCTAATCTTTAGTTCTGTTTATTTCCTCTTAAATCTTTCCACATACTGAGCTAAGATGTTCTCTGATCTCATCTCTC
>CAZFVO010000128.1:0-2261 GCA_964522325.1 uncultured archaeon | reverse complement strand
GGTATTATCTCGAAGCCGTTCGGAGCCTTCTCCTCCTTTTTCACGACACCCTTGATCCTTATAACGCTCTCCCTTCTCACCTTCTTCGCTCTCTTGAAGATCTCCTTGTCAACGGCTTTTCTCGGCAGAGTGATTTGAGCGAATCCCTCTCTGTCCCTCAGGATTACGAAAACGAGACCTCCCAAGTCTCTAACTTCGTGAACCCATCCGTATAGCTCAACTTCCTTGCCGAAGTCCTCTTCACCGATATCAGCCGTAAACTTCCTCATTTCAACCTCGCCTCCACGGATTTTGCATGCCACGGTAAACCCTCAGCTTTCGCAAGTCTGATGATAGCGGGAGCGATCCTCCTCAGACCTTCTTCCTTTAACTCCTGATACGTGATACTCTTCATAAACGTTTCAACGCTAACACCCGAGAACATGCGGGCGTATCCGGACGTCGGGAGGATGTGATTCGTCCCGCTTGCGTAATCTCCCGCCGCTACGGGCGAGAACACGCCGAGGAATACGCTACCGGCGTGCCTGACCTTATCAAAAACCTCCCAAGGATTTTCGGTTAGAATAACGAGATGCTCGGGTGCAATCTCGTTCGAAATTTTAACCGCCTCCCCGACATTTTTTACGATGCGGACATCCAGATTCCCCTTAACCTTTTCCTTAACCTCTTCAGCTAACCTTTTAGATGTCGTGATTAAATAAGCCTTAGCCATCGGATCGTGTTCGAGTTGTGCCAAGCACTCCAAGGCTACTATCTCGGGATCAGCCGTTTCGTCCGCGATCACGAGGACTTCCGAGGGGCCTGCGGGCATGTCTATCGCAACGTCCTTTTGAACCAAGAGTTTCGCCGCCGTGACGTAAACATTCCCCGGGCCAACGATCTTGTCCACCTTCTTCACGCTTTCAGTCCCGTAAGCCATTGCGGCTATCGCCTGAGCTCCGCCGACCCTGTAGATTTCGTCCACTCCGACGAGATCCATAGCCACGAGTGTCAGTGGGTTAACCGACCCCCTCTCGTTCGGAGGCGTGCACGCTGTGATCATCCTAACGCCTGCGAGTTTCGCCGGGATTCCCGCCATTAAAACGGTCGAAGGGTAGGAGGCTCTACCGCCGGGGATGTATAAGCCGACGGAGTCGAGGGGAACCCACTTCTTCCCCATGATCGAGTCCCCGAAATCTATGCGGATGTCGTTTTCTGGCATTGTGATGTAATGGAATCTTTCGATATTCTCTTTCGCAACCTCAAGGGCATCAAGAAGCTCATCATCAACATGTTCGTAGGCTTTTTCAACCTCCTCCTTCTCAATTTTAACACTCTCTATCTTCACACCGTCGAACTTCTCTGTAAACTCTATCAGAGCTTTATCCCCCTCCGCTTTTACCTTCTCAACGATTGGACGAACTTTCTCGATAATCTCATCCCACATTAAGCTCACCGGCGATTTTTGTTAGATTATCCCTTATCGCAAGAACAGCTTTCATTAAAATTTTTCTGTTATCGTAATTTCGGATAACTTCTTCAAGATTCTCTTTCTTCAATTCCTTAGCGAATTTAATCATATTGGGGATCGCCCTGATTATGTTGTCCACGATGCTTACGTCCGCCATTCTTGATGTTCTCGAAAGGGGGTTAATATCAATGGCTATAACCTTCTTTCCGTGTCTTCTGAGAATCTCGCACCTGTCTCCATCCTCTAAGGGAACTAAAACAACATCCGCTTTTAATATCCCTCTGCTATCCACTATCCTCCTTGAATGCTCTATTCCTTCGAGTTCGGCATCTCCCTTACAATATACTACGGCACCAAACTTTTCAAGCTCCTTTGCGATCGCTTCCACCCTCTCCCTGCTCCAGTGGAATAAATTCACCTCAAGGGGGGCGTTTAGGATCTTAGAAAGCTCAGATATCTCTTCAGCAACTAATGCGGCTGTATTACCGTTAACCGAAATGACGGGATGATCGGCGAGAAGCATTAGGGCGACGGCGGCTTTCTCAGCTTCCAATGCAAAATCGTGGCTTTTTTCCCCTAAAATGTAGTCGAAGCACTCACCCCTTCCTTGAGCTATTAAGCCTTCGGGGACAACCAAACCCTTTTTGAAACCACTAACGAGTTTCTCTCTTGTTATCAGGGAGAGATAACGGGGATGAGATTTTGGTATTTCCATAGGGGAAGATATACTATAGATTTTAATACTTTTGCAGTCTTTCCTGATGGAACTTTCCGATGATCTCTCCGAGTTCTTTTCCAAGATAGAAATTAT
>CAZFVO010000127.1:555-2312 GCA_964522325.1 uncultured archaeon | reverse complement strand
CTGGTAGGGGGTCAATGTACTGGACATCAAAACGCCCAAGGAGTGGGCCTTCGTGCAGTATCCTTTCCTTTATCATTGTCACTGCAGAGCCAGAGACATAGAAGTCACACCTCGGACTTTCCACAGCTGGCTGGAAATCACCACGGAGGTCAACATAATTTCCATTGGAGTCTTTCATCTTTATTATAGTTTGAAATTCATCGAGGAATACAACGATTGATGAATCATTCGTATCCGCAATTGTACGGGGGAATGTTGTCATCGACTTGCTAAAGGCAGATGGATGGTTCCAGTCCTTGGCAGAGAGATACCTGCTTATGGCTATTCTGAGGCCTTCATCATCCACATCTTTTGCGGCCTCAAGGAACCTCACAATCTTTATATCCTCCCGCAGGAGTTCTTTTTTTCCATGCACAAATGCCAGGTACTGTGCCAGAAATGTGGCGATCATCTCCTCAAGAGTCTCAAGGTAGGTTGTGTTTTCCTTGCCAACAAAACTGAAATACAGGGGCACAATCTCTTTCTGGCTGTTCCACAGGTGGTTGTATATTCTCTCCATCACAGCACTCTTCCCTATGCGGCGACGGCCAAGGATGACATAGTTTGCCCCGCCACGAATTTTGACGAGGTCAATCATCTTCAATAGCAGTGAAATCTCATCATGGCGGTCAACGAATTCATCCTGCGGTGTGGTGTATGCCAGCGGCCTTTCAGAGATGGTGGAGGGATCAATCTCCCATAGCTGCTTTTTTCGCCGGGGCATGGACAATTGTATGCATCGCAAATTATTTAATATTTGTTTATTTCCACCGGAAAAATTCTTATCCCCTCATTGCCATATAGCTGAGTGATAACATGCCAAGGCCCAGGAAGAGAAGATGGATTCACCATGCCTCAGACATCCACATCAGCCCGTTTCCCCGTGGTCTGGTCACAGGGACAGTTGTGATGACACACGATGAGATGGAGGCAGTCATCCTTGTAGATTACCAGTGCCTCACCCAGGAGGAGGCGGGAAAAAGGATGGGTGTCTCCCGTGGAACAGTATGGCGGCTGTTGCAGTCGGGAAGAAAGAAACTCGCCTCTGTACTGGCAGAGAGAAAGGAACTCATCGTGGTTTCACATGAAAATCTCGGCCCATTTTCCCAGGACATAGATTAGATATGCCCTCTCCCAGCCATTTCTATCGCCCCTGCGTGGTATTGAAATTCCCACACCAAAATTCTTATGCACAGTTTTTATTGCCTCCTCCAGCCCATCAATATCATCGGAGAGCCACATCTCTATTGGGACATCAAAGCCCATTTTTCGCCTCTCAATGACATATGGAGGAATGACATCGCGAAGGGCGTTTTTCAGAAGTTTCTTTCTCTCACTCCATTCCTCTCCAGTCCTTTCCCTCCCGGGATAGGCGAGAACTGTCTCAACAAGGCTGTGATGGAGGTATGGCACCCTTCCCTCTATGGAGGCAGCCATGGTTGCGGTATCGAGTTTCACGAGGAGATCGCCGGGGAGCCACATCTTCATGTCTAGGTCCATCTGTATCTCCAGAGGATCTCCAGCGGGCTGGAGGGAATCTATATACCCACTGAGGGGGTCACCTTTATGGAGTGAGGATATCTCCGCCGGTGAAAAGTATCCCATCAGTGAGGAGAACACCTCTACCTCTGATGGCGAGAGGGACATCATAAGGGTCCTTTTGCCTGGAAATCTAGGCAACTTCTGGATTATATTCATCAGTTTGCGGGATCTCATCA
>CAZFVO010000127.1:0-545 GCA_964522325.1 uncultured archaeon | reverse complement strand
ACCTTAGCACCTGTGGTATAATATGTCTGAATCTCAGCAATCTGGCCCTCTCAAAGTAGTAATCATAGCCACCAAAGATCTCGTCTGCCCCCTCGCCTGTGAGGACGAATTTCACATCTCTGGATGCCATTGACGACAGGAGATATGTCGGTATTATTGCTGCATCACCAAGCGGCATGCCCAGTATCCTCAGGAGTGTGTCAATGCTGTCTATTGCCTCATAAGGCACATCAAGCACCCTCTGTTCTATGCCGAGGTCATCACACACCCTGGTGGCTATCTTGGCGTCCTCTTCTCCTGTGCCGAAGTCAACAGTGTAGGCCACAAAGTCCCTTTCCTCCCGGGCCATTACAGCTATGGCGGTGGAATCTATACCACCTGAGAGAAAAACTCCCATGGGAACATCTCCCATGGTTCTTGCCTTTACACTCTGCTTTAGGTGTGGCAGCACCGGGCCTCTGGGCCCCTTTCGCGGCGAGTACCATCTCACCCTCTCAATATTGCCATCATATAATATCGCCTCACCTGGCATGACTGCCTTTATC
>CAZFVO010000126.1:0-2354 GCA_964522325.1 uncultured archaeon | reverse complement strand
TTAGACTACCTAACGACGAGTTACAGTATAATCGTCGGACTCAAAGAAGCGAACCCCTTCGTACAGAGGATTCTCAACATGGATTTCAAGCTATTCACCCAAATCAAGCTCGTAAACGCGAGCGTAATGATAACGCTAACCACGCTCCTAGCACTACTTCTCGAAACGAGACTCTCAAGAAACATCAAAAACACTAAACTCTACGATCTTCTCGTTTACGCAAGTAGTGGAGTAGTCGGTTTCTATTTAGGAGTCGTCGCAAATAACGTCCTCCAAATACTCGCGTACCACACCTTCCTCGCTAAATGAAGCATTTATAATATTGTAATCATATTAGGATAAATATTAAATACCTAAAAGAAGAAAAATAACCTCGTAAAATGATAAAAACGACGCAAATCGAAAGGTCAATACTAAAGGCTATCCACAAAGTAGCCGTCGTAATCCTAAACAGTAATATCAACATTCCGACCGAGCCACCGAAATTCTCCCAATTTCCCTATCCAACAGCATACAAAGGACAAAACCAAGCGATAGAAGAGATCTGCAACAACGAGTACGCCCTACTAGCTTCCCCAACGGGAACGGGCAAGACCGCAGTATTCCTGACAGCAAGCAGAGTAATGCAAAAACCCACACTAATCATCGAACCGAGAGTATTCTTACAAAGACAGGTAAGCGAATACGGTAACTACGTGTACTTAAGAAAAAGAGAAAGATATCCGTGCAGATTCCTCGAAAAACTCGACGAGAAAAAGAGAAGATCGTGGTCGTTCTTGGACATCGACGGGCATCCCTGTATCTTTAGAATCGGAGACCGCTTTTACTTCTTCGGACGAGAATACGACTACCCGTGTCCAGACTGCTACTACGAGATCGACAAGCTCAGAGCAGAACTAATCTTCGAGGAGGGAGGTATAGTCGTAGTCAATCAAGGGAACTTCCACCAATTTCTGGAAAGAGCAAAGGAGTTAAACGCTTTCGTAGTAATCGACGAAGCTGACGAGGTCTTGAGAACCATAACCTGTGCAATATCCGTTCCAGAAAGCGAAATCTCCGAATACTTGGAAGACACGACACCAGATTTGCCCGAAACAGTTGAAATAATCGATAGCGTCCAGAAATACTTGCGAGATCGAAAAAAGAACTTAGAAGAAGAGCTAGAAAAACTACAAGAAAAATACGACCCCACCAAAGATTACAAAGTCTTAACAAAAATCCCCAAAATCAACAAACAACTCGAAAAAATAACGTTCGACTTACTCAAAGTCAACCTATTCAAGCAAAACATAAGAGACGTCTTTTACTACCACACGGAGGACGGGAAGCTCTCAGTCGAGTTAGTGCCAAAATTCGAAATACTCGAACAGCTCTTCGAAGGATGCCAAATGTGCTTCGTTTCCGCAACCCCACCCCTCAACAACAGCGTAAAAGTAGTCAAATACCACCTACCGTGCAAAGCAAAAGTCGTTTTCATCCCCTACACAAACATGAGCAGGTCAAAAATAGACGTCGACCCAAAAAAGAAAAAGACCGCCTTCGAAAGAGTGTCAACGCTAATGAAGAATATCACCAAAATCGTAGAACTCGTTCTCGGAAAGAGTATTAGAGTCATCATCCACTGCGCAAGTTACGATTACGCAAACTCGTTCGCACCCTACTTCGAGAACGCCTTAGTCCACGAACGTTCCGTAAAATTAGAAGACGTCATTCAAGAATTTTACGAGAGAAACTACAAGTACTTACTCGTCGTCGCGGCAGAATACGGTGGTGACTTCAAGGATGTCCCCCTGCAATTCATACCGAAAGTCCCCTATCCAGCATTGGACGAGAGAACACGAGCACTAAAAGAAAAGCTCGGCGAGATCCAGTTCAGAGAGTGGTACAACTGGACTGCTCTTAGTAGATTAATGCAAGCGTGTGGCAGAACGGCTCGAAAACCCAACGATTTCAGCCTAACCGTAATCACGGATCAATCCTTCCAATACTTGTGGCGCATGTACAGACACAAACTTCCAGAATGGTTCTCAAAGAGACTAATCCACTTCGTGATTAACACTCCTCCCCCCTTGAAATAATCGGAAAATCGGAAAAAATTCCCCAACGAGCACAATCCTTGGATCGTGGTGCAAGTTTTTTTCCTCGTTTTGCAGTCGTTTCCTTCGTTAGTTTATATACTTCATAAACCATATTACTACTAATGGCGAAGAAAACCGAGACGAACCCAGACGCGGGAGGATTCGAAGCACGAAACATGAGGTTCGTTTACGTGGACGACCCCTCACTCCTCAACGAAGTACTCTTCAGCAAAATAACCCTAAAACACTTCATCGGACTACTAATAGCCGCATTCC
>CAZFVO010000125.1:0-2355 GCA_964522325.1 uncultured archaeon | reverse complement strand
GCCAGCTTCGATTTCAATCGGTGCGAATTTTATGCTCGTAGCGGATTTGATCTTAAGAACTTTTTGAGATTCCAGTGGGTATCATAACGACTCTAATCGGTGCTCCGATGTTTCTTTACCTGATGAGAATGGCAATCTACCAATGGCAGTAGATTATTTAAGTTCGTACTTAGATTTCATGTATGATACTTAACAAACTTTACGATATTCTAATGGACAGAAAGATCAATCCAAAGGAAGAGTCATACACTTCAAAGCTACTCTACCATCCAAAAGGGATTAATAAAATACTCGAAAAGTTGGGGGAAGAATGCACAGAACTTATATTAGCTGTGAAAGATGGAAAGAGAGAAGAGATAGTGTATGAAACAGCAGATTTGATATACCACCTTCTAGTATTACTCGTCAAACTTGACATAAAGCTTGAAGAGATTTGGAATGAACTCGAGAGGAGGAGAAGATGAAGGAGTGTGTAATTTGGACTGTAAACTTGGATGCTAAGAAGAAGAGAAGTGAAGGGAGAAAGATTGCAATAAGATACGCTGTTCCAAACGTTAAGCTTGATGAGCTTGTTCAAGCATGCAAAGAGCTTGGAATACCGTGTAGAGTTGAGGATAAGAAGTATCCCAAGAGTTGGTGGGAAGAGGGTGGAAGGGTTATCGTACCAAAGCTTGAGTCAAAAATTAGAATCATGGAAAAGATTGCAAAAAAAATCAAAGAAATTAGAAGTAGGAAGAAGAAGAAAAAATGAAGGGTATATTTTACCTTTCTGGGGAGAACGAGTGTTTGGCAAGGTTCGAAGTTTTGAACTTGCTTAACGCTAAAGAACTCTATAGAGATCAGCAGATACTGGTAGCTGAAACATCCGAAGTTGAGAAGTTAGACAGACTTGCCTTAACTCATGAAGTTGCAGAATTCTATGCGGTTTGTAGCTTAGAAGAGCTTGATGACGTGTTTAGAGAGATTCCAGTTTGTGAGAGTTGCTGTGTTAGGGTTACGAAGATTGGTGTTAGGGACATTAAGAGTTTAGAGCTTGAAAGGAGGCTTGGAGGTATACTTTGGAAGAGAGGTGCCAAGATAAATCTAACAAATCCAAAGACGATCGTAAAAGTTTATGTCGCGGATAATTGTTATGTAGGCTTTTTAATTCACAAGACCAGCAAGAAGCAGTTTTTAGAGAGACATCCGAATAAAAGACCTTTCTCAATGCCTTGCGTAATACTGCCAAGGATTGGTAGAGCTATGGTAAACATAACCTCTGGCAATTTTGTGTTAGATCCGATGTGCGGGACTGGAACGTTTTTGATAGAGGCTGGACTGATGGGATTGAGATTTGTCGGAGTTGAAGCTTATAGCAAAATTGTAAGAGGTTGTGCCGAAAATCTGAGGTTTTTCGGATTACCTGCCAATGTCGTAAGGGGTGATGCGAGAGATTTGCCGTTTAAGGACGAAACGTTCGATGGAGTTGTTACCGACTTTCCATATCAGCGTTCTACAAGGCTTTTCGGGGAGAATTTGGTTGAAAGAGCTTTGCAGGAGATACACAGGGTTTTAAAGCCAAATAGCAGGGCTGTGTTGGTTATAAATCGTGATATAGATGATTTAATTGCCGAATTTTTTAAAATAGAGAGTAAGTGTTATCAAAGGGTTCATAAAAGCTTGAGCAGGAGATTTTATATTTGTAGAGTAAAGTTAATATAATATAACCTTCCGCTCTGTAACCTTAAGTTTAACTAATCTTTCGATGTTTAAATAATCGTCCTCAATACTTAAGCCAAAATCTCTGAGAAGCATAGCAACAATATCCATAGCGGATTCTATAAATGTGTATGTAAGATTATAAAAGGTTCCACTTTATTCTCAATAGATCTTTCAGGCTTTTCTGGAATCTATTCGAATGCTTCTAATATATACTCTATCTTTTCACGATATCTGCTGATTCTACCCTTTTTCATTAAATCACCTCCTACTTCAGGAAATTAATATTGTTAAAGAATTGTTATTGGCATCACTACCTCAGCCATGTCTTCGATTCTATAGAACACAACCTCATAAGTGTAGACATCTCTTCTACGAACCTCTTTCAATACTCCGTCGAAATCCTTCAGCTTGACTGCTAAAGCATATGCTACGTAACGATCTAACAACTCCTTAGCCTTGTACAGTTCCATGTACTTGGTTAAACATTTTAAAACATCCATTAAATTGTTGGAATTGAGTTTTTCTCTTAGTAACCTTAAAATTTCATTACAATCACTCGAGCATGTGTACAACTCCGAATCCTTATAATTATCCAAGTCCAAATCCTTACCACAAACAAAGCACTTCACATTCAAGCCCATAATAAAGTTATCA
>CAZFVO010000124.1:0-2357 GCA_964522325.1 uncultured archaeon | reverse complement strand
TCAAGCTGGTATTCTATCTTGTTTTTTTCGGCGGTTTCAACAAGCCAGTCGAGAACTCTCTTCGGAGCTATAATCCCCCTTCCAGAAGCGTCCGCTACCGTGATCACGGGCCCTTTCCCGATCTTTACATCGATCTTAACGTTTTCTGCACCGGGATGATCTGTTGCGGGTGTCGTGTCGATCGCCAAGGCAACATCGGGTTCGATTTCGAACGCTGAAACACGGGCTCCTTTCAATCCGACCTCCTCTTGGACTGTTCCCACTGCGTAGATCGTTGCTTTACTTTTGGTATTCTTTACAGCCTCGATCATTACAGCTACCCCTACTCTGTTATCGAAAGCCTTACCCGTTAATTTGTCTCCGATTCTAACGCATTCTCTGTCTATTGTCACAGGAGTCCCCACTTCGACACCCATCTTTTTTGCGTCCTCCCTGCTATTTGCACCTATATCTACGAACATATCTCTTATCTCAATGATTTTTTTTCTCTCATCCTCTTTCATGAAATGGGGGGGCTTTGACCCCACTACGCCGTATATCTTCCCGTTTCTTGTGTGGAGAACAACTCTCTGATTCAGAACAGTTTGGGAAAACCACCCCCCAATGGGGGTCAACCTGAGAAACCCGTTTTCCTCGATAAATTTCACCATAAAACCTATCTCGTCTATGTGTGCCGCAATCATCTCTTTGAATTCGTTTCCGTTCTTGATACAGATTATATTCCCAAGCTTATCCACTCGTATCTCGTCAACGAAATCCTCAAGCTCTTCCCTGATAATCTCCCTTATTTCGTCTTCATATCCAGAAATTCCGTGGGCGTTGCTCAGCCTGATGATAAGATCCTCCATCACATCACCTCATTCAAGAACTGCATGCCTATTTTCCAAATCTTTTTCGGTCAGATTCCTCAGGCTCATAAGCTCAGCTATTAGGGCATCGAGGAATATCATAACCGTTAGCTCGAACATCGTTCCCAAGGGAGCGATCTTTGATAACTCCTCATCTCTCTCGGTTTTTATCTTTGCTCTGATATACAAGACTATGTCAGCAAGCTTAGCTAATGTCGATTCTTTATTGGATGTCACAGCTAAGAGCTTTGACCCGATTAACTCTTTTGCTTTTTTACTGATATTCACTACAGATGTAGTCTCCCCCGATCCTGAAATTGCTATGAGTAGGTCGTTCTTTCTGATCCTTGGAGTAACAGTCTCTCCGACTACATAAACGTTAAATCCGCAGTGCATAAGTCTCATAGCAAAGGCTTTGGCAACAAATCCACTCCTTCCGGCACCCATGACGAAGATTTTCTCTGCATTCTGAATTGCGTTGATTGCTCGCTCTATCTCTTCGAAATTCAGATTCCTTTTAAGGCTATCTATCTGCTTCTCGATCGTATCGAGGAACTTAAGCATCTGCTCTCCGATCATTTTGACCCCCCTACATTCGTTATTTTATAGCGGATAATAAATTTTGAGGGAATTCGGAAGAAAATTTAAATAATTAGCTAAATATTCATGAGTATGCTAATTCTTGCCCTTGATGTTTTAAATGAAAAAAGGGCGATAGATATCGCTGCAGATGTTGAAGATTACATATCCATGATCAAGGTCAACTATCCCCTCGTTTTATCTTCAGGTATCGAAATCATCAAAAAGCTCTCGAAAATAAAACCCGTAATAGCAGATTTTAAAATCGCCGACATTCCATACACGAGTTCTCTGATAGCAGAAATAGCTTTTGAGAATAATGCGAAGGCAATAATAACCCACGGCTTTGTTGGGAAAGATGTTATCGAAGCTGTAAAGAAAGTAGCCGAGAAATATGGCGGCGAAGTCTATGTGGTCACGGAATTGAGCAGCGAAGGAGGTAGAGAATTTATGGCAAAATTTTCAGATAAAATAGTGGAAATTGCAAACGAAACAGGATGTGATGGGTTAATTGTCCCGGCAACGAGATCTGAAAGGATTAAAGAAATAAGGAGAAAAACCTCCCTGAAATTAATTGCTCCCGGAGTAATAACGCAAGGTGGCGAGATCAGGGATACTTTAGAAGCTGGAGCAGATGGAATCATCGTAGGTAGAGCGATCTATAATGCAAAGAATCCCAAAAAAGAGGCTAAAAAGATCTGGGAATTGATAAAAAAGTATAAAAAAATTTAAAAATTACAACCGAAAATTAAAAATACCTATTGATTATAGCATCCTCTGAGCCCGGGTAGCTCAGCTCGGGAGAGCGTGCGGCTGAAGACCGCATGGTCCCCGGTTCAAATCCGGGTCCGGGCACTCTTTTTTTAAAACCTTAGGCTCTAATGGTTGTAATTCATAATATGCCATTAGTGTTTAAAAACTTGACAGAGA
>CAZFVO010000123.1:0-2398 GCA_964522325.1 uncultured archaeon | reverse complement strand
ATACGGGGGCATATGTGTCCATCGCACTGTTGCTGTCAGTAAACACACCCGGGGATCCTGTGGGATGGAATGTAAATCGCATGATTATTTCTGGCTGGGGTGACTGGATAAAGGGAGATTTTACCACCAGGGTGGATAACACAAGTTTCTATGTATATGAGGGGGAGAGTGTGATATTTCATGTTTCAGTCACTAACACAGGTAATGTAATCGATATATTCAATATACATGTGGTTTCACCATTTGAGGTAAGATTATCAACAACAACACTTCCACTCCTACCTGGTGAGAATGGAACAGCAATCGTATGGGCGAGAGTGCCTGCGAATGCCACCCCCGGTACAAATTACATGATAAACATAACTGTATCATCATCATGGACATCCACCACTCTGATGGTCAATGTAAATGTTGTTGATTTTGTCCACTGTACCAGAACCCTTGGACCCATTGTAATAGATGCCTACAGACGGGGTACAGGGACGATAAACCTTGAGAGCGTGGCATATGGAGTCGAAAAATACCCATTATATGGACCCTATATGATTCAATCCACCTACCATGACCTTATTAACATAAGGGTCACAGTTCATTATGAAGATTCGGATCTGGAAAGAAGTGGTTTCACCATCATTGAGAACTCATTGAGAATATATTCCCTGAACAAATCCTCCGGCGAATGGGAGGATGTAACATTCTATCACGATGCTACAACCAATACACTCTCTGGCAACCTCATCTCTGATATTTTCTATATAGGAGGAGATCGTAATCTCCATCCGACAGCAGCAATATCAATTCAGGAGACGAATTTTGTGGTTGGTGATACAATTCACCTCTCCGGCACAGAGAGTGTTGATCCTGATGGAACTATAACATCCTATGTATGGTGGGATTCAGTCCAGGGTAATATCGGGACAGGTAAGAGTATTGAGTTCACCATCACCAAAGCTGGAATACATACAATTCAGCTTGTAGTTACAGACAATATGGGTGCCACCGCCACTGCATCCGTAGCCATTGAGGTCAGGGAGAACAATCCCCCCATGGTAAATATCATGGTCAGCAATACATCAACTACCATAGGAGAGAAAATAGAGTTCACTGCTGACGTCTTTGATCCAGAGGGAGATGATGTTCTGGTATCATGGAATTTCGGTGATGGTAAAATGGGTAATGGCCTTGAGGTATCGCATGCATACAGTAAACCTGGAAGATATACTGTGACCCTCACTGCAAGGGACTCACGTGGGGGTATGACAACAACATCTGTGGAAGTAACCATATCAACAAATACTGTAGAGGCATCCAAGAGTAGCAAAGTGACACTTGAAGAGACCATCATAAAGGAAATAAAGACCCCCACAGGAATGATACTGTTCCTTGTATTCCTGGTACTCATCATTGTTGGACTGATGAAGACCTATGTATCCTCTGCGATGCTGGTGACCCTGGGATACTCCATAATATTCTTCACAGTGGACTATGACATCCTTATGGGCAAAGATTCTGTCTCTCTGGGTCCACTATCCTATGGTGTCATGGTCATTGGTGCCCTCATAGCCATTATAGGCATGGCTGGCGCCTGGCGTGTTAAACACAGGGGATGGTACTACCCGCAGATCCTCTCCCTGGGTCTGTTGCTGCTGTTTATTGGTACAAAATGGCAGTACATATCAACAGCGGAGATTGGCAACACGACACTTCTGGTCATTAGCGGAATTACCCTCATAATTATTGCCATCGTCACTGGCTATATAAAGGCCTACCGCGGTATGAGTGAGGAGGAACTTGAAAAAATCCTAGAGAGGGAGCAGGTTATTGAGGCAGAAATACTTGAGGAAGAGCCGGAAGAGGGATATTCTATGGCACATTCCGCTCCTATTGAGGGAGAATATGTGCAGTTAACAACAAGATGCCCCGGCTGTGGTCACACCGGCGAGGCGATTATATCTCTGGAAGATTTCCTCAGTGATAGGGCAATTGTGGTGAGGTGCAGACATTGTGGCACTATGGGAAAAATACAACTCGACGATGAGTTGAGATCCAGCATTACGGGTGGTACCCATGGTGGTTCTGAGTGACAGGACAATCGAGGACCTGGTGGCCAGAGGCATTCTGGGCATAGAGCCATACGACCCTGAGTGCCAGACACCCAACGGCTATGACCTGCGCATAGGTGAGATATACCACGATGGAAAACGCATAAAAGAGGGCAAGGTGAGGGTCAATGGATGGTTCGCTGTATCAACAGTGGAGTACATCAGGATGCCACCCGACATCATTGGAAACCTCTGGATAAGGACATCCTGGGCAAGGAAGGGAGTGATGGCATCCTTCGGTGGTTGATGCTGGCTTTGAGGGAGAACTCACACTCAGCGCCTTTGCAACAAAGCCA
>CAZFVO010000122.1:0-2426 GCA_964522325.1 uncultured archaeon | reverse complement strand
ATCGGCTACTTCTTCTCGCACTCTCTCGTATTCTTCTCCAGGCTTAACTACACCATTAGGCTCTCTTCCCTCACCAATAATGAAGACTTGTGCAATATAGGCTCCTAGCGCAAAAGCCTGTGTTTTCTCCCAGTCAATAAGCCCCTTTTCATCGGCTTCTCTCAAACTAATTACTTTCTTCGGCTTTTCTTTAAGCTTAAGGAAACCTTCATTGACTAAGACTTCGTTAACATTTATTCTGTAATACATTCTCTTAGCGCCGTGGTCAGATACAATTACTATAGCTGTGTCTTTAGGTAGAAGTTCAAGCGTCTTAGCTAACTCCTCGTCTATTTGCTTATGTAGCTCGAGGAGACCGTCTTTGAGCTCAGGGTCTTCAATAAACCGCGGATGTTCTTCGTCAAAGAACTTCCATAGAGTATGCTGAGCTCTGTCAATAGACATTATTACAGCCATGAAGAAGTCCCACGGCTTCTTCAGCAGATACCTTATTATCTTGAAGTCGTGCTCTGTTTTAGCTTTAAGCTCTTCTAGAAGCTGCTTTGGGTCTTTTCTTCTATAGTCGTAGACATCTATAATGTATTTGTCTTCACCTCCAATAATCTTAAAGATTTTCTCTTTAAGACCTCTAGGATACGTGAAAGGACTTTTAGTAGTCGGCGTAAGAAAGCTTGAGACCATAAAGCCGTTAACTTTGCTAGGCGGATAAGTTACAGGAACAAATACTACGCCGCACTTCTTTCTGCGCTCACTTAAAATATCCCATACTCTAGGCTTAGTAACCATGCGCGAATTCACTATACCGAAGTCAGTATAGCTACCTTTCTTCCTGTATCTCAAATCGTAGAGACCAAAATAGCCGGGATTAAAGCCTGATAAACCTGAAACCCATGCCGGACAAGTTATCGGAGGCACTGTGCTAGCTATTTTACCCCATGCACCATCTTCAGCTAGCTGCTTGATAGTAGGAAGCTCGTTAAACCACTTGCCGAAAACTAGCTCAGGTTCAGCGCTATCTATACCTAAAACAAAAACCTTCATTTAAGACACCTAAAGGTAGCCGAGAGCCCTGAGCCTCTTCTTAATTTCCTCTTCTTCCTCAGGAGAATAGACTGCTTCCTCCTCTTCCTCCTTCACTAGCTCCTCTAGAACAAATACTATGTACTCTTCAACACTCTTGATCTCTCCCCCAGACTCCTCTACTTGCTTCTTAACTTTCTCGTAAAGGCTCTTAGGAATATAGATAGCTACTTTCTCCTCAGACATTGATTTCCCTAAGAATCTTAACTATATAAGCCTTCCTAGAGAACACAGTTAATTATCACGAATATATCAGTGATATTTCATGGAATATAACCTAGCGCCCTAAGCCTCCTCTTAACATCCTCTGACTCCAGGTCGGGCAAATTCTTCCTTATAAGGAAAATAATGTACTCTGTGGGACTCCTGTACCCAGAGCCCTCTAAAGCCTTCGCAAGCCTCTCGTAAAGAGGCCTAGGAATAGGAATATTCACGTACTCTACTTTCCTTTTACGCGACGACTTAGCACACATATCTATCACTTAATACACTCACAGAAAATAAAAATCTGAAGGCTAGCCCGTAGAAATCTCATCAGTACCTTCTAGCGACTTCAGCCTACTATAGATATCAATTTCCTTCAAGTAGTCTGCTACAGGCTTAGGCAAGAGACTAGCCCATTTCTCATTCTTACTCAAAATCATTTTCCTAAGTTCTGAAGCAGAAACCTCCACCAAACGATGAACATTCCTATGCCCAGGCACTACAATGTAGCCTAAAAGATTAAACGCAAGAACCATAGAAGGCTTATTCCCTATAAAGACAGCTTCTTCGGGCGATATGCCGAAAATACACTCGACTTCGCGAGCCCAGTCTAGCAGAGGATGACCCTTTAAAACAACTTTATCCTCCTTAGGTAGCGGAGTTTCTTTGCCGAAATCGGGAATTTTCTTAACAACAACTCTATCCCACAAGCCCTCCGATACGAGAAGCCTCCTCCAAGCCTCAATTCTCTCATCAACAGTCAGAGGATTTTTCAGCGTAATAGGCGTGTCCCTAATACCAATTAATACTTTCTCAGCGAGCTTCAGTCCGTATTTAACGCTATTCAAGTGTCCTTGATGAGGTGGCTGAAAGCGACCACAGTAGAGAGCATACTTCCAGTGCACAATCAGTAAAAATACATCCAGTATATAACGGTTACTAATAAATCAAATATCACTGACATATCAGTGACAAAGACCTCAGTCTTAATCGAATCAGAGGTTTAATATCTAGTATTTCTCCAAAATAAAATATTTGTGGCACTCTATTTCGCCCAAATTACAGACATCCACGTACTATCTAACATAGCGCGCGTTTTCCCAGAAGACATCGAGCAAAATGTCCTCGCGTGCGCCCAAGAC
>CAZFVO010000121.1:0-2446 GCA_964522325.1 uncultured archaeon | reverse complement strand
TTCTTGTTTCCTTCAACTCTTACATTAAGAAAGCCGGCATTGGCAAGCTCTTTTAGGAGAGGGTATACGGAGCCTGGTGATGGCTTCTTCGCTTTGGCACTAATCTTTTGAATCAATTCGTATCCTGTAGCATCGCTTTTCTCAAGTTCTTTAAGGATTAATAGCTTCAGAATTCCCCTTATCATACCTTTCTCAGCTTCTGACACTAGCTTAATTTTTGACTTGAACGTACAAAAATATATCGGTAACCGATATGGACGTGTTAATATAACCTCCTCAAATAATTATAATAACATAAATGGCTTGCAAAAACAGATTCTAGCATCTAACTTTTTAGCTGTAATAGAACAAAAGAAGATTTTAACTCTCTGTTTAAACGAGCTGAACACCGATTCTACGCTTCTCGAAACTCCCTCGTACTCGTATTCCAATCCCAAGCTCTCTAGAGCCTCAACAAGCCATGGAGCTTTATATATAACGATCGGTTTGTTCTCACAGTACTTAAGAACTTCTTTGACGAAAGACCTCGTAGTTAGATAATTTCTCGTCGTATATACTTTCATTAAAATTAGTCCATTTCTCTTAACATCTACGGCTGAATAAACATAGTAATGTTTCTTGTTTGCTTTAACAATTGTTTTGTCCATCGCTACGAGATTTCTACGTTTTCTCTCAGTTGAGATGGGCAATTTCTCTTCAAACTTCTTTTTCTCCAACCATACCTACCACCAGTATTGAGCAATATACCTCAAAGCGAGTGCAAGTATTAAAGCGCTCAAAAGTACCCTGATCTTCCTTTCTGGCACAAACTTCTGAAACTTCGCACCGGCATAAATCCCCAAAAACCCACCCAAGCCTAAAAGTAAGCCAATTTTGAAGTTCGGTGGGTAACCTAATGCAGAATAGTTCAAAACACCGACTATCGACGTTACAAAGGTCCCAAAGAGCGTAGCACCGGATATCGCGTATATTGGTAGTTTAAAAAAGGCTACTATAAAGGGTGTTAATAGAGCACCACCGCCAATACCGTAGGCACCGCCAACTATTCCCACTACAAATGATACAATAAAAAGCAATATAGGTGAAAAGCTGTAAGTTTCGCCCCAAAACTCAAATTCGACGCGCTTTAATCCAATTTTTTTGACGTTCAGCTCTCCCTTTAAAAAACCGTGCTCCTTAAACTTCTCTTCAAGCGTTTTAGCCTTTTTTTCAGGATTTAAAGCAGTATACAGTAGCCTAATACCTAAATAAAGTAAAACGATCCCAATGAACAGTTTAAATGTCTTGGCATCTAGCAGGAAGATGACCCTTACCAAAGAGCCTATGAAAATTCCGGGAATCGTTCCGAGCAAGGTTACAAATGCTAAAATCCACAAAAATCTTCTCTCTTTAGCATACCTGTAAACACCACTCGGAATTGCTACGACGTTGTAAAAGAAGTTCGTAGCGTTAACGGATGGATTAACAAAGCCCAAAACGCTAACTTGAAATGGAAGAAGTAAGAATGCTCCGGAAACTCCAGCCTGAGAGCAGAAAAATGCAATTATAAACGATACGGCCGGCATAAGGATTAGGAATAAGTCCATATTATCACCTCAGAACTTCTTACTGCCTAAGGCTGCAGACAGTTTCAGATGTCAAAACTTTTGACTTCTGGTTTTTCATTGAAATACTGACCTTTTCCATCACCTTTATTGTCAACAGATCGACTTCTTTGGCTGGCTTTGTGCCGGCACTCGAAGCTATTGCTTTTCTGGCTAAAGATTCCAACGCTGTATATTTGAATCATGGTTTCACCTCGATCTATCCGTATTTAACCGTTCTGTAATTACCAGAAATGCTGGGACTACAGTAATTGCAGCTATAAGACAGAGTATTATAGCGACAAATGATAAAAATCCGGCACTCTTTGCTATTGGAAAGTCCGAGAACATTAAAGCGGAGAATCCTCCAGCTGTTGTTAAGGCAGAAACTGATATTGCTCTACCGATTCTTTCAACTGTTCTCCTAATGGCTTTTACAGCATCTAGCTTTTTCCTTTCCTCATAATACCTTTCTATCATATGTATCGAATAATCTATTCCCAAACCGATTATTATTGAGTTCAGCGTTATGCTCATCATAGTGTGTTTCATATCAAGAGAAAACATCAAGATGTTCATTGCTCCTATGACGGTGGTTATAGGTAACAGGGGAATCAAAGCCTTTTTGATTGATCTGTATATCGCAAGAAGCAAAATAAATATTAGGAAATAACACACCAGCGTTATCCTCTGCTGACCATCTATCATAAGCCTTCCTATTTCCATGTCCAAAACGGGATCTCCAGTGACGTAGAACTCTTTGAATTCGAGAAATTTGAGATAGCTCCTAATTTCATCATACATTCTCACGTAATCTTCATAATCTTCGAGTTTTGTTGAGATGTAAATGGCTTTTAGATTTC
>CAZFVO010000120.1:0-2461 GCA_964522325.1 uncultured archaeon | reverse complement strand
GTTAGAGTAGCTAAAACTACGTTCGTATCTCCAGCTTTAACTTGGTCCGCCAGATCTCCCTCTTTAAACCAGACCGTTGACGCTGGGAGTGTAGAGTTGTCCGCTAATATAGCCCAAGAGGGTAATTGAATATCCTCAATTTGAGCTACAGAAGAGTTTGCTATGGTTACCGTTATGTTTGCATAGCTTAGGCCCGTAGGTAGTTTGTCGGTCACAATATTAATTGTAGTTTCTTGACCTACGCCAACAGTGACGGGATTAATAGTAATATTCACCGCTGCACTGGTAACGTAAATCTTGCCATCAACAGTTGATGCAAATGCTTCGTTGTAGTAATCATCTTGCAAATCGTTTATAATTAACTCTATGTTTGCTTCACCTGCATTAGTTCCCTTTATCGTTAAGGTTGCAAGTGCTACATTTGTATCTCCAGTTTTAACCTGATCATTTAAATCTCCTACTTTAAACCATATAGTCGCAGATGATAAAGACGATTTTTGCTTTAATAATGCCCATGATGGGAATTGTATTTCAACGATTTCAGCAATTGGTGGATCCACAATTACACTGATGTTTGCAAAACTGAATCCAGTTGCAGGAACTTTGTCCATTACTATGTTAAACTGTTCAGACGAACCGACTGCAACTGAGATGGGTGACGGTGACACCGTTATATTTGGTAATATGACTACACTAAAGAACTCGTATTGGTTCGTTACTCCCTCTGCAGATTGCGGTGGAACATCGAATCGTTTCACACCAACAAAGTATCCAACCATATTCGGGACAATGTCGGGTAAAGTTACATTGAATGACGCTTGAGTCGAAGCTTGCGGACCAAGTGTTATCGCCTTGCTCTCGTGGATTGTGTAAAATACGGTACCATTCGTAAACTTCACACCGGTGTAGGCATCAAAGGTTGTCGTTGATTGACTAGTAGAGCTAGGATTATAGACTTCGACGCTAACAATCGCAGTATCATCAATCTGTTGAACACTTAGCGAGTCTTCAACCAACTGCAGTTCAACAGTCTCTGCAACGTCAAATCCTATTTCATCCAAGAAAACTGCTGAGTCATAGATTGCGTCACTTGCGTCGCCGATTTGGAATGAGAGTGTTATCAACTGACCTTGATAGGGTTCAACGTTTATTACAGATTTAAAGGGCTCAAAAGGTTCATCCTTAGATCCAGCTGTTGTTAACGCATTAAGTGCAACATCATTTGGTACAGGATACGGCGGTAATGGGGCTTGTGATGAGCCACCGGGAATGTTTACAAAGTCCTTTATTGTATTTACAGTCGGAATCTCTCCATTAGGCATATTGGTTACTTCCTTCACGTAACCGTTCGGCAGTATTAACTTTGCCGTGAAGAAGTCCATGAACTCAGAGTTAAGCCAACTTGGTATCTCTTCTGTGCCAAACTGCCATTTGAATGTTAGGGTATGCGCATTTTCTGGAACTTTAAGCGTTATGTTAAGCGTCGCAACATCATATACATCTAAATTCTCTTTTCTTGGATGCCCCTTAGGTATGTAAACTCCTCCTACATTAGTAGAAATGAATTTCTCCGCAGTACCACTAAAAACATCGCTTACTTTTCCAGTGCTGATGACAACGTAGTTATCTCCATCGGTTGGGAATTTCTGTTTTGGGATTGCTGATATGTTTATTTGCTCCTCAACACCTTTAAATTCTGCCTGAACGAGTGTAGATTTACTGTTATCTGTCAATAGTGCCAACGCTTCTTGGGTGGCATCTCTTACAACAACCTTAGTAACTGTTATCGTTCCCCCCGAAGTATCTACTTGATCCTTAATTTCTGCATATGAATCGTCTTGTAATGAATTTATATAAAGGATCACTCCTGCGGTACCTTGACTAATTCCTTTAAGTTTTAAAGTGGCAATCGTTACGTTAGTGTCTCCAGCTTTAACGTTATCGTTTAAATCTCCAACTCTAAACCAGATTGTTGATGCTGGAAGCGATGAACTTTCGGCAGGTGCTGCCCAAGGGGGGTATTCGATGTCCACAATTTCTGCAATTGGACTTGTAATTTCTACAGTGATATTTATAAAACTTAGACCCGTTGCTGGAACACTCGAAAGAACTATATCTACAGTTTTTTCTTCGCCTATGTTAAGGGTAATTGAAGATATATATAATACACTATAATCAGTGTCAACATTTTTTTGTGGGACTCTAAACGGTGCTGCTTGAGTTACTGCTATCACTAAAGTCGTTGCTATTAAAATCATCACTATTTCCCTTTTCATTCTTAAACACCTCTAGGTTGGTTAAGTAATGTAGATCAAATATTTAAACTTTGCTACTTTTAAAGTGAGTCTTCATTACAAAAACGAAATTTTTGAAGGAAGTTCTGAAATCCTAAAATGGGGTTTGAGCACAAAGGGTTTTGGTAAAATGAGTTCTGATCTGTTTTCTAAAAATCAAAAACCTA
>CAZFVO010000119.1:0-2526 GCA_964522325.1 uncultured archaeon | reverse complement strand
CACCCAGCGGATAGTCAAATTCCTTCTGTTTGGTTTTAACTATCACATAATTGTTTGTTAGCTCACCATAGTATATTTCAGGGCGTTCAATAGCTATTTTTCCCTTTGGAGGAATGTCCTCAATTATCAGATCTGGCAACCCTACCTTGGTTACGGAATTTACCGGCGAGGCAACGACACCATAGCCATGAGTAAATATTAGATGCTCGTTAAGCCACGTTTTTGCTCTCGGCGAAAGCAAATCGGTTGAAAGTTCCCTTGCAGAGATCATGATCTGTGTGTACTTTCCATCAATGTAGTAACGATCTACATCAACGTCATTTATAGAATAGTATGTTCTTATCTGTTGCATCTGCCTGTAAACGCTGAGTAGAGGACGGTGATCCCAGATTCTAATGTTATCTATGGTGCCACGATTTCTCTCAATTGTATCAACGCTGAGGTTGTTCTCGGCAGAGTAATACATCTTATTAACATTTAAGCCATAAGCAAACCTCGTAAAGTCAATACTATACCGTATGTATTCTTCTTCTTTAACAAGTTCATTTGGCTCAACTTCAAGCTTCTGAACCACAGCAGGAGCAACGACAATTGAAAGGAGTATTGCAACTGCCAGAATTATGAAGGGCACAGGTATAGCCTTGAAGTTTCGTTTATAGCCAAGGCAAATACATGCTACAGCCAAAAAAAGCGATAGTATCGCAATCAGTCCCATTGCGGGAAGTCTTATGTGGACATCGGTATAACCAGCACCCATTACAGCCCCATGTGGAGATGTAAGCAGATCAAACCTCGCAAAGTAGAAGTACACTGCTATGAAGATAAAGATGCCAGCCAGAAGCATAGAAATGTGAATATATCCTGACTTAGGAATTCTCTCTTTAAGTTCATTAAAGCTCTTAACCTCTCTGAATACAAAAGCGTAATACGCTACTGAAATTGAGATGGTAAGTATTAGTAATGCTAGGAAAAAGAAGAGTATAGTCTGAATGAATGGGAGTTTGAAAACGTAGAAAGAGATATCGAGCCCAAAAATAGGATCTTTAAGGTTGAAGTCAACTGAGTTTGTGAAATAAACGTACTGAAGCCACATACGAGAAAAGATCAAAGCTACTGTTAGAGCCAATAGTATATTCATCCAGAATGGCAATTTGAGAGATTCGCCAAGCTCGTGGCTCACTCTTTTAAGGGCAAAGTGGTTGAGGCTAAGTATGGCAAGAGCTAAGACAAAAAAGATTACAAACAAGACAACCTTGTAATACAGCATTGCCATAAAGATAGAACCGAGATTGAGAGACTCAAACCAGAGAAACTCCGTGTAAAGATGTAAGGCAATACTTAAAGAAACCAAAAGTGCAATAAGCGTAGCCAGAATTATTTTTTTACTCGTCGTGATTTTGAATGTGTACTCCATCTTTATAGTTGTTTTTCATTATATTTATTTCTTACGATTATATATTTTCGATTTAAAATAATATATACAAATATATACGTCTGCTTTCTGTTTATAGGTAAATTACTACCATTATCTGTTTCTGTTTATGATGGAATTTTCTTTGTTACTGATGAAGTAGGAATATGAAGCTCGCAGTTTATACCATTAGGTTGGATCTTCTGATAAACAATTCATTTCGTCCTCCTAACATCTTTAATCTTCTTAACAACTGTAGCATCTTCAAGGGTTGTGATATCTCCTATTTCACCGCCCTTTTCAATAGCGAGTAGAATCCTACGCACTATCTTTCCGCTTCTCGTCTTTGGTAGCTGTTCAACGAAGTATATTTCTTCAGGCACAGCTATTGCACCTATTTCATTTCTAACATGCGTTTTAAGGTCTTTTTCAAGTTCGACGCTCGGCTTGTAGCCTATCTTAATGACAACAAATGCGATCGGCACTTGACCTTTGATTTCGTGGGGCTTACCGATGACAGCTGCTTCACTTACAGCTTCGTGAGATATGAGCGCACTTTCGATTTCAGCGCTCCCAAGCCTGTGACCGCTGACCTTCAGAACCTCATCGATCCTCCCTATTATCCAGTAGTATCCGTCCTCATCCCTCCTTGCTTCATCCCCAGTACAATAGATGAGTCTGCCTGAGCCATCTAATTGCCAGTACTGTTTGACAAACCTTTCTGGTTCACCCCACAAACCTCTAAACATTGCTGGCCACGGGTTCATTATCACGAGCTCTCCGCTATCTGCTGGATTTCCGTTCTCATCGCGTATATCTACTAAAATTCCTGGGAAAGGTAGCGTTACAGAACCAGGCTTAAGCTTTGTTATGCCGGGTAAAGGAGCCATTATGATCATACCTGTTTCCGTCTGCCACCATGTGTCGATGACGGGACATCGCTCATTTCCTACAAACTTATAATACCACTTCCAAGCCTTAGGATCTATCGTTTCGCCGACTGTTCCAAGCAAACGCAACGAAGACAGATCGTGTTTCTTCAACCACTCCTCGCCGAGTTTCATGAAGTACCTTATTGCGGTTGGGGCGGTGTAGAACACGGTGACACCGTAGTA
>CAZFVO010000118.1:0-2555 GCA_964522325.1 uncultured archaeon | reverse complement strand
GATTAAGCCCTACTTGTCCTTACAGCTAATTTTTATTTTTGTAGATAATTTTTATATTTTTTCGTAAGTTATTATCCTTCTTACACGCACGTAATCCAAATGCCATCATCACTTGCGTCATGACATAAATGATGATGTATGTCATGTGCTGAATGATGATGAAAACTTGAATAATACTAGTAAGGTGGTGGTAAGTATATATATTTTAAGTAGATAGTTATCGTGATGAACAGTAAGGGTATCGCAAATGTGCTTACAGTACTCCTAATAACGGCGATAACAATAGCCCTCAGCGGGAGCTTTATCCAACTCACAAAAGAGATTAGCGAACAAATAAAAGTTAGTGAGAACTTAAACCCACAAACGACCCTCCAAGGAAATATTATCGTAATTAAAAACACTTACCCACTCTCCTTGAACTTATCTAACCTAAAATTGGTCGTCAACAGTAAGATTATCAAAATCAAAGACGAGAACGGGAACGGGGTTTGGGATCCGTTTGAAACAATCCAATTCGCGATACCCGCCAACGAGAGCGTGGTAGAGGTTACGCTCACTTACAAGGACTCCCAAATCTTCCACGCCGTCTACGTTAAACCATCCGTACTTGAAGACGACAAAGAATTTCCCTCCATCGCCGTAACGGCGGACATTAAAGGCAACAACCTAAGAGTACGCACCGAAGCAGGAGACGATTTAGGTTTGAGATGTGTAGAAACGTATTACGGATACGTAAACGGTTCAACAGTGCTTCACGAGTCCGAAAACTTACTCGAAAAGGAGAACATCGATCCAAAAGACTTAGCAAAAGCGTTAATGGAGTTCCACAAAGGACACAAGACAAACGGCATCTTAAACAAGCTTAGAGAATTCCACCGTGAGTACAACTTCAATGTCAAAAAGCTAAGGAATGCGGATGTTGTTTATCTACTCATAAAAGTCACCGACTTGTCCGGTAAGTCCTCTCAGAAGGTTGTAGTACTACCCATGTCCACACCCACCATTACGATCAAAGTTCCCGAGACCGTTTGGGTTACCGCTACTGAAAACTCCGCGAAAGTCGACTACGACGTCATCGTAACTGACGACCTCGGTTTAAAGACCGTAATCGTGGAGATCGACAGCTCACTACTGTTCAACGAAACGTTCGAGAAAAGAACGAAGCACTTCAAAAAGCACGACAGCGTAACCCTCAACGTCGGATCGCACACGATAATAGTCAACGCTACGAACGTTTTCAGCGAGGAAAGTAACGGAATTAAAACGATCACGATCAAAAGAGATTACCCGCCCAGCGTCAACGTGACTTCTCCAGCCGACGGTAGCAGAGTCTTAAGCCCCTTCACGGTTACCGCAAAGGTTAGTGACGATAGGGGAATTAGCAAGGTCGAATTCTACGAGAACGGCAAACTCGTAAAGACAGTTAGCGACGGGCACACTGGAGATTACAAGGCCTCCTTCGAAGTGTCCGACACCGCCACCGTAAAAGTAGTAGCTTACGACCTAATGGGACAATCAGACTCAGACCAGATTACAGTTTACAGGGACAAACCACCCACGATCGAGATTACCAACCTAAAAGACAAATACGTCACCGACGACGGAAGTGTCACCGTCACAGTCGAAGCGAACGCACACGACGACGTCGGCATTTCAAAAGTAGTATTCCAAGTTTACGAGGGTAAAAAACTTAAAGACCAGTCCACAGACTTGCAACAACCCTATTCTGCAACGTTTACGCTTGACGTTGGAAATTACCGTATTATTGCAACCGCCTACGATACTGCTGGACAAACCGGTGAAGATCAAGCTAACGTTCTCGTAGTGAAAGATTCCCCACCAAATTTAGCCGTACAACTTCTCGACGGGGGTGATGTCTCGTGAAACGGCTCGCAGTCGTAGTAGCAATCCTAAGCGTGTTAACAATCCCAGCATTGGCAATTACGATAACAGACTCCCCACCGAGCCTAACCCTATACACTAAAACGGGCTTACACGTGGTCAAGATCACCGCTACAGCCAAAGACGATGTCGAGGTAAAGTTCTTGAAAGTATACGTGAACGACATCCCCGTCCTCGTAGCTCACAAGGACAAATACAAGTTCACGGTAAACTACAAGCACAAGCTAAAAGACGCACTACGAGAGATTACGAAGTGGTTCGAGACCGGAGAGGTCTCCTTCAAAGACTGGCGTCTGAGACACCGAATAACTGAGGATCACAAAAGGGAGCTAAGCGTTGAAGATTACCCGATCGTCCTACCACCCGGCGACTTCCTCATAAAAACCGTCGCGATAGACAACGCCGGTCACATGGTCACGAAGACTGCTAGAGTTAAAATAATCCGCGATTATCCCCCTTCGATCCACGTTTCAACCCTACCAAGCGTGAGAACGAACTCGGAAAGTGCTAAAGTAAACGTCAACGTGAATGCAAAAGACGATCTCGGACTGAAATCGATCGAACTCTACGTCGACAACAAATTGCTCCGAAAGATCGAGGTTAACAAAAAATCGTATTCTGAGACGGTAACCCTCACCGTTACCGGGATCGGA
>CAZFVO010000117.1:0-2584 GCA_964522325.1 uncultured archaeon | reverse complement strand
GTGAGGACTGTAAGAGATAGGAAAAGAACTAAACACTACGTGCCACCGATTGAGTTCAAAGTTGTCGCTACTGGCGGCTCATACAGCATATACTATTTCGAGAACCTTGATCTGTACGTGAAGGCTAAGCCAGAGTATACTGAGCCCGGAATCCACCCATCTTACAGCTCTCTGATGAAAGTTTCAAAAGATTTCGTGAGTAGAGTTTTTGAAGCATTCAAAGTATTCTGAACTTCTGAAAAATACTTGAAGAAGTATACCTATTAGGTATACTCAAAATAGGTAGATAAAATACCTGAAAAAGTAAGTTGGTGATGGTATGAGGGTCTATTATCTGAATCTTAATGTGGTTGACTGCACAGCAGATCCTCACATTCTCGATTACGATGCTGTAGAAAAGATGCTGGAAGATGTGCTGAGGGTTTGCGAGAGCGATGTTGTTAGAGCAATAAATGTTGTGAGGCTCTCGATAGGTAAAGAATACGAGGTTATAGAAGACAGGGGAAGTACAGTCATTAGCGAGGAAGAGTACGAATCGGACTATTATGCTGTTCCAATCACGAAAGAGGAATACGGAAAGGTTGCTAAGGGACCTTATGCAAAGAAGCACAAGGTAGAGGGCTTGGTTTTCAAATACGATTCTCCTTACGAGAGAAAGACTGTAAAAGTCTGCACAACTGTAAGCGGCGAGAAAGTTAAAATTGTAAGAGGAAGGCTCCCAATTGGACTTACTGGGGTTAGAAAAGCTATCATGCGCGAAAATTACAGAAAGCATTTGCAGAGACTTGAGTTCTGAATACTGTGTATTATAACACATAGGTTTATATCTAAACCATTATTTTCATCTTCTCTAACAGAGTGCTTAACTCTTCATCAAGTACTTTCTTTATTATTAAAATACTCTAATAAAATAATATTTATTAACCCATCTTAAAAGTATTCCGACTAAAAAGTATATACGCCTCTCTTATAGAACCAACTACTCCCTATCATCGAGAAATTTTTAATTTGACTCCTTTTGTCTCCCAAAGGTATTCATTATTCACGCTCAGCTATTTCCACTCCCTATTTCTTTTGTAAAAATGTATACCCACATGTCTTCTGAACAAACAACTACGTAGTTTCCATCTAGTGAACAAGTTATACAATTAATTCTTTCCCTACCAGTGCTAAATTTGCCAAGTAATTTACCATTAGTCATACTATAGACGTATACATTGCTATCTTCAAATGTAAAAATATAATCTTTAGAGATTGCAAATCTTTTTGCACAATGAGTTGCATCTGCACTATCGACCTTAATAGGATGCAATATCCAAGTACCATTCAAGCTTAAAATGCCTAAATAACTACCGCGTAGAATAGCTATGGATGTGCTACGGGGTATAAATGAAACTTCAACACTACCATATTCTGGAAAAATGTCTCCCAGCCTCTTATCCCAAAGCAACCTTCCATCCTTATTAAATAGGTATAACCAAACCCCATCACTTACGATCACATACCTTCCATCATCTGATATTGAGATGGTTTCTGGGCTGTAATATGTGATCCAACTCCATATCTTAGAGAAATTTTCCTCATATATCTTACCATACATAGCAACATCTCTATTTATAGTTGCAATAAAACCATTTTGCGATAGGGCATAGCCAAGATATAATCTAATTTCTTTTGACCATATCATATTTCCAGTTTTATCAAAAATTGTGATATTATCGTAAACCTCTGTAACGCAATCTCCATTGTCGAATACTTTGATATATCATCCACAATATTCTTAAATCTATCAGATTTATCCCAAAGAATGTTGCCATTTCGGTTATAAGAGAAGTTGCCCAGCACTATGATTCAGTATTTAATCAACTAGCTGAGAATCTTAACATCTCAAAGAGAAATCGTAAGAAGTTAATTGAATTGTTCTATAAAGAAATCAGAAAGCCAATCAGAAGAAAAAAGCTGATTGTTAAGCTCGTTAAGAGAAGAAGCTACGACTTGAAGTTCAATCCAAGAATCTGTTCCATCTCAGTTATCGGTGAAAGACTGAAGAAGATTCCCTACTACGGTTGGAACAAGCACTACGAGTATACCGAAAAATACGGCTATGGAGATGCGATTTTATACTACGAAAGAAGCAACAAGCTCTGGTATCTCATCGTGTCGGTAGAAGTCCCCGATAAAGAGATTAAACCTAAGAAAGTTGTCGGAGTTGATATAAACGAACCTTCGGACAGTTTCGTAGCACTACACGATAGTTTGGGTAAATCCCAGCTTATCGAATTTTCTCAGCAAGTTTTGAGATTGAAATCCCATTATCAGAAGTTACGCTCACAGCTTCAGTCTAAAGGCACTCGCTCCGCTAAGAGGCGTTTGTTGTCTCTTAGCGGAGTCGAGAAACGGCTGGTTAGAAATCTCTTGCATACTACCGCCAAGAAGGTTGTTGTCGAGAATTCACCCTGCGTTTTTGGGTTAGAAGATTTAGATGGTTTGAGAGAGCATAGGGAAAACAATGCTAAATTTAAGGGAGAGAAGATTGTTCAGTCAATGGTGTTTCAGAGAGTTTCAATCCTTAATCGAATACAAA
>CAZFVO010000116.1:0-2584 GCA_964522325.1 uncultured archaeon | reverse complement strand
CCCCTTAGGGCAGAGAGGAGGTTAGATGTCTCCTCAAGTACCTTCTTAAGTTGTGGGTAAGGTACTATCATCTCTACCATAAAAGGGTAGTTTGCCTGAGATTTATTAATTTATTCTTCCTTTAGAAGATCGCTGAGATCCCACTCCTCCTCTTCAAACTCAAACTCCTCTTCAAATGCCTTAATCTCTTCCTCTTCCTCTTCACCTTCAGCAACTACACCTTCTCTCAAGCTCAGTAAAGCCTGCTTAACCATTTGTCTATACTCGTTGAGGTTAGGGTTGTATATCTGCCAAGCGAGCTTGCAATCATCATCCTCCTTTTTCTCCATAGCCTTAATTCTCTCTATCGTTTTCTTTGCCGTTTCATAAACCCAGTAATCCCTCACATCACTCTCAACGGGTACGATGTATTCCGGCCTTAAGGACACAAAAATCCTCGCTCCAACTTCGAACGTTCTAACCTTTCCTACTATTGCCACAAGCTCTGGAACATCAATCTCCATCAAGCTTTCAAGTGCATCGGGCTGAAACCTACTGACGTAGCCGTAAACTGCTGATGTCGGATCACTTACTCTTATCCTCCATATTCCAGAATCGGGCTTTATTTCCTCCTTATCGAGCAACGCTCCAACCATGAAAACCCTATTAACTCTTAAACCTAGAGGCGTTAGTATGTATGTAGGCGACTTCTCATCTTCTTTTGGAAGTCTGTAAGTCGATCTGTTCATCTCGTATGCAAACATTCTCCTCGCAACTTCCCTCTTCCTAATCAGACTACCGTTCATGCTAACACCTCTAAAAGCCTATCAACATCCTCTCCTTCAACCTCACCAAGCTTCTCAATCTTCCTCGCAAGTAAATACCTCCCCCCTCTAACACCAACTACTTTGAAATATCTTCCAAGTAGCATCTTTTTAAGCTCGGATAGGACAGCATTTCTGTCGAGTCTTTCAGAAGCTACTCTCTTAGCCTTTTCCAAGTCCATACCAGTTAACTCCTTTATGTTATCCTCATTGAGTATTATCTCATAGAAGTTCTCTCCATCATCCAAAACACCCTTAACTCTAAGGTCATCGTAACTTCTTACCTTACCGTGTATTGGGCAAATTCCTTTGGTCATAACTCTGTGACACTTCTCACATCTCTGAATAAGACCACTGTTCTGCTGTATTGCAACCAAGGCTCCAACAACCTCTATCTCTCTTGGTGGTAAAGATATGTCCTCATCTATTTCTATAATCTCACTTGTTCTACCTACGTTTATCTGCATCCTCCCCTGAAAGCTGTCAGTCACGACATTCTTGAATAAGTAACTCTTTCCCTCCTCAACCTCTCCTTTACTAGACTTTGCCCAGATCACAAACTTTATTATACCAGTCTCATCACCTATTAGTCCAACCTGAGAAACGCTTGGGCTTGAAGAGTCCCATATCTGAACGACCTTGGCCTTCAAGCTTACCCACTGTCCCGGTTTTGTTATATCCTTTATCTTCACCAATGGAGATTCAGCTATAACCTTTTCTCTTGGAATTTCATACTCTTTTATTATCCAGTTTCTTACAGTTCTTACGGCCTCATTTTCAGGGACTTTAAATTCAAGTATGAGGAGTCTCAATCTTTTAACTACCTCCTCTCTATCGATTTCGTAGCCTAAGCTCTTAAACTGTGACACTATCTGGTCAGCCAAACTTTCAATTCTTTCCATACCAAGACAAATCTAGAATGTGATATATTAGACTTAGCATTTATTTTTTAATGATTTTTATTTTTAAGTTTGTAGATAAATATTTAAGCGTAAGATAGAATTTTTTCCATGAAGGATGTCGTCAAAAGTTGGCTTATCGAAGAAGGTATACTTAAGGCTGAGGTTCCAGATGAGAATGCGGAGTGGCACTTCTTAGTTGAATTTCCACCAAATTCGAAGCAGATGAGTGACATAGTTAAGCTGAAGGGTAGAGATGTGGTCTTAGTTATTAGCGGTGTCGTTTTGAGTGATGAACATTACAAAGCTCTTCATTCCTTACCAAGGGAGAAAAAGAGGGCATTAATACATAAGTGGAAGATGGATCTCTTGTTTAGAAACGCAGAATTTAGGATGATTCCTAATGCTGAAAACGTTAAGCAGATTGAATTTCAAGTACCTCTATATTTGGAGGAACTTACAAAATCGGAGCTTATTAAAGCTTTGAGAGAGATCTTCAAATGTAAACTCTATATAATTTGGAGCGTGAACTATGAATTTGAAAAGAAAAAAGATTTGGATGCTATGTACCTCTAGCCACCACGCTTGGCCTTCTTAGTCTTAAGCTTCTTCAACCTTATTATATTCTCTCTGTCCATCTCCTCAAGCTTGAAGGAGATGAATCTTGCCGTTTCCTCCATTCCAGGAATTATTCTATACTCCAAAGCGTTTACTCTCCTCTTAACCCTGTCAATCTCCTCGATCAACCTCCTAACAGTTGTTTCGATTTCAGCAACCTCGAGTATTGCATCAACAAGTTCCTCATAAGCTTGAACAGCTTCATCAATCCTTGCAGTAGTTCCAATAACTCCATACTCTCTTTCGGTGACACACTTAACTATC
>CAZFVO010000115.1:0-2587 GCA_964522325.1 uncultured archaeon | reverse complement strand
TCACGAAAAGATACGCTGAGAGATATGAGAAATCAAAAGAGTTATTGAAGCTGGCAAGGGGGTAAATCTGTATACTGCCCGAAATTGATTTTAGTAGAAATTTTAGGTGTTCTCGTTAGATTTGACGTCAAGCTGGCAAATCTTGGCTACAATTTTATTACTGAGAACTTCAATTTAATTAGAGAAGATGAAATATTTGATTTCGTCCTCAAAGTTTGTAAGAGTACTGGATCGAGAGCTGTTGATGGGTATTTTATAGCCACAGCCAAGTTGACAAATTCAATCTTGATTACGAATGACAAAGTAATGGCAAGAAATGCCAAGAAAGCTGGAATTGAAGCCTATTACCTGATCGAAGAGTTTGATAAAGCAGTAAAACGGTTAAAAGAAATAAATTAAATTAAGATCTACTACCACTTAATTGAAAATAAGTTTTTATAAATTTATATAGTAGAACGACAAAAATTATTAAGAAAGATGCAAGAGTGAGGAGGGGATAATATGCATGCCTATGCGAGTAGAGAGGAGTGGATTTGGAGAAGCTTGGCTATAGCTACAATACTATTACTGGTGGGAATGGCTGTGATGCCTTTGGCTGTTGGTGGAGAGATAATTTCCGTGCTTGTACAGACAGGCCATCTAGGATTGGAATGGGGCTGGGTCTCTATATCTTTAGGTGCAGCGGGAACTGTCGCAGGTTTCTGGAATCCTTGGGCAGGTGCGGCACTTAGCATAGCTTCGCTGTAACTTTTCTAAGGTGTTTAGAATGATTTCCTCAAAATTTTTTAAAATGGTGGGTATAACTTGGGGTTTTGTTTTCCTTACGCTTTCGGCCTTTCTCTTATATGAGAAAAAGGATTTTGTAACCCCTCTTGCAATAGCCATTCTTGGTTCATTGTTATTCAGCTCTTGTTTTCATTTAATGAAAAGAATTGAGAAAATTGAAAAAAAGCTTAGCAACCCTTCTCTTCGTTTCTGTAATTCTTTACTTTATGGGTTATATCATTGCTTATGTCAATATTATTTATCTTTACACCAACCAGAATCTTAGTAATATTAATCGTTTTTATGAGTTTATTCGTTTAGATTTCTTCTACTTATGTAAAAATAATCCAAAAATGATTTTTCTTCTTCTCTTGGGGGCATTCCTGTTTGGTTCTACAACTCTTGTTAACATCATCGCCAACGGCTTAATATCAGCATTCGTTGAAGCTTATGTAACTCCTAAAATTGCTGAATACTTTTTATCGAGATGAAGTTTAGAGGTTTTTGAGAATTCTTTCAATTTTCGGTTTGAGTTCTTTAAGGTGTTTTGTGACGACTGTCCAAACGATGTTTAGATCGACGCCGAAATAATGATGTATTACGATGTCTCTAAAACCGGCGATTTGTCTCCACGGGACTTCTGGATACTTAGAGCGAACTTTTGGAGGAATGTTTTTTACAGCTTCACCAATTATTTCGAGATTCCTAATAACAGCATCTACGACCATATCGTTTTTAATGAAATCCTCGAAGTTCAAATTCTTCGTGTACCTTTCGATTTTCTCAATGCACTCTATGATATCGTAAAGAAATAATTTGACGTCTCTCTTAGACATAAACGACCTCCTTTTTCACGTAATCCCAAAGCAAGGGTCTCCTAACAATGCCTCTTTTAGAAACTAAATCTACCTTTACGCCAAGTAATCTTTCGAGATAATCCTTTAGATCGACTATTTCCCATCCAATCTCCCTCTCGAAATCTACTAAAATATCCACATCGCTAAATTCTGTTTGCTCGTCCCTCACGTAAGAACCAAAAATTCCTATTTCCTTAACGCCAAACAACCTCTTCAATTCCTCCTTATGCTCCGCTAATATCCTCTTAATCTCTTCAAGCGTTTTCATCTCTTTAAATTCCACACGATTGCTTATATTATTATCGAGTAAAATGGGTTTCTTCATTTTCACATCTCTCTGCTTTAATTCCTCAAAGAATTCGCTTGGGTTTGTTATTAATTTCATACAATTCAATTCGGTAGAGTATATTTAAGTTTTATCTTTACTCATTGAAAATTAATTTTTATAGTTGAAAAAGGCATATAAGCAAATTTATAATGTTTGGAAGTAGAGAGGAATGGATTTGGAGAAGCTTGGGCTATCTAGATCGGAATGGGAATAATTGTCGCAAGTCTTGGGTAGGCCAGCACTTGGCATATTTTTTAAATAGCAGATATAATTTTGGGGTTTTGTTTTCCTTGCACTTTCAGCTTTCCACTTATATGAGAAAAAAGACTTTGTATCCATTCTTGGTTCGTTGTTATTCAGGACGAATTTGAATGAAGGTGTTCTTGGACGCTTGTTATGTAATATGCTTTAAATACGCTGAAGACGATGAAATCTTTTTGAATGAAGTTGTCTGGATTCTAAGGAAGAAGTATAGCGTAGATCTTAATGAGATTTTTGACTTTCTTGACGGATTCATGGATCTTGTCAACATCATTTCTCTTGACTCGGAAGACTATGAGAACATGAAAGAGTTTATGCTGAGGTATAATTTAAAACCTTCAGATGCCTTGCATGTTTCAAGTATGAAAAAAGGTGG
>CAZFVO010000114.1:0-2594 GCA_964522325.1 uncultured archaeon | reverse complement strand
TCCAAAAACTTATCAGTATTTTTTGAACTTCAAAAAAGATTTGGAAAATAGATCAATACACAAACTTTGGGGTAAAGAAAATCCTTTCTATGCAGTATATGATATTGGCGATTATACATTTTATCCTTACAAAGTTGTTTGGAAATACGTTGCTGGAAAGATCTCTGGAAAAGCGGAATTTTCAACTGCTGTCTTAGAACCAGTAAATGATAAATTTGTGGGTAAGAAACCAATTATTCCGAACGAAAAACTAATGTTAATTCCTTTAGATAATAAAGACGAAGCATATTATGTTTCTGGAATTCTCAACTCATCACCTGCTGAGTTGTTAGTAGCATCTTATGTCATAGAAACCGCAATTTCCACACATATTCTAAATAAAATTAAAATCCCAAAATACAATCCAAATAATTCACTCCACCAAAAACTTTCCCAACTCTCTCAAAAAGCCCACGAAATAGCAAAGAAAATCTATGAAGAAAACCGAGAAGATTTAAAAGAGGAGGATTTGAAGAAAATTGAGGAAGAAATTGATAAAACTGTTGCCGAACTCTATGGGATAACAGATGAGGAGTTAAAGGAAATTAGAAAGTGCTTAATGATTCTAAAAGAAGGTGAGATTCTAGAAGAGGAGGAAGAGAGTGAGGAGGAACAACCAATTATTTTACCTAAGGAGGATATCGAAATAAAAGTAGAACCACTACTGATTCATGAAGATAAACGAGAGGAACTTACAATCTCACTTCAAAACAACACCGATAAACAATTAAAAGATGCTAAATTAGAGGTCAAACTGAAATCAAAATCGCTTCTAACTAAGACGATAAAAGAAATCAAACCGAATGATTCAGTTTCTTTTAAATTCTCAGTTCCGAAGCTAAAAGCTGGAGAATACGAGTTAGAAATAAACTTTTCCTCAAAGAATGTAGGATTTAAAGAATCAAGAAAACTTTTCGTTAAGGAGAAGAAAAGAGTTAAGAAACCTAAAGGCTTGTTGGATGATGAGTTAGAAGAGTTGTTGGGATGAAGGGGCAAATTGAAAAAAGGTGAATCAAATGACAAGTCAGGAAGAGCTTAATGCAAAATCGAGATATTACTTTGAAGGTTACGTTGTAGATAAGGGACTCTCTAACAGGCAAGATATTAAAAGAGTTCCAAAATTTGTTGCTGAACACTTACTCACAAAAATTTCTGAGGAAAGCGATGAGAAGACCTTCAACAAGAAGCTTATGAAAATAATCCAAATGGTCAACACACTTTATCCTGAACCGAAAGACAAAGATAGAATTCTCGATAGGATTTTTAGAGGGTATTCATGTAAAATAATTGATGAGATTAAAGTCGAAGTTGATGAAAGGTATGGTATAAGAAAAGCAGTCATTCCAAGTTTAAATCTTAGGAATGCCAGAATTAAAGATTCTGTTGTAGATAAACATGAACAACTTTTATCAACGGGAATTTGGGGGTTAGCAACACTTACGCAATCTGAGCCGATATTAAATGAAAAGGGGAAACCCATCACATTACCTGTTATGGTTGAAGATTTTAAGCCGTTCCATGTTAATAATGTTGATTTGAAGGAGTTCATTGAAAATAGGCAATATTTTACGCTGGGAGAGTGGATGGATGTTTTGATAAACACTGTTGATTAAATCCCGAAGTTTATACGGAAAGACAAAAGCTGATTTTGGTAAGCAGATTTGCCCCTTTGGTTGAAAACAACATCAACATGATGGAGTTTGGTCCAAGAGCTACCGGAAAAACCTACTTCTACAGAAACATTTCATTTTACACAAGGATAATAGCTGGTGGTGTTGTTACTCCAGCTCAGCTCTTTTACAACATTGCTAGGAAAACTGTTGGAGAGATTGGCTTGAAAGATTGTATAGTTTTCGATGAAGTTGCCAAGATAAGATTTCCAAATCCAGATGAGATGATGGGAAAATTAAAGGATTACATGGTTGATGGTCACTTCGAAAGGGGTCCTAAGAAGGCAACTTCTTTATGTTCTTTAGTTTTCATGGGTAATATTGATGTTTCTGGTTATGTACCTATTGAAGATATTAACTATGCTTTACCAGAATTTATGAGAAATGACACAGCTTTCATCGACAGAGTTCATGGAGTAATCCCAGGATGGGAGATTCCGAAGATAAAGAAGAGTGAAATACATCTTTCTAAGAATTATGGGTTCTCGGTAGATTATTTTTCTGAGATACTTCATGAATTAAGAAAACTAGACTTCGCTCCTTTAATCAGGTCAATGATCGAACTGGAAAATGTTACCATAAGAGATGAAATAGGAATTTACAGGGTTGCATCTGGTCTTGCAAAGATTCTTTTTCCCAATGAGGAAATTGGAAGAAACGAGTTAAGACTTGTTATGGACTTTGTAGTCGAATTAAGACAAAAAATTGCAGATTTACTCCACAGGATGGCTCCTGGTGAGTTTGAGAAGAAAAAGATAAAATATAAAATACATGGCTAGAAGATTAAAGATTTCCGACATCCTTATAAAAGAGAAAATAAATTTTTTTAACCTACTTATCACCGTTTTTTAGATGCGATCGATGTCTTCCCTCGATATAGCGATA
>CAZFVO010000113.1:0-2596 GCA_964522325.1 uncultured archaeon | reverse complement strand
ACTGCAACGATGTTATGTGCGTCATGCGCTATACTCTGGGCAATTGCCCCTCTCTTAAGTCCAAATCCCCTGATATACGCTTTTCCGATGTTTCCTGTAGCTTTGTGCCTCTCTACAACTACAATTTTAAGTATATCCCTATCTACATCAACTCCCTCTACGTATTCTCTGTCCTCTCCTGTGACTATTTCACCTTCTATCACCCTGATGATCCTTGCAATACCCTTACCCTCGATCTTGATGTCCTCTGGAGTTATCGGCTTTTTGAGCTTGATACTGCTCTTAACGAAATCTGGATAAGAGTAAGTCCTCCTAATTTCGCTAACAACCTCACCATTCGCTATAACCCTCTCAACCTCAAATCTCTCCAAGTTTCTTAGCAAAACAACATCTGCAATCCTTGAAGGAGCAATTAGACCAGCGTTTATTCCAAAATACTCAGCTGGATTGATAGTACACATCTGTAAAGCCTTTATCGGATCTACACCTTCTTCAACAGCTCTCCTGTAGCAGTAATCTAAATATCCTTTCTCCATCAAATCCCTGACAGTCCTGTCTCCATCCGTTACAAGCATAGTCCAGCGGTTTCCAAGCTTTGCAACACTTAGAAGAGATTCTAAATTCCTTGCAACTGAGCCCTCTCTGATCATAACTCTCATTCCCAACCTCAGCTTCTCCATAGCTTCATCCTCATCTATGCACTCGTGATCTGATCCAATTCCGGCTGAAATGTATGCATTAAGATCATTACCTCTAAGCATCGGACAGTGCCCATCTACGATTTTCCCCTTAGCCTTTGCAACTGCGACCTTCTTCAAAACATCTTCATTGCAATTTACAACACCAGGATAATTCATTACCTCTGCCAAACCTATCACGTTTTCCCATTCCAATATTTCAGCAACGTCATCAGCCGTTATAACTGCTCCAGGTGTTTCTAGTGGTGAAGATGGAACGCAGGAAGGTACTTCGAAGAACACCTTGAGCGGAGTGGTCTTAGCCTCCTCAATTAGAACCTTTATTCCATCCTTACCCAAGACGTTCGCAATCTCGTGAGGATCGGCAACTACAGACGTATTTCCTCTTGGCACAACCAATCTTGCAAATTCAGTAATGCTTAACATCGACATCTCCAGATGCGTATGTCCATCGATTAAACCAGGGACGGCATAAAGTCCATTTGCATCTATCTCCTTGATTCCGTCGTAATTACCAATTCCTGCTATCTTGTCACCACAAATCGCTATATCAGCCTTAATAAACTCCTCAGTTAAAACGTTCACGATTTCTACATTTTTTATAACTAAATCCGCCTTCTTCTTACCAGAAGCTACTTCAATCAACCTCCTAAGCTCATCAATCTGCATATCCATACAAAAGCTTCAAAATATATGACGTTTGTGAAATCAGCAATTCTTCAAAACATCTTCAACAATTGAAGGATCAACCTTTAAGTTAAATCTCTCTTCTAACTTCCTAGCAATTTCTTCTGCACTTCCCTTTTCCTCAAGCTTTGCTATGAGATCCTTGACATCTTCGTAAATGCTCCAAGGATAAACGATCCATGCCCATCTCTCCATCTCTCTCGCATAATAATCTGGGACAAACTTTGAAGTATGCTTGAAGTCGATCACAGCAGTTTTTACCTCTTTGGCGTTCTTTTCTCTTACATGCTTTGCAACGATTTCTACAGTTTCACCAGTATCTGCAACATCATCCACAACCAAAACATTCTTCCCAGTCAAATCGACCATGAGCGGTTGTGTGATCTTAGCCTTACCCGTTACCGTTGCAACGATACCCCAGTGCTCAGCTTTAACACTGTAGAGCTCTCTAACAAGGAGAAAGTCCGCTAAAATTCTTGCTGGAACCCATCCACCTCTTGCAATAGCAACTATTGCATCCGGCTTGAATCCAGACTCTTTAATCTTCCTGGCAAGTTCCTTGCAAAGTTCGTAGACTTCTTGCCAACTATACTGAACACACTTGAACATCGTGAGCATGGCTCAAACAGACTTATTTAACTCTTTCTACTCTTTCTGATAAAAGTTCTTTAACCTCATGTGAGTACAATTTGAATTTTAGTCTTAAATGATTGCTTTAACATTACTAAGTAGCAATGAACTTCTATCAGTCAATCAAAAATTCCAAACAAAGTTTATGACGAAAACTATATATATACCCAATAACTTAATTTAACTAAGAAAGGAGGTGATGTAGGTGGCTGAACTACCCATTGCACCTATCGACAGGTTGATGAGAAAGGCTGGAGCTGAAAGGGTTAGTGAAGAGGCAAGAGAGGTTTTAGCTGAGATAATGGAGGAGTGGGCTTTAAAGGTTGCAAAGAAGGCAGTAGAAATTGCAAAACACGCCGGAAGAAAAACTGTTAAGGCAGAAGACATCAAGCTTGCCATCAAGACTTGAAGTTGTGTTTTCAAAATTGTTTTATAATTTTTATTAATTAATAAGATTTTATAATTAATTCTTGTCACTGCTCCATATCTGCAAAAGTTTTAAAAACCTCAAAAACTTAATGCGATCAAGCCCGGGTGGTGTAGCCCGGCCTATCATGCGGGCCTGTCGAGCCCGCGACCCG
>CAZFVO010000112.1:0-2609 GCA_964522325.1 uncultured archaeon | reverse complement strand
GTTGATTTCCCCGGCGGAGATGCCAATCAACTTGTGAGATCCTTGGAGAAGCTCACGAAATTTGATGTTGATGTAATGTATCCCGGGCATGACGAGCCCGTTAGGAATGCCAAAGAACATATAAAGATGGCTTACAAAATCGCAAAAATGTTTCTATGATTGATATAGTTTTGGTGGATCTCAAGATCCCCGAAAACATAGGTTTTATAGCGAGGGTCATGAAAAATTTCGGTTTTAATAAACTCGTTCTCTACAAGTGCGATCTGAGAAGGGAGAGTTATGTGACGGCGGCACACGCCGTCGATATTCTCAAAAACGCTGAAACAATCGATAGTCTCGAAGAATATTTAAAAGAAAAGAGCTTAGTCGTTGGAACAACTGGCGTTCGGAGCAAGAGCTTGGGCAGATACGTGAGGAAATCAATAACACCGAAGGAGCTTAAATCAATCGTAAGGGAGAATACGGCAATTCTGTTCGGTAGAGAGGACTTCGGTCTCTTTGATAGGGAGCTAAAACTCTGCGACGTTATCGTGAGTATTCCGACGAGTGAGGATTATCCGGTGATGAACGTCAGCCATGCAGCCGCCGTCATACTTTACGAACTCTCAGACATCGAGATGGTAGGAGAGGAAACGGCAACTCAAAGGGATGTTGAGATTCTCGTGAACTATTTTGAAGAATTGATGCACTCGATCTGGTATCCGAGACACAGGATTAAGAAGTCTAAGCTACTCTTAAAGAGGGCTTTTGGAAGGGCTGGTTTAACAAGATACGAAATCCACCACATATCTGGGATTATCAGGAAAACGCTATTATATGTTAATCACCTTAAAGACTCTTATGGAAAAACTTAGGCTCGCCATTATAATCGCGGTTTTTATTCTTTTCCTCTATCTAATCTCTCCACTCCTTGACGGAATCGTAATGGGGATAGCTTTTGCATACGTTGCAAAACCGATTCATGAAAAGCTAAGGGTAAGGTTGAGAGATCCTTTTTCAGCCTTTATTTCTACGGTTATAATTGCGGTTCCGATCTTCTTTTTCTTTTTCTATGGGATCTTTCAGGGCATTACGCAACTCGTATTTATCCTGAGCAATTACGATATAATCGATCTGCTGAACAAATACGCCGGCTCAAGTAAGCTAATTTCCACGCTGATCAATCAGGCGATTACTTTTATAAGCAGCAAAATAGGAGATTTAGCTGTAAAAATTACAACAAGATTTATATTCTTCATCATGAATTTCGCAATATCTGTTGTAGTCTGTTTTTACATTATCGTTGATGGGAGAAAGGTTGCCGAGAAAGTAATTAACCTCTGGAAAAGTGAGGAGCTGAAGAACTTTTTTAATGAAATAGACAGAACCCTTACCGGCTTATGGTTTGGAAACTTTATCGCCGCCCTGTTAATCGGACTTGCGAGCATACCTTATTTTCTCATTTTCGGAGTTCCCTATGCATCCCTCCTAAGTGGGTTGATGTTCCTTGCGGCTCTTATACCTGTTTTTGCAGAATGGATGGTTATACTTCCGGTTGCCTTTTATCTATATCTTGTTGATCCAATTAAAGCCCTATGGTTCACTGTAATCGGGGCGGTTTTCTTTTACATAATTCCCGAACTTGTTCTGAGACCGCAGTTTGTAGGATACACCTCGAAGATACATCCCTTGCTTTTGCTGTTATCCTTTATTGGGGGGGGTATTGTTGCGGGCGTGACGGGTTTCTTTCTCACACCGATGCTTGCCGCCACTCTTTCCGCGGTGTATCATTATTTTGTAAAGTATGAACACACATAAATAAACCATAGCCCCGGCCGGATTCGAACCGGCGTCGCCGGATCCAGAGTCCGGCAGGATTGACCTCTACCCCACGGGGCTATGGGCTCGCCCGGATTCGAACCGGGGATCACTGCCTCGTAAGGGCAGCGTCATAACCCCTAGACCACGAGCCCCAAAGCTATGTAGAAGGATATGAATTTAAGTTTATCGCTCAAAAAAGGTTATATCTTCTCTTAGATAAATTGATTAGCATGCCTATAAAAAGGGAAAAAAAGCTCGAAAAAAAGATCGCCGCAGAGAGAATTGATTATCTCCTCGATAGGGCAGATAAAGTGAAGTTCATAGATTATGAATTAGCTCGGAGATACATCGAACTCGTTAGAAAAATCTCCCTCAAATACAGAATCAGACTGAAAAAGAGGAAATACAGATTCTGTAAGAAATGCCACTATCCCTACAGAAGCGACAAGATCAGGGTTAGGATTGGCAAGGGCGTTGTTAGAATAACCTGCCTAAACTGTGGATATACGAGGAGAATTCCGATAAAATCGAAGCGTCAAAAAATATAGGCGGAAGATTTATATTTCGTGGAATTTCAGAAAATCCTGAGGACCCGTAGCCTAGCATGGATAAGGCGGCAGCCTCCTAAGCTGCAGATCGCGGGTTCAAATCCCGCCGGGTCCGCTTTTTAGTTGTCTTGCAAACTTCAATTTTTAGTATTTTGGCAAGCAGTTTATTACATTAAAAAAGCTTGATTATAATCGAAGTGGAACAAATTTCGCTTTGATCAAACATTTTAAAATTTTGCATTATTATAGTATAGGTTTTTA
>CAZFVO010000111.1:0-2637 GCA_964522325.1 uncultured archaeon | reverse complement strand
CCCATACGCCTTCTACCTGCTTCTAGAGGAGATGATGAGCATGGGAATCTATCCGCGCTTATTGTTCGGCACTGAAGAGTAGACGGTTTTGAAGCCTCTTAGAGGCAGAATTTCGGTGATTCCCTTAATCCTCAAATCTTCCCACCATTTTTTGAAAGGAGACAGAACATCCCCATAAGCTCTAGAAAACCTGATTTTCCAAAATAAATGGGATAAGCTCTCATAAAACCCCGAAATTTCTGCTCCATAAACTTCTACGAGGCGGTTCTGAAAGCGTTTTCACGTCAATAGGCCTAGACCTCCCAAAACCAGCTTTCAGTCCCACTTTCGCTTCTCTCTTCATAGAAGGGGAGAAGAATACGTTGTTTCCATCTTTCTATATTCCAATTCTACCCCCTTCCTCAACCCCTCAGAAAAAACCTGCTCCACAAAATCCCATAAACCCTTTTTCCTACCGCTTACCCGCTACCGTCTTTCCTCTTCCTCTAGTATCTATATCAACGCATATCTCACCATTCCAAGATGTTCTTTCAAATCCTCAGCGAAGGTCTTCTCATTAAGCTTATACTCGTCCGCATGGATAATAAACGGCTCTATGAGTCCAGCCAAAGCCTCGCCAACCACCCTGCTCTTCCGAAGCTCGGCGGCGATCTTCTTACATCTCCTAAGACATTTAGGAATCTCTTCCATCTCTAAGATCTTTATGGTCTCATCCACTTCCTCTGCGATCTTCCTAAAGTCGATCATCCCCATGGAAAACATCTGAAGCCCATATTTAATCAACCCTTAAACCCCCTCTAACGGCACTCCGCTTAGGACATAGGGAGCTTATGTCTGGTGTCCTATGCCTACAAGGCTTGAACTCTGGCACAACCCCAGCCCAACCATAATGGAATCTTTTCCATTCTTCCTCGGCCTTCCTTAAGCATTCTTCAAGAGAACCCGTGAAAATCACTTCATCGTAGTCGTCGGCGTAATAATGCCTATACAGCTCAAACTTACCTGTCTTAAGATTCTTCCTCAACGAAAGCCTATGGTCTCTAACCTCGCTCCAAAACTCCTTGGGAATCCAGCCGTAAATATCCACTTCTACTAATGAGTAGGAAGGGTTCTTAGGATCTGGTCTCTCAAACTCATATTCACAGACAATTATCTAGCCCTCGCCTCTTCAAACACTCAAAGATCATAAGCTTGGATCTAGACGTTCTAAAGCCTACCAAACGTCTTCTCCCCCAACTAGCTTCGACTCCTCGATCAGCCTAGCTAAAATGCCTCGGAAGAAACCCCTGAGACCCTTATACTCTCCTCATCAGTAATCCTCTCCCCTTTATGACATCGATTAAACCTCGGATTTTATCGAGGATCTCGTTAGCTTGATCTTATGGCCTCTCAAAAGGGGACGGAATAGAACAGGAATTCTAGGAGCTTTCTCTGGGGGTCTCTGCACTCATAGACCTCGACTACATCATTCTTAGACCGAAAACAATTCCTATATATTCCATCCAAGATTAGAGATCTTACCTTCGCTGAAGCCTGATCCTAACATACTCATCAATAACTACCTCACGCTACATCCGTTGATAAGCCTAATTATATTTCCTTTCCTTAGAGCTTTTTACCAGCTATGAGTCTTTTGTCTCTTTCTAAGCGGCGGCAATTTATTGCTAATTTAACGATCAAACCTGAAGCTGACGAATATTCTCCCTTGCGTTGTTGATTCTTCTCGAGACCTTCGGCTGTCTCCCATCGATATATTATCGCGATGAGCTCGTTAACCACAGGAGGGATAACATCATTAGATCCTTTTTCTTTCCTAGGGTATTTAATACTTACTGGCACGTTAAATACTTCGCCAAGTATCCGGATATTTCAATAGCTAAGTTCATGGAGACATCGATGAGCTGATTTGCGATGCCCTGTGGATGTACTCAGAGGAAGTCAGCTGAATTACTGCTCGTGTTTTTAACGATGGAGCTATAGGTACGGGCACAGAGTATGCCTTATAATCTAAGATAAATGAGAACTAGCGATCTAAAAGCGGTCTCTTTCCTTCATCAGTCCCTTACTTTTCCGCCCATCTTCAATATAATACTATTTCATAGTTCATGATTTATACTGTTCTATATTCATACTATTCTATACTCGACTCGGCTTGGGGTATAGTTCCGTGTTCAATTCGTTTTGACTTGACTCTCCTCGTATGTTTAGGGCTATGTTGAAGTACTAGGCCTTTTAGAAAATGGAGCTAGTCATAAGAAGTTTTTAGCGATGATTATTATGCTTATCTTTCTGCACTCAGCTCAATGTTGTTGATAATGTTGTTAATACTACTGGATATGTAATAGCAAGAGGCTTTTCTAATTTAAGTCGAAGTAAACTGAATAGATTATGAGATTGATTTTCTTGATCATACCTCACATTCATGCTTAATTGATTACTTAAGCATTTTTAAGGCCTCTTCAACGCTTAGATTCTCATGAACTATTGACGCTACTGCCTGGACGATCTTTGTAGGATCTTTATAGCCCCAGATATTCCTGCCCATTATGACGCCACTAGCACCAGCTTCCATAGCCCCTTTGACGATTTCTAACAATCCCTTTGGATCACCCGCACTAGGTCCACTCAGAACTATCA
>CAZFVO010000110.1:0-2638 GCA_964522325.1 uncultured archaeon | reverse complement strand
ACTGAAAAGTAGAAAACCATCGGACAGAACAGGAACTCCTCGACATCTCTAACCCCGAGTCTAATCCCACTTCTCACCATAGAAAACTCCATCATGCCTTATACGTGAATGGAACTTCAGATCTCTATCGCAAATCGGAAATATATCTATTCTGTCATTTCCCTCTAAATTCTTCCTTGCCAGAATCTTCTCCAAATCCTTCCTCTCTTCACTAGTCAAATACCCTATAAAAGCGCTCTTCTGAATCCTAACCAAGCCAAAATCCTTGAGTATGTCAGCAATCTTATTTCTCAAACTGTCATTCGTTATATCGTAAACAACCAACACCTTCATACCGATCACCCAAAGCAATAACTCCTGAAAACACATTGTTTGGGACAGCTACTTGCAACATCCGGCTCATCATCCTTAAGAAGCATCATCTGAAGTTCGTCTCTCTTCTCCAAGAAGCTTGACCTGAGGTAATCGCTTATAATGTAGAAATCCCTGTCTATCCTTATGCTGTTTCCAACCTTTGACACGTAAATCGTACAGCCTATGTCCACTGGCCTTTCAAACACGCTTTCAAAAGCCAAAGCGTAACCAGCAACCTGCAATCTATGCCACTCCTCCTTCCTACCCAACTTGATATCGAAGATTATACCTCCGAGCATCCAAGCAGCATCAGCTCTAAGATACTTACTTAATCCCAATAAACTACCGTCAACAACAACTTCGGTTGCCATTGGAAAAGATAGCTGAACTAAGCTCTCCTCATTCAAGAAAGGATACTTAGCTTTAACCTCCAAAACCTTACTTTCAATTCTTGTAGCCTGCCATTTTGCAATTTGCCTGCAAAATTCCATCAATTCGTTAACATCCCTATCGCCTAGCTCTACATTCTTCCCCATTTCAGCAATCTCCTTTTTCAGTGTTTCTTCAGAACTTCTTATTAGCTCGTCTCTCAAATCCTCGTAACCAAGATAAACAAGCTTCTTAGCCTTTAAAAACATCGAGGAGATGAGTTTATGCACTATAAATCCTTTGGCCTGATAAACTGTAGTAGGCACGGACTTTTTCAACACCTTATGCCTTATCCAAGCATCCCTCCTCGTCGGGCATATGGAACACGCTATATCCCAGACTGGCAACAACAGTTCAGATGAATAGGGTCTTATCGGACTGTCAAACCAGTTCCATCCCCTTAACCTTTCATCGATCTGATGATCTCTTGCCCTTGGCAGTAAATCTCTTGTAAGCCTTTTGATTTCAACCAAATCGAGGTAATACATAATATCACCACGGCATGTAAGGCATTGTGATAGAATCTTTGTTACCCCTCAAGAAAGAAACAAACTCCTGCAGATAATAGAACATGACAGTTTCCATCTGCATCTTTCTACCTTTGTACTCTATTCTGTTCTGCATGAAATCTGAAAAGAACTGATTTTTTAGCATAGCTATTGTCGTTCCCTTTGTTTTTTCGGCAAAGTAAGCTGGCGTAAGCTTTTTTAAGAAACTTATGGCAAATCTGTCAACCATAGGCCTAAACGGTTCCATCAAATCGAACACTAAGGACAACTTACCTGGCCTATCCACATGCACGTAACCTAAAAATGGATCCAATCCAAATTTAAGCGTGTACTTCCAAATCTGACCCATTAGCAAGTTGTAACAGACGTTCAAGCTCAAGTTCACGGGATCTGAACTTCTCTGGTTTCTTCCTTCAAAGTTCCAGTCATCTAAAGCCAACCTTATTCCATCCCAATAGTAGTTTGCACATTCACCTTCATAAGCCAGAATTTTCTTTCTGGCAACATCTAAATCATCGAACTCTTCATTCTGCAGTAGTTCATATTTCTCCTTGATTAGCATGTAGATGTCGTACAGATTTGATGATATCTCCTCGTTCATCCTTCTACTTTTAGAATAGTATCTTATGTTGGACATCTGATTTCTGATCTTACCCAAAATAACAGATTTTGCAATTTTTACACCTCTAGCATCTTCCAAGCTCTTATATTGCTCGTATCTGTTCTCAGCAGTTCCACCAACCTTAACATTCACTACTCTTGCAACTGGTTTCCCAGTTGGAGTTGTGAAAAGTATGTCTATTCCTGATTCTGCCAAATCTTTTATGAGTTCTGATGAAATGGAAATCTTACCAGAAATTATTACGTCTCTAACAGATTTCATTGGTACTTCTTCCTTTTTGTCATCCGTAATTATGAGTATTCTCTTCTTCTTTTTCTTTAAAATAGCACCAAAATCATCGACAATTAAATGTCCATATTCCGTGAGATTCATCGTGTTATATTTTGTCTTTAACAGATAAGAAGTTTATCTATATATTTTTAGTTTTTTAATAAAAATAAGAATATTTAATTATTAGATTTTAAATTCAAAGCAATTTTTCACAATTAAGGATTTTTCAAAATACACATTTAAGTGAAATTTCATATATTTTTACTTTAAAGTAATCCTAAACGTATATAATAGGTTATTCCGACAAAGTTGGACTTCTCGAACATTTTTGATTATAAAAATGGTTGAATAGATAAGTTGGTTGGGAGTATATAAAGATTCTCTCGAACAACGCTGTAGATAGTTTATAAGTATTGTGGTCGGATATACAAGTTCGAGTAACAGGTCAAAAAAG
>CAZFVO010000109.1:0-2655 GCA_964522325.1 uncultured archaeon | reverse complement strand
GTCTTTTACCATATTCATTAATGAGAAACAAGTGCCTTGGGATTTACTTAGTTACCCACCAGCGGGAGATCAATCAGCTTCGAACTTGCGTAAGGTGCTGTCAGAAGTAGGAAATCTCATGGAATCGAGAGTTTACGGTTTCGATAGATATGGTTTAGGCATAGGTCAATGTGTGTCCGATTATTACTGCGGTTTTCACCTGCGTCTAAAGGGTCACAACACAAAACCGACACCTAACAATATTTTAAGCGAGTTAGGCTGGAACGCCACAAAATTCACGAAGAGTAGAGGGATTGTACAAAAGGTTAACAATGCTTTAAGAGAACACTTGGATGAAAGAATCGAGCTGAAAGTGTTAAGAGATGGAAGTCTTGTCCTATTCGACCATGATATTGAAATTGAAATTAGGTCTGTATCAGATTCAGTTTTCAGATTAATATATTACCTCCTTGCTCTCAGCACAGCTTCAAACTATGTCAAAATACACGGACTTGAAAATTCGTTCATAGTACTTCTGGAAGAGCCAGAAGCGCATATTTTCCCATTCATGTTCGATCTTCTGAGAGACGAAATTATTCAGACTTTAAAAGCGGGTGTAATGGTAGTAATAGCTACTCACAATCCAATATTTATTTCAGCATTATGGGACAGGGTTAAGGAGTTAAAAACGTACTACGTTTATAGAGGTCGCGATGAAGGTTCAACAAGATTAGTAGAGCTGGATATTGAGAAAATGGCTGAGAATTTAGTAAATGTGGAAGATATTCTAAATATGAACTGGAAGGAGGTCGTGGAGAAGTATTCTCAGATCCCAGAGAAGGGAACGGTGTCGTGACATGAACATAGGAATCCTTGCTGAATGTTATCTTAACGAATGTATAGCAAGAGAGATTCTTAAAAGAATTGATATAAGAGGCAAACTTACTCATAAGAAATATTATGGTCGTGACAGAGTTCTTAAAGAGGCAAAGGCTCTTATTAAGAGAGGCCAAATTGATAAAGCGCTTTTAGTCATTGACTACGAAGAAGGGGTAAATAGACTCTACCTTGAGAAAACACTAAGTTCGAGAGACAGCGTTTATGAGGACAAAGTAATTGTAGGGAAAGATAACAGTGGAAGAATTATAGCCGTGATTTTTGATCCGCATCCTGAAGATGTTTTGGGCATTCACAACTCAAGATCGAAATCAAGAGAGGCCTGTAGGGTTATTAAGCAAAAGGGTATACAAAGTAAATTGGAAAACATTCTTGGCAAGCTCGTTGAAGTTTTAAAAAAGAATTTATGACGATGGTAATCAACTTCGAATTAGCTCTTCAAACTCAAACCTCCACTTTCCCTTTTTCAGCTTCTCCCTCAGCTCCTTCAGCGTGATCTCTCCGCTGTTCAGCATATCCTCGACTTTCTTCCACTCCTGCTCGTGCCCGTATCTCCTGCCGATCATCTCGCTTATCAGCCTGTCAATTGCCGAGAAGTACAGCGTCATTATTCCGAGTCGCTTCGCGATGTGCAGGGCTTCGTTGTTCCAGCCGAGTCCAATCATCAGCGGAAGAACGTTTCTGCTCTCTCCGAAGGCAGCCCTTATCTTGTCATCGAATGCCGTAACATCTTCGGGCTTCACCGTCCTGTACTTGCACTCGATGGGGCATGATTATGTCGAGTGACTGCCTTCCTCCCGCCATGACATCAAAGGGATAGAATGTTCCCCTTATCAGAACGTCGAACTCAAGCTTTCTGCCCTGTTCCGTGACTATCCAGACATTTGTTACCTTTGCATCCCTGAAAACGAAGGGTATTGCGAATTTGCTCAGATCCGGGTTCTTTCTGAGCTCCTCTGAGTTGCAAAGGATTTCAAAAACCCTTGCAACGAGCTTTTCATAGAAGCTGCCTATCACCGTTTTTATGTTCACCCTCGCCAGAGATTTCTTGATGGCAGATTTCAGCGCCTCAACCCAGTCGGAATCGAGGTCAACGAGGAAACTCTCGTAGCCAAAGCCCGACTGGGACTTAGGCATCACATAGCCGAGCCAGTCGATAAAGGAGTCCCTTTTAAATTCAGGGACAGAGACGTGAACTTCTGTTTTTCCCTCTTCCGTCTCGACCCTTATATCCACGGGAATGTACTTGGCGACCCTCTTTAAATGATACTTCGCCTCATCGGGCGTTACAGCTATTTCTGTGCTGAGCGGAACAGCCTTCTCGCTCTTCACGAGATCCCTTGCCGTTCTGAGAAGCTCGCTGCTCCTTATGTAATGCTCTCTGAAGTTCTCGAACTGCTCGTCTGTGAAGTACCAGACCCACTTTCCATCAAGCTTAAACCCACGGAGCCCTTTTTTGCGCAGGGGCTTAAGGACAGCCCTTGTTATCGAGCTCACAGCATTGTAGAAGTTGCGTTTCGTCTCAATCTTGTATGCGCCGTACTTTTCGCAGATCGCCTCGACAATCTCGACTGCCGTCATGGCTCTTTCTGAGCTCTTCAGCACTTCAAGAACCATCTCCTTCTTGGGCTTATCCTTGACCCTCTCGGCGTAGCTTATGAACCTGACGGAGACGTAGTTTCCGTAAACCTGAAAGCTGAGCGTCTCCCCTGCGCACTCAGGAGGAGTGTAAAAGTAAACGTTCACAGTCTTGCTTTCTACACTTGCATACGGTAAGGC
>CAZFVO010000108.1:0-2659 GCA_964522325.1 uncultured archaeon | reverse complement strand
TCGTTAAACACAAAAGATTGATTGATGATGCTCTCTCCTCCTTGGTGATCGCATTCCTCAGGAATGGGAAAGCAGAGATAAGGCGAGAACTGGATAAACCCGGTTTCTACTTTATCGATGGAGAGCTGAAAGCTGTAAGATGGGAGCCAGAAGAATTCACTAAAGAGGACTTAAGAACTTCACTCCTCCTCCTTAGTGAGCTAAGGGAGAGATGGTTCAAGAAGTGGGGAGAGAAATTCACCCACGTTATAAAGTGGGGACTATTAGCTCCCTTCAGTTATGCGATCAAGCAGATAAGGAAAGTCACAGGAGTTCACTTTCCGGATCTGGTGGCTCAAGGTAAATCCAATACAGGGAAAACAACAGCTGGTCTCATAACCCTATACCTGTGGAACCCTCCTCAGGAGTTTCTCAAGGAGATTTCTGTCGGGGAGGTCGAAACCAGAGCTAAGCATGGAAGAATGAGATCCCTAACAACATTTCAGGCAATAGTTAACGAAGTTGGAGGGATTTTCAACAATAAAGAACTTTTGGAGGACTTTAAGACTGCCGTTGAGAGTAGAATTGTCAGAGGAAAGCATGTTCAAGGAGTTTATCAGGAAATTCCCTCCTTAAGAGCGTTCTACATGACTTCAAACCCACCTTTACCCTTAGATGACAGTTTAAGGAGGAGATGGGAATACATCCCCCTGTCTTACTCCGAGAGAGTTACCCAAGAAGAGGTTAAGGAGTTTGAGAAGTCAGTGGTTCCGAGACTTCCAGAGCTGAGATTTATCGGCAGTTTTGTTTACGAAAGGCTTTCCAAAAACCCTGAGTTATTGAAGAGAGATTGGAAGGAAGTTTCTACCCAACTCCTTAGAGAAGCTTTTGAGTTTGCTGGTCTGAAGGTTCCTTCTTGGATCGATGAAACCTATCAGGGTGTAACGATTGAGGAAGTTGAAGAACTTGTGAATGAGGAAATCAGGAGCAGACTACTGGAGGATGTCAATCAAAGATATTCAAGACATATCTCTAAGGTTGAGGTTCAAATAGAGGGTGGGGTTTCCTACACTACCGAGCTGAGATACAGGTTTGAAGCTCTGTTGAGGGAGAACTTTATTCCTTGGGCTACTTTGAAAGGGGAAGATGTTGTTATCACAAACGCAGTTTTGAAGGTTCTGGATGGGTTACCGATCGATTCCCTCAAATCCTTAGCTGAAAGGTTTGGCTGGAAATATGGAAAGGTTAGAATAAGAAAGAAGACTCCTTGGGCTGTTAAAGTTCCACTTTCCGATTTCATCGACTTCCTCAAGGGTTCTGGAGAAGAGGATGAGGAAAATAGGAAGGATGAGAATTCTGAGGATTTTGAGTTTTATGAGGAGATGATGGGCTTATGAAATGTCCTCACTGTGGGAAATATATTGAAAATACTCTCTGGGAAGCACTCAAGCCATATAAAGGGCTTACTGATAAAGTTGTGGTAACCAACATAGACACAGTTCTTGAGGTTGGTCCTCGCATTGTTGCGATTTTTGAGGAGAAGAATGGAAAGCTGAAGATCAGGAATTATCAGGCCGTAACGTTAAAGAAAGTGGCCAGAGCTTTAAGAGTTCCCCTTTTTTACATCAAAAGAGTTGATGACAGGGTTAGACTTTTCGAATTCGATCCGAGACAGAAGGTTCATTCTTATTATTTTCTGAGAGCTGATCAGCTTATTCCGGTATTTTCTGGGAGTGTTGAAGAGTTGGGAGACTGGATTTATCGAAAGTTCATCCTTCATGCTCCTCCTTTAGCTAAGGAGGAGAGGAGGTGGTAAGATGGGAGAGAAAATTTGGAAGGTAGCTGAAAAGCTGGAGGAGAAGGATGAATATAAATCATGGGTAAGTATCGAGATACACGACCCTTCAAAGTCTATTGAGAGCATAGACCTGAACATTGAGAACTTGGAGGAACTAAAGGTTGAATATGAGAGAACTGATTTCACTCCAGATTTCGAGGATTCGATATTGACGGTTGAATTCTACAATAAGAGCAAAGCCATAAGTGTGAAAGTGTTCTTCTGGAACGATGCCGCTGAGAAATTAATGGCCTGTCTTAAGAAAATTCTCAGTGAACGGGATAGTGAAGATACTAAAGTGGCTATAAGTCCTCACTTCCATTAATTTTTGATGAGGAATGGGAAGGGGAAATAGGCATGTCTGAAGTCTTGATAATCGAGAGGGGAGGAAGACCAAGGAAGGAGATTCCCATCAAATACTGCCTTTCCCTTAGAGCTAAGGGATGGAGTTATGAGATGATTTCTTGGAAGCTCAGACAAATGGGTTATGATGTCTCCAGATGGACTGTAATGAGGAGACTCAAACAATATGAAGAGGAACACAACTCCCAGTGATTCACCAATTTTTAAACATGGATCGAATATCTCTGAGAGGATTCCTGAGGAGCTTCACGAACTTCTTGAAATCTATGAGGCTGTGAGATTATGTGATCTTCCACCCTCCTTAGTGAAACCGATTAAGAAGGTCGGAAGAAGAGGTTATAACAGGTTTCTGATTATTGCCTTAATCCTCTATGGACTTAAGAGAGGATGGAGTTTCAGACAGATTCAGGAATTCGCAAAAGAGAACTGGGAGTATCTGAAGGAGCTGAGTTTCAACATCAAGAAAGAACCCGATCACTC
>CAZFVO010000107.1:0-2748 GCA_964522325.1 uncultured archaeon | reverse complement strand
CAGTGTAGAAGTATTCGTCCATGCTTCTGTATTTCAGCTTGATCTCCGCTGGATAGGTTACGGGCTTTGCTTCATCTGAGGCTTGTACCTTAAACACAGCTGTGTATTCTTTTCCAGCTTGAACGTCGCCCAAGTAGTATTCCGAACTTAAAACTGAAAGTGGAGGCTTCGTCGCTAAATAGACGCTGACATCCTTTAAATCCATTATCGGGATTAATGTTATCACTACATCACCCTTTGCGTTTACGAACACTTTGCTTTTGACAGATTTGACAACGAAGTCAGGAGCTTTTGAAACGTAAACTCCAAACGGAACTGGATCGCTTTCAGCGATGTTACCGTATTCGTCTAAGTAAACTGCTTTGACCTTAAACGTATAGTTACCCTCATCCTTCACATTCGTTCTAACGTAAAATATGGCTTTCGCAGTTTCACCTGGTTTTAGCTCTCCAACGTAGTAAGCTGGCTGAGCTGAAGGCATTGTAGATGGCATAGTGGGTTGCATTGATGGCATAGATGGTAGCATGGACATTGCAGAAGGCATTTGCATTTGTGTTGCTGGCACAGCCATCGCTGGCATCGCAGGCATGGTTTGGGCTTGCGATAAACTTAAAGCAGAAGCTTTAAAGCCAGATGGGGTTTCCAAAACAAGATAAGCATTTTTCGCAGTCTTCTCGCCAACGTTTTTCACCTCAACGACTAATTTTCCCTTGCTTTTGCCAACCATGTTCTCGGCTGAGACGTTCACAACTTCAAGTTTTACTTCTCTTTCTTCGATGTATATCGGAATCGTTATGTCCCTACTCTCTTCCTTGTATCTGAGCTTGTATCTCTCCATAAGAACCTCATACTTGTAAGTGACCGTTTCATTCTCTCCTTGAACGGTTTTCTGAACTGGAAAGAGTTGAGGGTAATACGTATCGAGGTAAAGAAGATCGTCTATCCTATCGAACTTTACTTTGAGCTTCAGCTCATACTTGCCAGCCTTTGCTTCATCCTTGACTTTAACAACGAATGCAAGGTTTACTGGCTGTAAAGGTGGTAAAGCGGGAATTTTTTGTGCTGGTGTCTTAACTTCAATGTATTCATTACCCTCAAGCTTTACTTCGACGTTATACGCTGTGAAGAGCATGTCTTCTCTTCCAGCGAAGAAAGCAGCTTCTTCTTGGTCAAAGTAGTCGACTTTCTTTCTTTCCGCTGGGTTGTATATTGTTACATATACAGTCTTTTGTTCTCCTCTATCCAAGTGGTTTGAGCCCACAATGTACGCTGTTACGTTTGGCTTTTCTTCATACTTCAATGCCTGCACTGGCATGACTGCTACAACGAGAAAAGACACGATAAAGGCGAGTAGCACATTTACGAAACCTTTCATGACACCACCCCTGTCGTCGTTCAAGAGACAAAAGAGGATATATATGCCTTTCGCTGATAAATAGAAAATAATGAGTCAGCTCGTCGAAGCACTCAAATCGTTCGGATTAAGCGAGTATGAAGCTAAAGCTCTGCTAACTCTCCTTTCAAAAGGAGAATTAACCGCTAAAGAGATTTCCGAACTGAGTGGAATACCGAGGACTTCAGTCTATGATGTTATGAGTTCTCTCGAATCGAAAGGACTTGTAAAGTCTTTCGGCAAACCTCTAAAGTTTAGAGCTCTTAAGACAGATGAAATTGTAAGTATTTTGTCTAAGAAAGTTTCTGATAATTTAGAGCTCTTAAAGAGAGAACTACCTAAACTTGAAACCGAAGAAGAGATTGAGGAGGTTAAGGTTTACAGAGGAGATGCCGTTTTTGGTATCTTGAAGATGCTCGTAAGTTCAGCTGAAAAGAAAATACGAGTTCTGTTATCACACATTTCAAAAGAAATAGAGGATATATTAAGGTCCGCTAAGTGTAGGTTGGTCATCGTGTCCTCTGACGCACGCAGAATAGAATTTGCCGAGAGCTATGAATTACCAACGAAATCTAAAGAAAAGGTTACGAGCCCTTGCTACGGTTTGCTAATATTTGACGATAAAAAGGTTATGATAATATTTGTAAACAACGTAAAAATTGGAATTGTCAGCGATGGAGAAGGATTGGTACTGTTTTCGAGCATACTCATAAATTCACTTATCGAATTTCTCAAAAGTATAGATTCTGAGTGAGTACTGGTTCAATAAGAGCAAAGGAATAGCAATCCAGGACTTAAGCGTAAACAATGCCTTTTCATGTACTTTTGCAGTGGTAAACATGTTAGACTACTTAAGGACAAGAGAGGTAATCCCGTCGTGTTCGAGTCTATTAGTCAGTTACCCCGTACTGAACAGTAGTTTCGAAAGTTGGCAATTAGATCCACCTAAATGATGATTTTTACTTGATTTTGAAATAATTAAATTTTTATCTGGTTGCCAAATATTATATACGGAACTACTGTAGAAGTCGAAGATGGCAGAGTAATAAAAAAGTAAGAACACCCAAATCCCCACCAAACAGAGGCGGATACAGAGGTCTAAGCGAATTCATCGACTTGATCTTGCTTAAAAAAGCAGTTGAGAACTTCAAAGAAAGGGACGAAAGCTACCTCAGCGCCAACTCAAGGCATAACGAGAAGACTATCGAAGTTTACAACCACAGCATTAGCAAATTTACTAGTGACAACTTTGAATAAAAGTTCCAAGTAGTAAGGATTATAAAGATGTGAGAAATAATACTTCTCATGTATTTAAAAATGTTGAGAGATTTGAATCCGTGGTGGAGTTACGAAGA
>CAZFVO010000106.1:0-2756 GCA_964522325.1 uncultured archaeon | reverse complement strand
GACTATATTAGAGAGGTCAGACAAATGAAAAACAAACAAGTTTAAAGAACGTTTTAGGAATATTGTAAAGTAAAATTCCAGCAAATCACCGTAGGCTTAAGTCTTCCTCTATACTCCATGATAATACCTTTTTCTGACCCTCCAACTCTCAACTAACTTACCACCGCTATTAATTAATAATACTACTATCAACAACGCATTTAATAAGGTACTATACTTAATTAACATCTCTTGGTAATCTATCCTGACGTAAGGTATATCAACCGCGTACGAGATACGAAAATAAAGTCATAGTCTTAGATGAAAAGATTAAGGAAAATAAAAGTAAGTAACTATAAAAGTAAGTAACTAAGGCTCCTATCATGAGGGGATTGCACTAATACCGTTTACCACGCCTTTTGGCAAAGGTTTTAAAGTAGTAATTATCAAATAGATAAAGCAGGTGTGGCGTATGATGAAAAAGTGCATCTGTACACACCCTTTTAGGAAATTAAGCCTTGAAGATACATTAGCGATACTGGAGGACTTGGGATTTAAGTATTTTGAAGCCTCTATAGATTATGGTGCACATATCTACCCATACATCGTAGGAAGGAAAAATCGTTCCGAATTGAAGGACGTGTTGTCATCATATACTACTAAACTAGCAGTAATAGGGGGCTTTAGCGATTTCGCAGTTTGCGATGCATTAATCGAGAAACATCAGAATTTTGTTAAACGCCAAATAGAATTTGCAAATGAGTTCGGAGTTTCTATTTTAAGAGCCTTCATTACCCATCTTCACAAAAGATATTTAGATAGTTCGATACGTCAAAGAATCGTTAAAAATATTCGGGATATTTCGCGTGTGGCAGAAGATTTTGGAGTGAAGATCGCATTTGAGAACGAGCCAGGCAATGTACCTGAAGATATTATTCCAATATTAGAAAACGTTAACAACCCTTATATAGGTGTAACCTTTGACCCAGCGAATTTCCTAGCATCAGGTGTTGATCCGATAGAAGCTGGACGCAAAATCGCCCCATATCTCTTACATGTTCATTTGAAAGATTGTATTCGTATAGGTCGTCAAATTGAAGGGGACGAATTTCAGGTTTTAACCTTCCCACGATTCCAACTGGGTCCAATGGGAGTAGTGACAGACTATGCATTTGTCGAGTTCGGTCAGGGTATAATGGACCAGAAAACAATTCTCCTTAATCTCAAGGAACTAGGATACGAAGGTTTCTTATCTCTTGAATACGTAAAAACAGAAGATGTCGTTCGTGGAACTTTGACTGGAAAAAGAAATCTAGAAAAATTATCCAAGATGTTAAATATTTCTCTTGAGTGAACCTATAAACACTTTCATTTTTCACTCGTATAGCTTCTCTATTTAACCATCCTAAATACTTAGTTATATTAGGTAGTGTAATATGTTTTGGATTTAGTTTCAACTGGTGTCACTCAATAATATCAGAAGAAGTCTTGGAGAATTCAGGAGGACAAAATTTTACAAGAAATAGTCAAAAATGGGAAAGTTCATTCGATACCTTCCTCGACCAAGTTTAATCCAAGCAATGAAGCCGATTCCTTAAGCTCCTCCCTTCAGTCCCTATAAAAGAGGACTCTGTCCTAGCTTACCTCCATCTGAATTTGTTTACTATCATTTTTACGTTTGCTCTCCCTATTATTTTCGTGGAGCATGGTTTGAAAGAGTATTCGTTTCTGAGAACCTTGGCCGTGTGGATCGTCAAGATCTTTTTCATCGAGCCTCAGCCCAACTAAAGTGACCGATTCCCCAATAGGCGCCTCTACGTATACTGACGCCTGCTTTCCGCCTAGGTGCACAGGTGTTATTATATGAGGCATAGCTTTCTCATCGCCATAACTATAAGGCGTTATTGGGGCGAAGCAATGATAGTACACTATCTCGCCTCTGAGCATGTCAGGACTAGGATCATTTATAAGACTAGCTAGGTCAATTAGATAGGTATTTCATTAATAAGAGGAATGCGTTTAGGTAATTAAAGTTTAATGAATTCCAATCCAAGAATTTCAGCTGCTTTCTCTAGCTCTCTAATATAATTGCCATATGTGAGAACCACATGATGCCCGAAAGTCTCTTTACTTACTCTCCTAGCGTTTTCCACATTAGCTCCAATTCCGACTCTGCAGTAAGTGAGGTCTTTTGTCCAGGCAACTTTTGGCCTCACTAGCCCATAGTGAGTCCATATCCCAGTGCATTCCGGCTAAAGTGACGTCCATTCCCTCAATGAGTTCTGTATAAGGTGTAGCACCCTTACCCGTTGCATGATAGTCTCTAACGTAGTATTTGCAATCTCTGCAAGCAAAATATGGTGGTACAACATCGTGATTTATGACAATAATATTGTTTTCAATATCAGTGTGTGTGACGTTGTCATTTAGATTACCCATTAATGCAGGTTTGTCTGAAACACCCATCATTAACGCTAAGGTGAAGAGCGTTGGTAAATCTCCTTCACAACCACATGGTATTCCTTCGTTTATCAGCAAGGAAAATGCAAAGCATGGAACATATTCTAGATCAGATAGCGCTGCGCAGTCTACTGTCATACTGTCATAGAATTTGCCCCATACTTGTTCATGAGCCTCTTCAGGGCAACATATATTTTCGCATAATGCTTTATCATATTGATCCTGTTATCTAAGAATATGAAGCTCCTCTTCCATTCCTCAACTATGTCTTTAACCTCAGCATCGCTTACCGAATCAACTTCTTCAATATATTCTCT
>CAZFVO010000105.1:2437-2880 GCA_964522325.1 uncultured archaeon | reverse complement strand
CGTACTGCTCCCTATGATTCTCTCGAGGTTGTACGATGTTAAAGAAGCCGAGAAGAAGGCTTTAGAGTTACTGAAGCTCGTGGGCCTAGGTAAACACGCCCATAAGTTTCCTAAGCAGATGTCGGGCGGTCAGCAGCAGAGAGTAGCTATCGCTAGGGCTCTAGCCACAGACCCCGACTTAATTCTAATGGACGAGCCTACAGGAAACCTAGACTTAAAGTCTTCTGCACAGGTAGTTTCACTGATTAAGTGGCTGAACGAAGTCTACGGCCAAACCTTCCTTATCGTGACTCATAACCCTGAGCTAGTTGAAGTAGCCACTCGCGTGCTCTATATTCGAGACGGCAGAATCTACGAGAATCCTCCTAAGCAGCTGCTGGCCGTTAAGCTAAAAGATGAGCTAGCTAAAATGGAGAAATCTAGTACTGTACGAGAAGCTCAGC
>CAZFVO010000105.1:0-2427 GCA_964522325.1 uncultured archaeon | reverse complement strand
TTAAGGCACAAGCTCTGAAAAGACTTGCTTTAACAGGGAGTATTTCTGAGAGCAGGCTGCGAGAAGAGCTAGAGTACTTGAGGCTTCGCGTAAGTAAGCTAGAATCCCTGGTTTCTAAGTAAACTAATGATGGAAAAATTTATATATCTGATATACATCTTAAGCAGAGATTATGAGGATATATATTGTATTGCTACTAATACTAATGGTTGCTGTAGAAGTTGCTTTAGCTGAGCCTCAGCTTATGGCAGAGAAGGTTATCTCTAGAGAGATGGTAGTTAGTCCTCAAGGAGAAGTAGTCAAGGCATCGACTTACGTTACTTTGACTATTGAAGGCGAGGGAGAAGCAGACTTAATTGATAAAACAGCTTTTATTCAGCCAAGCATAGAGACTCACTCTATTAGACCTAGTGAAGTTTCCGTAGATGGAGAGCTAGTTGAAGTTCAGTGGAGGTCTCTGAAAGTTTCTGATAGACTTGTAGTAAAGTATACTGCTCCTTTAGTTAAGATTCCCGTAAAAATGAGCTTTAAGCTATTTGTAAACGGGAAGAAGGTTTCATTAAAGTACTCTGATGGATTTTATTTAGTTGAAGCATCTAAAGGCGATGTTATAGTATACAGGCTTGTAGTCGAAAACTGCTTTACAGTAAACGGAGCTAAACCATTGTTACTCGTGCTAGTTACTTGGAGTATTGATTCAACTAAATTCAGCGTAATTAATTGTAGTCCTGCCCCAGCTATTGTTACAGAGCTCGGTGAAACTCGCATGTATACTTGGTCTACTATGCTAAACGACTCTCTAGTAATAGAAATGACTTTTAAAGTAAGGAAAACTAGCATGTGGGGAGATGCCTGCATTACATCTCCTCAAGTAAATGTAGTTCTCGACACATCATCTATGCTAAAGAATATAGAGGAAACTATAAGTCAGCTTGAGAATTCACTTAAAATGCTCGACTTAATTGACAATTTAACTAAAAATACTATCAGTGGACTAAAGCTAATGTCAGCTATTTTAAAGAATTTAAGTAATAGTCTAGAGACATACGCTGAGCTACTCGAAGTCTGTGCAAATAAGTCTAGCGAAGCTTCAAAGAGCTTAGCTGAAGGAGCTCAGATATCCTATGAATTTTCTGAGAAACTAAAAGAGCTCAGCAGAACTATTAATAAGTTAATTGAAATTAGGAACAAGCTAGAATACTATATTGAATTCTTTAAAATAGGAAACAGTTATTCCAATGAAATTGAAAATCTCTTAAATAATATTAAAGAAAACTCTTCGGCAATACCGCCCTCTTTAAATGAAATTACTGAAGAGATAAAGACTATTTTGAATGAAGTTGACTTAACGAAAGAAGATCTGCAAGAAACTATAATTGAGATAAAAGAACTTATCGATAATCTAGATAAAATAGCTCAGGGTGTAAGCGAAAGTATTAAGCTAGTGGAAGAACTGGGTGAGAATTTAGAGATTTCAGCAGAATATATGGCACAGCTTGCACAGGGACTACGTAACGCTAGTGAATATGCTAAAGAAATGGCTTTAAATGCTACGGAGCAGGCCGAAGAACTAGACTCGAAAATAGTTCTTATTAAAGAGAATTTATCAGAGTTAAGTAAAGCGAGAAAAAGTCTCGAAAAAAGACTAGAGAGTTTGAAGAGACAGTATAGTGCTTTATTGAAGTTAAATAAAGTGTACTTAAGTGAAAAGCCCTTGATTAAGTGTGGTGTAGAAGCAGAAGGAAAAATTCTAGCAGATATTGTGGAAATAAAGACTTTTAACATAATGGTTAAGGAGCCTCGAAGCTCCAGTATCCAGCTAGAGCTTAACACGGGTAAGAAAAGCATCGGATTTAACTATTATCTACTAATATTGCTTGCCGCAATAGCTCCCCTAGCTTTATTAGCTAAAGCAGGCTTAAAGAATATAAGAAAAGAAAGCTACAGGGAATTAGTTGAAGAAATAGATGAAATTACAGAAAGAATAGAGAGACTGAAATCATGTCTAGGAATTGGTGAAGAGAATGAGTGAAAAGAAGGGCAAGAAGGATGTATTAATTAGAGGCGTAGACGAGGAAGCCTACCGCAGCTTAACTGATTTAGCGAAAAGAATGCGTGTAAGTACAGGTTATCTTGCCTCTGAATCATTTAGACTTCTAGTAGCTCTTCTCGACGGTAGATGTAGATTTCTCTTAGTTCCATTAGAATTGGCTAGGAGAGTTAGAGGACTTATGCCAGAGACTCTTAAAAGTATAGCTCCCTATGTTATTAAACATGTAGACAAGCTTAGAGTAAGTAGAGCAGATCTTTATTCAGTAAAGTCTCCAATAATATTCTTTGGAATAAATGAGCTTATTTTTGAAGACGATGTTACTGAAAAAGATATTGATAAAAAAGTACTTAGAATAATAAACTGTAAAATAATAG
>CAZFVO010000104.1:0-2949 GCA_964522325.1 uncultured archaeon | reverse complement strand
TTATTTCTCAAATCCTCTGGAAGCTCGTTGAACCATTCCAAGTAATCATCCAAGCTTACGAAATCTATAGCACCTCCACATCTGACTATGTCCTCAACGGATGTCCACCTGAACTCGCTTATTGCCTTTCTCTCCAAAATTAGCTTTATCAATTCTTCCCCACTCTTTGGAACACCATCGACAGTGTAACCCTCATTTTTAAGCCTGTGTAAAAGCCTCACAATGCTTTCTGGAACATCTAGACCCATTCCAACAGCAACATTAGCCTCTAAGCCCTTGCATGGTGGATTTATCAAAATTATTGCTATCCTTACATCTTTCTTGGGCTTTCTCCTCAGCTCGACCCATCTTTTAACCCTTCTAATCAAGTAATCTATGTGTTCTGGATAAGGCTCGATAATCTTAAACCCCTCAACATTCCTTGATCCAGCTACAAAAAGTGGCTCAATTGCCCCTGAAACCTCTGGAATTATTACACCGTAAACCTGTGTCGTGTAATCGACGCCATTGCTCTCTTTCCAATCCCCAACGGATTGATAGTATGAGCATATCGGCGAGAATATTGGAACGCCGAGCATTTCCAACTTTCTGAGGTATTCGATTCCGAAAGAGATTAGACTGACGATGGCATCAACAACGACCTGCCCATCTTTTGTGAAGAATATTTCAACACTTTCATCTATATCCTTACCTATTCCAGTTGTCAAATCCTTTGGAAGGACAAATACGGGGATTACTCCAAGTCCCTCTTTTTCAAAAGCGTTCACGATCTCTTCAACATGCTTCGTATCTCCATAGAGCCAAGAACTCCTCCAAAAGAGTAAACCTATCAATGGTCTTTTATCGTATGAATTCAGATAATCCTCTAAACTATCGAAAAAGCCCAATCTCGGATGATATATACCATGCACTGGAACATCCTGAGGTTCTCCGTAACCTCTTACATCTCCAGCCAAACTGGCTAAAAATCTGACTAAGTTTCTCAGATTGTGTTCCCCGCCAACAATATAATATGATTTGGCTTTAACATAAATGTTTGAAGGAACGTTTGTCAAGTCTTCTAAACCTCCTGCTGAAATTATCTTGGCATTACAGTCCTTCAAACTTTTGACAACAGAATCGGGAAGTTCGTGAGCGTAGATGAAAATAACTCTCGAGTTAAGAACCTTTTCTAGCTCTTTCTCACAGTTCTGATCCGTTAAAACGACTCCATCGATCTTCTCCTCTCTCAAAATTCTCCTAAGTGTAGCCAGAGGCCTTGCACCGTATCCCAGTATTAAGCAGATCATGTAATCACCCCATAGCTCTATACGTCTATAGCTATTGTGGTATTACCATTTATAACTCTTTTTGGGAGAACAATTATACTTTGCGGATAATTATCATAATATACGGAGAAATGGTGTTACTCAACACGCTACTGGTAACGTGTCATCTTAATGGGTTTTTCAGAAACCAAGGCTACTTTATTAACTTCACATGACTTGTCCAACTAATGCAAACGGCGGTCATGATACTATTTTAAAACTTTTTCGGAATTATTAAGAGTGAATAACTCAATAGTCTGATATGTTCAAACTTTACGACGTACTTCTCAGCACCCTCAGCTTCACATTACGAGTACTGCCAATCGTATTCTTTGGTATGCTGGCTTCCGAAGTTCTGCTAGGATTTGGTCTACTGAAAAGGCTCGAAAAAATTGGAAGACCGCTCACAAAGCTCGCGAACCTCCCAGATGTTTGTGGTATTGCCTTCGTAACAGCCATAGGTTCACCAACGGCATCGAACGCCATGCTCCAAGACTTAAGGGAGGAAGGAGTTTTGAAGGATAGAGAGGTCTTACTTTCTTCAATACTTAATTCGACAGTCGTACCACTCAAGGAGACATTCACATATCATCTACCGGTTATCCTGCCAATGTTGGGTCTTTACGTTGGAGGTGTATACGTGGCGACGTTGTGGCTGGGAACAGCCGCTTTATTGATATTTGTAATCGTCTGCAGTAGGCTAATCTTAGATGGCAGAAGTGTTGCTGTTGAAATGGCAATCGATTGCAAGCACTTCTCGTTCAAATTAGCTTTAAGAAAGACACTTAAAAAGTTCGAAAGAATAGGGATTATATTTGTTGTCGTTACGTTTTGCACATTCACACTGATGAGTGTCGGTTTGATCGATAGGACTGAAACACTTCTGCTTCCGATTGCAAAAGCGTTGAATTTGCCATCAATTGCAATTCCAGCCATTGTAACATACATTGCATCTCCTATTGTGGGTTTTTCGATGTTTGGGTCACTGTTGCAGAGCGGTGCGATATGTGAGGAAGATGCAATAATCTCTTTACTCCTAGGCAGTGTGTTCATGTTACCTATACTCTATATCAGGTTTCACTTTCCTCAGTGGATATCGATATTCGGGTTAAGGCTTGGACTGCTTAGAGGTTTGATAAGTCTCTCGCTTATGATGGTGACGAGAGTTGTAGTTCTGCTATTATTTTTAAAAATTTATTAAAAAATAAAAATTATTCCTCAACTACTATTCTTCAACTACAATTCTGAAGGGAACTCTTGATATCGGTCCATAGCCAAATATTTCAACTCTATCGAACGTATCGATATCGTCAATCTTTATCCAATGATCTCTTCCTGGCTTGTCTTCATATCTAAAGAGGTAAGAGGAATCTATAAGTTCAACGATCAAAACGTATTCCTCTCCAGGAATAAGCTTTGCAGCAGGAATCTCTGCTTTTCCATACTTTAGCGAGGTTATATAACAGTATCCCCTATCTTTATAGTATTCAATTTCTCCTCCTAAGGGATTCCATCCTCTTTTTGTGCATATCCAAACAGTTCCTTTCAAATCTCTTGGTGTATTTATTTCTATATCACTTACCTTTCTAAACACGATCGTTCCATTTGAATAAATCCGGTCCGCTCCACTGATTCTGAACCA
>CAZFVO010000103.1:0-3052 GCA_964522325.1 uncultured archaeon | reverse complement strand
AATTATGGGGCCGCACCAGATGGTGTAGGGGGGCCTCAGGAAGTACACGACATCGCCGGCGCGCTCGCCCTCCATCCCAACATTCTCGGCCTCCTCCCTGGTCATGACCATCGTCGCTATCCTGTCCCCAGACTCCGGGTCCCTCAGGCCCTGCAGCAGGTCAATCACCTCCTCCCTCACATCCTCGTACTCGCGCGGCTCGACCACGCCCTGGGGGTCCCTCCCCCTCATGTTGACCCAGACCATTAGTGGCTCAACCCAGGGGAAGGCCCTGGTGGAGGCCCAGTCCACCACGTAGCTCCCGCCCTCGCGCCTATACCTCAGGAGGCCGGCCTCCACGAACACCCTCCTGATGTTGACGGCCCTCCACGCGGGGAGGGCTGCGTGGTCTGAGACTACTACAACCAGCGTGTCGCGCGTGGCGCAGGTCTTCAGGAGGAGGCCCACGAACTCGTCCACCACCTTGTAGGCCTCCTCGAAGAACCTCCACGCTGCCTCCGCCTTATCCTCGTCGTAGAAGGGGAACTCCCTATACAGGTAGCCTAGGAACCTGTGGTTAACGCCGTCCATCAGGTGGTAGTGGAGGAGGCAGAGCCTCCAGCCAATGCGCTGCTTGAAGAACGCTGCAATCCTAGCCAGCCTGACCGCCTCCACCCTCTGCCTAGCCAGGTACTCGGCCTCCTCGCCCCAGATATCGTACTCAAGCCTCCCCTTGAGCTCCGCCGCCACTGCCTCCTCGCCTAGGTAGTGGGTAGCCCTAAGGACCTCCTCCTCGAGCCCACCAGGATCTATCCAGCCCTCGGCAGTGAAGACCTCGGACCTCTCAAGCCTGACCCCATCCTCCAGGGGCTTCAGGAGCCTCACCTTGAAGAGGCACTCGTACTCGCCGCCCCTGAGAGGTACGCCCCACTCCTCACCTCCGGAGACCTTGAGCCTAGCCCTGATCCAGTCGCTCCACCTCCCCTCCTCCAGGATCTCGAAGCCTCCATCCCTGGGCACCGCGAGCCTGTAGCCGGAGCCGTCGGGGTCGAAGGCGTAGAGGGTTACGGCGGCTGGCTCCTCCACTAGCCCGCCCTCCACAGGCAACCTCAGGGCGAGCACCGGCTTGACGCTCTCAAGCCCCTCAGCCTCCCCGACCACCTGGACGCCGGGGGCGCCGCGCCTCAGCGTGTAGACGCGCGCGCCAGCCACGGCGCGGGGAGCTGCCTCGGGCATGGACCACGTGTAGAGGCAGACATACCCCTTCCTCATCCCGCCAGGCCAGCCAGCCGGGTAGTTCAGCACCAGGGCTGGCACGCTGTGCCTGTCAGCCACCTGCCATATGTACTCGGCCATGCAGTACCTAGATAGCTGGCCCCTAGACCTTAACCTCTGCCCCACTTCAAACGGCTCGCCCGGGATGTGGATGTAGAAGCTGGTGACTCCGTGCGTAGTTGTGGTAGCCCCAGTCGCTATCGTCGTCCAGTTGGTGGGTGTGTCAGTTGGGGGGCAGGGTATCGCCTCCCCGTGCACCCCATCGTCCATGAGGGCCTTCAGGTTGGGCAGCAGGCCCTCCTCAGCCAGCTTCCTCACGAAGTAGTACATGGCGCCGTCCAGCCCTATCAGGAGCACATCCCTAACCCTCCCCACTGCGACCACCGCCGCTGGCTCCTTGGAGCCGGTGCTAAAAATCGTTAATTATATGTAGCCCCCCTCCTCCAACAGCTGGAGGGCTTCGAGGAAGCCCCTGTAGTAGCCCTCCCTGGTGACTATGTCGGAGGCCTCCTTCAATTCCCTCGGCGCATTGCCCACCGCCACGGCCAGCCCGGCGGCCTCCAGCATTGGCCTATCAACCTCGCTATCCCCCACGGCTATCGCCTGCCGGGGATCTAGGCCGAGCATCCTGCATGCCTCGACTAGGCCAGCGCCCTTATCCACCCCCCGGCGGTGCACATGTATTGCCCACCCGCTGTACTGGACCTCGAAGCCCCGCGGCTCCAGCGCCCTCCTCGCCATCTCCACAGCCTCCTCGGGGGACAGGCCCTCAGCTGGGTGGAACGCCATGTCCACCAGCCGAAACCTATTCTGCCAGCTCTCGACGAGCACGCCGGCCAGCTCCTCCCTCACCAGCCTCCTTATCTCCTCGCCGTCGCCCTCACTGCCTAGAAGCCTGTACCTGCTCCGGTAGCCCACAACCCCCCCATTCTCAGCGACTACCAGCTTTGTGACGGGGAGGTAGTAGGCGAGGGCGTGGAGCAGGGGGTACGCGTTGCCCGATACTAAGACCACGTGCACGCCCCTCTCCGCCAGCCTCTCGAGCGCCTCAACCACCTCGTGCCTTATCAGGCCCCTCTCATCCGTCAGCGTCCCATCCACGTCCACCGCTAAGCATCTGAACACTGACACCACCCCCCTCCCCCTACCCCTAGCAGTATTTGAAGTCCCCGCGTCCGGCGGTCACTAAGCTTAATGGTGAGGCGATGGAGCGAGATACCTGTAAATTCCCGTAGATATATCATTTATCATACAATTGTATCACCTTTACTGATAACATGGTATATGTTACCTCTCTACATGTTCATGACAGGCTATAATGTTTTCCATGTTGGAGTATTCTTTACAATAGTTCATTTAGCCTCAATACCATTAACGTATATGATAGGTAAGCTCTTTGACCGTGTAGCTATAAGGCACGGATTAGTAGTAATTGACGCCATTGAAGGAGTCTCCTCCATACTTTACGGGTTAGCTTATGGACCTATAGCTCCATTAATGCTGTTCTTAGGCATACTTCTAAGTAAAATCGCTGGCATGTTTTATCCTTTATATCAAGCAGCAGAAAAAATACTTTACCCTAAGGACAAACTGGAAGAAATATTTGCATGGCATATGAGATTACCTGAAATAAGCCAGCCCATAGGATTCCTTACTTTAGGGTACCTATTCGGTTACATATTTAATACTCCTGAATATTACAGGTTTGGCTTTATAATTATAGGGGCTTCATCAATATTTACTATATTGTACCTCTTAAAGGCTTTACCAAGACTTGATGTTAAAGAGAGAATAAAAT
>CAZFVO010000102.1:0-3105 GCA_964522325.1 uncultured archaeon | reverse complement strand
AGGGGGTAGGCATAAATTTAAATGTTAGAGGAAAGCTGGTAACTATTGGGAGAGGGTTAGCTGAAAAAGTTTGGGTTAAGAGAGCTTAAAATGCTTTTAAACTCTTTTTTGGACTCTTAGAAAATTTATCAAAAAACCTAAATCTTTTAGGTTTGCCCAAGACATCCTAAATTTATTAGGATTAAGTATTTATTCAGCTAAATTAAATTTTCAACGATGAGGAGGTTGCACGACCTAAAACCAGGAACGAAGGCTATCGTTTTGGATATAGAAGGAGACTCGATTTTAAGGAAGAAGCTCTTAGGGATGGGATTGACGAAAGGGACAGAGCTGAAAGTTATCAGAAACGCTCCTTTGAAAGATCCAATGGAGATAGAAGTTAGGGGATATAATCTCTCTATTCGTAAAGCTGAGGCTGAAAATGTTATCGTGGAGGTGAAGGAATGAAAGAAACTATAAAGGTTGCTTTAGCTGGAAACCCGAATGTCGGTAAATCTGTAGTTTTCAACGCCTTAACAGGTGCAAGACAGAAAGTTGGAAACTGGCCCGGCGTTACGGTAGAGAAAAAGGAGGGAATTTGCGAGCATAAAGGCGTGAGAATGATAATAGTAGATCTCCCGGGTATTTACACATTCTCAGCTACATCGATCGATGAAAAAATTGCGAGAGATTACATATTAAACGAAAGGCCTGACGTGGTTGTAAACATAGTTGATGCTTCGAATATTGAGAGAAACCTCTACCTGACACTTCAACTGATTGAGATGGAAGCTAATATCGTAATTGCCCTGAATAAGATGGACTTAGCAAGGTCGAAGGGCTACAAGATCGATATAAGAAAGCTTTCTACTGAATTAGGAGTTCCTGTAGTCCCGATGGTTGCCATAAGAGGTGAAGGAATTGAGGAGCTTAAGAACATGATAATTCAAGCTTCACGCACACCAAGAAAACCCGTCATAAGGTACAGCGACGGAATTGAAAGATATATTAAGTTTCTAGAGTCTAAAGTCGTTGAAAATCTCATCCTTCCAGAGTATCCACCGAGATTTGTTGCTATAAAATTGCTCGAGCTTGATGAAGAGATACTAAGTAAGGCTAGAATAGGAGAGGAGGTGGTAAAAGAATGGATTTCGTCAGTGAGTTAGCCTTGGCAAGATATGAAAAGATAGGAGAAATTGTCGGTAAATGCGTTAAAAAAGTTGAGAAGCCTAAAACGTTTTCAGATCTGATAGATACGGTTGTAACGGATAGATACGTTGGAATACCAATATTCTTGGCTTTGATGTGGGCAGTATTTCAGTTTGCCTATTCAGTTTCTGCGCCATTCAGCGATGTGATAGATATATTCTTTTCAGCCTGCTCAGACTGGGCTAAGAGTAACATATCTAACCCACAACTAGCATCCTTAGTTGGAGACGGAATATTTGGTGGTTTAGGATTCGTTCTTGTTTTCCTCCCGCCCATAGCGTTTGTGTTCATAGCCTTAGCCATACTCGAAGATACGGGTTACTTGCCTAGAGCCGCATTTGTAATGGATAGGGCTATGACTAAGGTGGGACTGCAAGGCAAATCGTTTATTCCAATGCTTCTTGGTTTCGGTTGCAACGTTCCAGCCATAATGGCTACGAGAACGATAGAGGACGATGTCGACAGAAAGATTACAATAATGGTAAATCCTCTGATGTCGTGTTCAGCTCGATTACCAGTTTACATTCTCTTTGCAGGAGTCTTCTTTGAGAAATTTGCCGGTGCGATCATAACATCAATGTATCTACTTGGAATATTGCTTGCTGCAATAATGGCTACACTGCTCAGGAAGTTCGTATTCGGTGGAAAGCCCTCTCCTTTCCTTATGGAACTACCACCCTATGAGACTCCAACTCTAAGAAGTATTTTAATGAACGCTTGGAGTAGGACTTTAATCTTCTTAAAGAAGGCAGCAACTATACTCTTCGCTGGAGCAGTCATAATATGGTTCTTAACGACATATCCTTGGGATGCAACAAATGGCGGCGAACTAATTGAAAATTCCTATGCATCGATGATAGGTCATGTGGTTGAACCAATAATCAAACCTTTGGGACTAGATTGGACGGCTGGGGTTGCTTTAGTTGGAGGTTTCTTGGCTAAAGAGATCGTTGTTGGAACTTTGGGAATGATCTACGGTGTCAGTGAGGAAGATGTTGCTAAAGTGATTCCACAACACTTTACTCCAGCATCCGCATTGGCTCTGATGGTCATAACGTTGATATACTTGCCTTGCTTAGCAACACTTGGAATTCTAAGGCAAGAGCTTGGTAGTTGGAAGTGGACAGCCTTTGTTATTGCTTACGAACTAATCTTAGCATATATTGTGGCTTTGATTGTTTACGGAATTGTTCACTTTGGTTTGGAGGTGGCTTAAATGAGATGGTATTCAGCAATTCTATTTATAATAACGTTGATATCAGGCTTGATTGAGCTTACAGGGGGATTGGGTGGTAAAACAATAGTTCAGTTTGTTCCAAGCGATGTATTTGGAGGTTTAGTTCTAATAGTAATTTCAGCAATCTTCCTTAGAGGATTAACACACAATGAGCACGATGCTTTCCTTGGCTTTGGCTCGTTGATGCTTGCTGTATTTGGTGTACTTTATATATTGGTCTTACTCGCGAATGGTTTGGATGCTTGTATCATGGGAAATGAATGGAATCCTCTAAATGATTTGAGAGTTGAGGTAATATTATTGCCATTTGCTATACCAGGATTAATTGCTCTCAACAGAGCAAGGAACTCTTTACCACCTTAACTTTGAAATTTTTAATATTCTTTTTTAATATTTTTTAGTGTAATATTACATTGATTTACACTATAACTAATAAATATTTAAATAAATTTAAATAAAATTAAACTATTTTACTCTATAATAAATGTAATTTAATAAATTACTTACTTTACTATCTAAAATTTCCACCACTATAATATAATGATTAAGATATTTTTAATTTATATAAAAATAAAATCTTTAATAGATCTAGAAGCAAACTCTTTTATTTAACGCTGCTAGTCAATCAAATCTGTGAAAGTTGCTCTCGTAGGTAATCCAAATGTCGGCAAAACTGCTTT
>CAZFVO010000101.1:1353-3274 GCA_964522325.1 uncultured archaeon | reverse complement strand
ACTCTAATAGAGATTAAGAATGATCTAGAGCTCATTAAAGGCTCTCTACCTAAGCAACAACTGGAAATTGCTGCTCTTAGTGATGCGGTATCAGCTAAGCTAGCCAACCTGCTTTACCTCTTTTTCGAGAAATTCCTTAACAGGTTAGAGCTTAGTCTTAAAGAAATATTGTCAAGGATTGATGAATTCCTTAAGCCATTCAGGGAGAAATTAGTTCAACTCGAGAAGGAGAATCAAGAACTTAGAGCTAAACTTAGGGAGCTGACAAGTGAGGATAGTAAGCTAAAGTTTAGCGATCTGCCTAGCGATCTTAAGGAATTCCTCAAGGAACTTGAACGTGATGGTTATGTCAGGCTTACTGAAACCAGGATAAGCTATGGCGATAGAGTATGGCAAGCAATATTCAAAAGAAAAAGCAACATAGACGGATGGGTTGAAGAAGAATCGTATAATTATTATGGAAAAAGAGAATTATTTAAAGCAATACTTAAGGCAATAAGATTCTATGACAATAAGCATGGAGGTAGGCCTGGTGTACCATACGATAAGTTCATGCGTATACTCTATGAATTCATAGCAAAATGAAAGACCGTGATCTCTATGATAGCATGGCTAAGTTTAAGACTTAAGATTTTAGGATTATGAAGCAAAAAGATAGATGTGTCAGCACACTTCTTTATAGTAGAAGTGGTTAAGTATGCCTATCCTAGCATTCAATATCAAGAATCAAGGCCCTATAGCTCATGTTTCATGTGAAAGTGTTCCCAAGCTAATGATAATAGCCGGACCGAATGGCGTAGGAAAGTCAACATTGCTTGAACTGCTACGTAAAGCCCCCTCTAACATGGTCAAGGTTACTCCAACAAATAGACGTATCTATATAGGTCCTCATAGAGTTTCAGTACCTTATGGCCTTCAAAAAAGGCACTTATTATTAGGTCCATTGATAAGAAGGCACAGTTTTGGTGCTGATACCCTACCGTCACTTCCTGAGATACACATACCAACTACTGCTAGATCCAGGAAAACACCAGATTATTTACATTTGTATGTAAGGTATAGCATAGCAAAGTTCAAGGCTGATGAGGCGTTCCTATGTAGGGAAATACTTTACACTAAAGGCTCTCTTAAAGTTGAAGAGATTCAACGGGTTTTTGAACCGTTTAGGAGATTCATAAGGTACGTACTTCCAAATCTTGAGTTTATCGATGTACGCTTCGAAGGCGAGCGTGTAAAAGTAATTTTTAAAAATATGTTAGGTAAGGAGATCGAATTTGATGACTTAAGTTCCGGTGAAAAGGATGCTATAAGTCTAGCATGGCTTCTCATTGAGAAGCAAATCGAGAACGAAATTGCCAAGTTGAAAGGACAACAACCACCTCATGAAGATCTAACAGTAATCATTGATGGATTGGAACAGTGGCTTCACCCTGAACTTCAAAGACGTTTTATTGATTATTTCAGGGTATCGGTAGAGAGAGCCGAAGAACAAGGTGAAAGTCTTCAATTTATAATAGCCACTCATTCACCAACACTCGTGAACTATGCGAAAGCCGAAGAACTCTATATAATGCTATTTCCACATCAAGTTAATGGCGGAAATCAATTAAGAAGAATAGCATCAGACGACGAGAAGCTTACAGTAATCCGAGAGATCTTAGGTGATATTTCATATCTGACTTTCGGAAAACCTATAATAATTGTTGAAGGTCCTGAGGATAGGATAATTTTAAGTAATCTAACGAAAGGTGAAATTGAAGAACATGCCATTATACGACCCTTAGGCGGCAAAGGTAAGATCATAGCATTTATTGAAGGATTAAAGAATGTTGTTCCTGATCTTATGAACGTAGGCATTAAAATCTTAGTAGTATTGGATAGGGATAGAGAAGACGCTATAAGGTATGTTCGTGAGGATAAG
>CAZFVO010000101.1:665-1343 GCA_964522325.1 uncultured archaeon | reverse complement strand
TAAGTACGGTATTTTCTTTATGTGGTCAGTAGCATGTATTGAGAATCTGCTCCTTGATTCGGAAGTTATATATGAAACTCTAAGGGTGTTAAGACCGGAAGAAGTGCTACAAAAAGTAAAGAGCCCTAATGACATAGAAGAAATACTCAAGAGGGAAGCAACTAATATAATAAGTCACGAAGTTCTAAGAAGGTTGGGTGAGCTTATTTATTTTAAATGCGATCTGCGGGAACTTTTGAACAGACATGAGCTTTCAATATTATTGAGTGAAAAATTGAAGGATATAGTTTATGAGGAATGTGTCAAGAAAGTCCTTGAACGTAAAATAGAACAATGTAGTAAAGTATATGAGGCTGTTCGGAGGGAAATAGAGAGCAATAAATGGAGAGAAACATTCTGCGCAAAGGAATTGTTACGGAGAATAGCTGGCATTTTTGGTGTGAATTACAATTATTTCATAAAGGTACTTGCTGATAAATACAGACAATTAAAGGGAGTCCCTTCTGATGTAATGAAACTTATGGAAAAACTTTCAGATACTTGATAAATGTTATTGAGAGACTTAACCTCGAGAAATTCTCAACAATTTTATGGTTGACTTACAACTCATGAACATTCCTGATATACCGTGAGTAGCTTAGTAAGTGTTAATCCCTTAACAGTTGTAAAAGTTATATA
>CAZFVO010000101.1:0-655 GCA_964522325.1 uncultured archaeon | reverse complement strand
GTCCTTAAGATTATTATTTACTTGGATGAAGCCCTCGACCACCAGGGTTACTCCCTGGGGGATGAGGTTGGGGCGGAGTTCGTCCATTCTCATAAACTCCACTTTAATGGTAACCCTGATCTAACATCCCTAAGCCTTCTACCATGATGTTCAACCTGTATTCTTGTATATGCTAGTAGTGTGTCAGCTATACTTAGAAGTACGTACATTATGGAAGGTTTTATCCCTAAATCTTCTAATGGAGCTTTATGTTTTCTCAAAGACCCTTCAGCTATTACTATTGATTCTCTAAGCCTATTCTTGACAATACTGACTAGGTAGTCATCAACAACAGCAATGAGTACTTTACTACTGATTTTCTCGATACGATCTAGAAGTACTCCTAGATAATTAGTTACATCAGTACCCAACAAGACATTCATATCAATGAGAGCTTTGATCACTCTAAGTGCTTTAGGAAAGTACGTTGACCGCTCGCGTCTACTAAGGAGTTTAACATGTTTAAATGTATCAACATGTCTCATCAGCTCATTCTTAACCTTCATAGAAAATACTGCAATAGAATACAATGTGATCTTCCTACCCTTACTACGATCAATAGCAATTAGCAATTCCCTTTTGTTCCTCTCTATAGGTCTACACCTCACTAAATCCT
>CAZFVO010000100.1:0-3309 GCA_964522325.1 uncultured archaeon | reverse complement strand
AAATACCATCAAACATAGATCACAACGAGAATAGGGAATCATAGAGAATTCCCCAAGAGGGGGTTGAAAGAATCACTCGATACAACTCAATGTTAACCCATACACCATCACAGAATCATAGAGAATTCCCCAAGAGGGGGTTGAAAGAGTATCTTCCGCTTAAGCTGATCGAAGCAATAATAGGTAGGAATCATAGAGAATTCCCCAAGAGGGGGTTGAAAGTCTTTTTCGAGGGGCTCTTTGTTCACCAGCTTCTTGAAGAATCATAGAGAATTCCCCAAGAGGGGGTTGAAAGAAAAAGAGCCCCTGCTCCTCCAAAAACTTATTAAACTTATTTAAATGAATCATAGAGAATTCCCCAAGAGGGGGTTGAAAGTACTTGAAGTTTCTGGAGGTTATCAGAGTACCAACAAGGAATCATAGAGAATTCCCCAAGAGGGGGTTGAAAGACAACCACGACGGCTCTCCTCCCAATCGCCTCGCTGAAAAGAATCATAGAGAATTCCCCAAGAGGGGGTTGAAAGTCCTCACCACCGTTTTGCGCAAGAAAAATTCATGCTGTTTGAATCATAGAGAATTCCCCAAGAGGGGGTTGAAAGGCAGTTTCTTTATGCTCCACCCACAGCAGTAAGGCATTAGAATCATAGAGAATTCCCCAAGAGGGGGTTGAAAGTGAATACGTTCTGTACGTCGTTCCAGCTCCATGATACTAGTCTGGAATCATAGAGAATTCCCCAAGAGGGGGTTGAAAGCACACACAAAAGCATTGCTAATTACGACACCAAGCTTTGAATCATAGAGAATTCCCCAAGAGGGGGTTGAAAGATTTTTACCTGTTCCCATTTTAATCACAAATGCGAGCTGCGAATCATAGAGAATTCCCCAAGAGGGGGTTGAAAGACTGCTATTGTTCTTATCTTGGCAAGCATCCTTATGGCGAATCATAGAGAATTCCCCAAGAGGGGGTTGAAAGTACTTTCTCGTCATAAGCTTTCTGTGGACTTCTGGCGATGAATCATAGAGAATTCCCCAAGAGGGGGTTGAAAGGACAAGCTAGCCGATGCGCTCAAGGATTCAGTAAGGAGTTGAATCATAGAGAATTCCCCAAGAGGGGGTTGAAAGACAACCTTATCTGTGGGTTTCGCTCTTTCATATTCAGAATCATAGAGAATTCCCCAAGAGGGGGTTGAAAGACATTATTCCACAAGTTGCCATGCACATCAAAAACATTATGAATCATAGAGAATTCCCCAAGAGGGGGTTGAAAGATTTGTTATGAACATGTTTATTCACCATGGAAATTTTGAATCATAGAGAATTCCCCAAGAGGGGGTTGAAAGAACCAGAAAACAAAATTTCAAACCAAAACCAAAAGAAGCAGAGAATCATAGAGAATTCCCCAAGAGGGGGTTGAAAGACCTTGTCTAATTCGCCAAGAGGTATGTTGTACACATTATGAAGAATCATAGAGAATTCCCCAAGAGGGGGTTGAAAGGCTTGTGGTGACGCGGCCTTGGCCTTCCACTTCTCTTTTCTCTTGAATCATAGAGAATTCCCCAAGAGGGGGTTGAAAGTATAAAGACTCAACATCTTCTCACTTCATGTGAGAAATATAGAATCATAGAGAATTCCCCAAGAGGGGGTTGAAAGATCGCCTCACGAATCGGTTCAGGCTGTTCTGCCAGTTTACGAATCATAGAGAATTCCCCAAGAGGGGGTTGAAAGAAACAAAGCTGGAATAACATAGCCGACAATGAACATTGAATCATAGAGAATTCCCCAAGAGGGGGTTGAAAGACTTTTAGATTTCTGGAACATCTTTTCTAACTGTCTAGGAATCATAGAGAATTCCCCAAGAGGGGGTTGAAAGAATTCATGTCGTCGCCTGTCCCAGATAACAAGTTGATCGGAATCATAGAGAATTCCCCAAGAGGGGGTTGAAAGATGATTCGCAAGGAAACTATAAGCTTCTAAAGGTACGCTATTACCAGAATCATAGAGAATTCCCCAAGAGGGGGTTGAAAGAACAGAAGCGGACGCCTACCGTCAAACGTATTGAGAATCATAGAGAATTCCCCAAGAGGGGGTTGAAAGATCCTATTTGTTAGTGCCAGCACTCCACTCAACCCTCTGAGAATCATAGAGAATTCCCCAAGAGGGGGTTGAAAGTGTTGTTGCTCTCGAACTTAACAGTTACATTCTCATCCGAATCATAGAGAATTCCCCAAGAGGGGGTTGAAAGATGGACATTCTACCTGGCAATGTTATTTTCTTATCCTTCGAATCATAGAGAATTCCCCAAGAGGGGGTTGAAAGTTGCCTATAGAATCTCCCTTCCTTAACTTATCAGTTACAGGGAGAATCATAGAGAATTCCCCAAGAGGGGGTTGAAAGAAAATTTAGCGCATCGCATGAAAGCTCTTATCAAGTTTGAATCATAGAGAATTCCCCAAGAGGGGGTTGAAAGTTCGCAGCAATTACATACTTCTCAGGGTCGTTCTTCACTTTGAATCATAGAGAATTCCCCAAGAGGGGGTTGAAAGCTCAATATCCCTCACCTCCGCCACGCTGATACCATATCTCGAATCATAGAGAATTCCCCAAGAGGGGGTTGAAAGTTGCATACGAAAGAAACAATCACCGTTGATGCTGACAGAGAAAGAATCATAGAGAATTCCCCAAGAGGGGTTGAAATACAAGCGTGTAAATATATGATATTATGCGAAGTGGGCTAAGGAATCATAGAGAATTCCCCAAGAGGGGGTTGAAATACCATCTTAACCCAAGCGTCATTCCCTATGATAGGTCTAGAATCATAGCGAATTCCCCAAGAGGGGGTTGAAATGAATATAGAAGTGAGGATTGGTTGTTTGAAGTCAGGAACGAGAATTCATATTCCTATCTGAACGACAAAATTCTCATTCTCAACTAGGTATCAACAAAATATTCTGGTGGCGAATATGCAATAAAGCCATGTATGCCCAAGAATCTTGTTGGATCATCAACAATGTTCCTCTCGATGAATTTACCCTCCAAATTAAATACCCTACTCATTGGATTTATAGAGCAAGGAAAAGCTATTACCGAGAAATTGTGCTTTTCTCTTATGTTGGTGAAGAAGAACAATGAAGAATTTTGGGGCCCACATGAGTCTATCTGGAGGGGCCGGGGAATATTATTGTGAATATTGGTGCTGGGATTGCTATGTAGTGTTGTTCTTCTATTAGGTCTTCTGGTCTTTTGGATATGACTATCCCCCTATTCCTGAGAGTTTGGGTGGTTTTGATGAGTGCTCTTAGGCTGCTTCTT
>CAZFVO010000099.1:0-3374 GCA_964522325.1 uncultured archaeon | reverse complement strand
GTGAGGTACGATGAATACTTTGTTACAAATCTTTTTATCGAAGACAACAGGGTTAAGGGAGTTAGCGCAATCCGATTAAAGACGGGAGATCTCGTAATATTCGAAGCAAAAGCTGTGATATTCGCCACGGGAGGCGCTGGCAGGCTTTACGGTTTCACAACGTACAGTCATCAGGTTACCGCCGATGGTCTGGCGATAGCCTACAGGGCAGGGGTTCCGCTAAAGGACATGGAGTTCGTCCAGTTCCATCCGACGGGATTGGTTCCCTCAGGTATCTTAATGACGGAAGCTTGCAGAGGTGAGGGTGGATATCTGAGGAACAAGGACGGAGAAAGATTCATGGAAAGATACGCCCCCCAGAAGATGGAGCTTGCTCCCCGTGACGTTGTTGCGAGGGCGATGTGGCAGGAGATAGTTGAGGGAAGGGGAATCGAGAGCGAACATGGGCCCTACATTGCTTTGGATCTCACTCACTTAGGTGAGGAAAAGATCGAAGAGAGACTGCCCCTCATCAGAGATGCGGCAAGAAAGTTCGTCGGCATAGATCCCGTTGAGGAGCCCATTCCCGTCAGACCCGTAGCCCACTATACAATGGGCGGAATCCACACAAACGTTAAATGTGAGTCACCCGTTAAGGGATTCTACGCCGCTGGTGAGTGTGCCTGCGTGAGCATCCACGGTGCTAACAGATTGGGTTCGAATTCCACAGCGGAGTGCCTTGTATTCGGAAGAGTAGCTGGAGAACAGGCGGCAGAATTCGCTCTTAACACGGACTTTAAAGAAATCACGAAAGAAGAAGCTGAAGCTGAGGAGAAGAAAATCTTTGATGAATTCCTCGGAAAGAGTGGGGACGAAAATCCCTACGACATTAAGAGGGAACTAAGCAAAGTAATGGAGAAGCACTTCTGGATATTCCGAACGGGAGAGGAGATGAAAGAAGGAATAAAGAGGATTAAAGAACTTAAAGAGAGATACAAGAACATCGAAATTATCGACAAGAGAAGAGGCTTTAACACAGATCTGCTTCAGTCCATGGAAGTTGGATTTATGCTCGATGTTGCTGAAGTCGTTGCCGTAGGAGCCTATACGAGGACTGAGAGTAGGGGTGCCCACTACAGACTTGATTATCCGAACAGAGATGATGAAAACTGGTTAAAGCACACACTCGCATATTACACTCCAGAAGGTCCGAAGCTCGATTACATACCCGTAACGATCACGAAATGGGAGCCTGTGGAAAGAACGTATTGAGGTGGGTATATGGAGGAGGTTATATTCAACATAAGGAGGTTTAACGGGATAAATAGCTATTGGCAACGATTTAAAGTCCCCGTCAAGAAGGGAATGACCCTGCTCGAAGGCTTATACTACATCAAAGAGAACTTGGACGGATCCCTTGCATTCAGGGCTTCTTGCAGAATGGGTATCTGCGGAAGCTGTGCTGTTCGGGTGAACGGAAAGCCAATGCTCGCATGCGAAACCCAGATCTTAGATTTAAAAGCCAAAAAGCTGGACATCGAGCCCCTCGACAACATGAGAGTTCTAAAGGATCTCGTCGTGGAATTCGACGATTTCTTCAAGAAGCACGAGGCTGTCAAGCCGTATTTGATACGGGATGACGTATTCTACTCAAAGCCTGTGGAGCTCCTTCAGTCGCCTGCGGAACTCAAAGAATACTACGATTTCACCCTTTGCATAAAGTGTGGTAGCTGTTACTCTGTGTGTCCTGCCGCATCAACGAGAGGGGATTATTTGGGTCCCGCTGCGATAACAGCCGCCTACAGATTCTGTGCCGATAGCAGAGATAAAGGCAAGAATGAAAGGCTTGAAGCAGTCTCTGGAACGGACGGTGTCTGGAGATGTCACTTTGCCGCAGAGTGCAGTGAGGTCTGTCCAAAGAAGATCGAACCCGCAAAGGCTGTGCAAAAGATGAGAAGATCTGCGGCGGGGTATATGATAAAGAAGATATTCAGGTGAAATTATGGCTGGAGTAGGAGGATGGTTCAGGATTAGAGGAGTATCCCTCCAAAGCTTAGCATTCTCTCTACAGAGGCTGACGGGGATTATCCTTTTGATATACTTGGTAGCACATCTATCCTATCTGACATCGATAAGACTCGGAGAAGAGGTTTACACAAAGTTCATATCTCTAACGGTGAGACCTGAAACTCTTCCACTTGATTCTCTTTTGTTCCTTGTGACGTTCTACCACGCATTTAACGGACTTAGAGTCGTTCTTAACGAATTCGGAATACTCTACGAATACAGGAAGGCGTTGCTATACATTCTCGCAGCGTTGGCAGTCCTATGTTGGCTTTGGAGCACGTATGTGATGTATATTTATATAATGGGGTGATTGGCAATGCACACAAGAAGCGTTTTAGAACCCTTCGGATGGATATTCCAGATGATTACGGGATTTCTGCTCTTGGGGTTTGTCTTATTCCACCTCTACATAACCCATCTTACCTCCCACGAAGCCTTGAGTTACGAACAGGTCGTCCTGAGGCTGAGCGATCCTACCATCAAGGCATTCTACTGGATATTTTTAGTGGCAGTTTCCTTCCACGCATTTAACGGACTGAGAGCGATCATTCTCGACACAGATTTCGGAGGAAAGAATGCGAGAGTTGTCAACGCAATCACAATGTTGCTATTTTTGGCGGCGACAGCCTACGGCGGACTTCTGTTAATCGCATTTTAATAAATTTTTTTATTTAACTTTTAATAAATTTTTTTATTTAACATTGTCTACTTTAAATTCTAAAGCATCAGAAATACACATCCTCATTGGGAATGCTTTGTCGGATAAATATCTAAAGAATGGATTACTAACTCCTTTTGGACGGATTGGAGCTTTGAGAGCAGTTCTTTTTCATTATGTGATTGGGGTAATTATACAACTCTTATCGGAGTTTTAACATTTCTACGCGGGATCTTTGAAAATTATTCAACAAAGCAACTAACAGAAGATATTTAAATATTTTTGCTCTTCAAGAATCTAACAGTAGGTGGTATAAACTATGAATGAATAATGCGTATCTTCAAAGAAAAGGAAGCATAGATTTACTCTTTAAGTCTTGAAAATATGCCTGAATCCTTTAATGATTTAGAGAAACCTCTAAATTTCCGCTATCGAAAAAGCTAAGAAGAAAAAAGAGGCTGAGGTTAAAGAATTAACACCTTCACTTAAGGTTGGTGAAGAGATATGAAAGAAGAAATTCACCTAGAAGGTATTGACACAAAGAAGCTAGCGGAGGAAATTAAACAGCGTGCTCAAGAGGCTACTAATGAAGAAGAATTGAAAATAGGATTTGCCGTAATATATGATCCTATCCTAAGATCTTGGAACATAAAACCGGCTTATGAGAGAT
>CAZFVO010000098.1:0-3427 GCA_964522325.1 uncultured archaeon | reverse complement strand
CTTTTTTCTACACCGATCATATAAGTTCCAGGCTCTTCAAAGACATACCTTAACTCTCCATTTGAATCAGTTTCACCAATTCTTACCGAGAACATCGCTTTTAATGTAGACTTTAGCTCCTGCTACAGGCTCGTTTGTAACACCTGTTGTAACTATAATTCTTACTTCCTCACCAGTGGTTGGGTTTTTAGGTATGAAAGAGACTTCTAGCATGCCTAAAGCGTATACTAAAGATATTAGCAGTAAGAAATAAAATTAACTAAAGCTAAGCTACTCATACCTATCACCTCCTAACTAACTGCCGAGCAAATTAGTCGTAAACTCATATTCTTTCTCGGCTAAGGTAAACTTAAACTCTTTACCAGCGATCTCAATAAACGGCTGTATAGTTATCTTGACCTTTGTCCTTTCTCCGTTCTTTATGTGGCTAACCCACCACTCATCTAACATTTTGTTGTCTAGTTTGGTTACGAGCGTTAAAGTTACATCAGATTTTGGCTTTATTACAGTTTCAACGTTGTTAACTCCTTCAGCAAGCTTTATTCCATTCATTTCAACTGAATAGTGGAACTTGGTTATCGGAATAGGGATTGGATTGTCATTGCGTATCTTTGCTAATGTTATCATCTCCGTGTACTCCTCGTTGACATCTCCCCAATATGTCTTCTTAGATTCAATTGTTAGCTTTACCTGTCCAACATCGATTTCTTCTGGCTCATTAGAACTCAAACCAGCCAGTATATTTGTCTCTATCGGATTGGACAGTTCAATGGGATACTTAAACTCAGTAACCTTGAGGTCAAAGACCAAATAACCCTTTACTGTCATCTTTGACTTCTCGTTGTTCTTTATATGTGTAACCCACCACTCTGGAATTCTACCGTTTTCAAGTTTAGTTGAGATGATTATGGTAGATTCGGAATTGGCCTTAATCTCTGCTTTCAAAGCCGAACCTTCTCCCATTTTTACATCATTCATGTATATTTCTGTTAGGATATCCTTCAGTGGTAGAGGAACTGGATTGGGGTTGTAAACTGTAACTTTTGTTATTATCTCGGTTGTCGGTGATGTTACTTTTCCCCACTCATGTGTTATACTTCTGATTTCTGGTTTTCCAATTTTAACCTGTTGAGAGCAACCTAATAGGTAAACTGATACCAATAGAATTGCTGCAATTGATAATTTGCTTAGTTTTCTCATAGCACATCATTGAATATTCCTGCTATATATTATTTGTCATCATGAATTGGTGCACTAATTTGTTATCCAGAAAAATATAGTAATACTAAAATGGTGCGATAATATAATGCTTGAAGGTGTTGGCAAAGTTATTAATAGGCCTACCAAAACCGCTGGCAAAACCTACGATAAATACTTCATATACATTCCAACGATCGTAGCTAAGGATTCTGCTTTTCCGTTTTAAACCTGGAGAAAGAGTAATTATAAGAATAGAAGGTAATAATTTTAATTATTAAAAAATTAAAATAAATTTAATTTAATAATTTTATTAAATCTACAAAACGTTGATTGTCGAAAGAAGTTTTTTATACAGTCGATTTAAATTCAACCCTATGTGCATCTTCTGCAAGATTGCAAGGAAGGAAGAAAAGGCATATATCGTCTATGAGAGTGATAAGGTCATAGCATTTTTAGACATAAACCCTGTTAGCAAGGGTCACACCTTGATTGTTCCTAAGGAACACTACGAAAACATCCTTGAAGTACCTTCTGACGTTTCAAAGGATTTACATGATGCAATCAAGGCGGTTTGTGAGAAGCTCAAGGTTTTCAATCCAGCAGGCTTCAACATCATAACTAACATTGGAAAGCAAGCTGGGCAAGTAATAATGCATGCTCACATTCACATAATTCCAAGGTATGGGGATGAGGATAGTAAACCCATAACATTTGGTAAGCCTGTCAAGGTTGATCTTGAGGAAGTTTACAAGGCGCTGGCATGAGGTTAAAAGGAAGGAAGATTGTACTTGGCGTAACTGGAAGTATTTCGGCAGTTGAGTCATTTAGAATTGCAAGAGAGCTTAAGAGGAAAGGGGCTTACGTAATTGCCGTTTTAACTCAGGAAGCTAGGAAATTCGTTACGCCCGAATCGATGAAGTTTGCTTGTGATGAAGTTTTGATAGATTTTGATGAGTCTAATCATGTCAAGCTCTTAGGCTTAGAAGGAGAAGCTAATCTCCTCCTAATAGCTCCTGCAACGGCAAACACAATTTCAAAGATTGCTTATGGAATAGCAGACACAAACGTGACTTTAATGGCTTTAACAGCTTTGGGGAGTGGTAAACCAATCTTAATAGCTCCAGCCATGCATCTAGCAATGTACAGGGCGATTGAAAGCAACATCAACGCTTTGAAATCTAAGGGAGTTGAGATTGTAGAGCCTAAGATCGAAGAAGGGAAAGCTAAGCTGGCTGAAGTGGAAAAAATCGTTCTGCATGTCGAAAGGACTCTAAGTAGTGATGAATTTAGAGGTAAAAGGGTTATTGTGACATCTGGACCAACATTCGAGTTCATTGATCCAATCAGATTCATAAGCAACAGGAGTTCTGGTAGAATGGGAAATGAATTGGCTTTAGAGTTTTGGAGAAGGAAAGCTGAAGTTATATTAATTTCATCTAAGCCTGTAGAGTTGAATTTACCTAACTTCAAAGTTGTAAGGGTTGTTTCGGTTAGAGATATGCTAAATGCTGTTCTGAATGAGATTGACAGTTGTGATCTCTTTGTTTGTGCTTCAGCACCTTCGGATTTTATCATAGAAAGGGTTGAATCTAAGATAAAGACAACAGAGGAGCTGATTTTGAGGTTTAGACAAGCTCCTAAGATAATAAAGGAAGTTAGGAAGGTTTACAATGGACATATAATAGGCTTTAAAGCTGAAACAGGTTTAAGTGACGAAGAACTTGTTAAAATTGCAAAGGACAAGATGGAAGAGGACAAGCTTGAGATGGTTGTTGCCAACGACGTTAAGGAGAGGGGAATGGGTACAGTGGATACTAAGGTTGTTGTTGTCACACCAAATAAGGTGGAGTGGATTGAAGGAATGAAGGATTACGTTGCAAGGAAAATAGTAGATATCTACACTGAGGAGTACTTACATTAAATAGTATTTTAATTTTTTAGATTTATTAAAAAATTAAAAACGAAGTTTCACATTTATAATTTTTCATTATTAAATAAATATTAATATAAAATTTAAATTATTTCTTTCATTAAGAAGTAAAAGAGAAAAAATCAAAGAACAAAACCATTCAAACAGTCTTTCAATCCTCTTTTCATTGAGCTCCTGTTGAAAAAGCTACAGAGCCAGGAGTATCTGCTACACACTTTCAATCCTCTTTTCATTGAGGCTGGAAAAACTTGACATAGTGCAATAATACCCACACCCAAAGCTTTCAATCCTCTTTTC
>CAZFVO010000097.1:0-3447 GCA_964522325.1 uncultured archaeon | reverse complement strand
TTAGAAGTGTTACAGGAAAAAGAGCTTAAGAAACTTAAGAAAGCTGAAGTAGCGGAAGTGATAGTCTAAAGCTTCCAAAAGTATCTGGTGAAAAGGTTATAAAAGCTCTTGTTAAAGCTGGCTGGACTGTTGAAAGACAAAGAGGAAGCCATGTAGTTTTGTATAAGGATGGTGTAGGCATTTTAGTAGTTCCACTTCACAAAGAGCTTGATAGAGGAACTTTAAGAGCTATCATAAAGCAATCTGGCATGAGCAAAGATGAGTTCCTTAAGATATTAGATTAGCTAGTCTCTTACACAATATCTTTTCTTGAGGAGTGGAATTATATTAACTTAGCTTATAGAATTCTATTAGCTTAATACTCTTCTTAAATCTCTTTTTAGTTCTTAAGATTGACTACACCCATGCGGGTTGGGTCAGTCCACCACCTGTAGCTTATAGCTATAAACATAAGCTATTTAGCTAATAGCCTATATAGCTAACATAACCAGCCATCAGCCAGCCACCGCTTAGTTTAGTATGAATAATAATATGAATAATAAATCAATAGTGAAAAAGTTATCAGAAATCTTTAAATCGGTAAAGAAATATTATAAGCTAGGTTAATATAAATTTATTAGCTAAAATAAGCTATTGTGTAGGAGATTAGCTAAAGCTTAAGCTAAAGCATAGAAAGCTTTATTTTTATCTCTACGTATAAATTAACATACCTAAGCTTGGTAGTAACAAAACTAAATTAACACTGTGAGTAGATAAAAATGTAATAGCTGAAGCTAAAGAAACGGGGTCAATCTATCCGCATTTTTAGAATTAAAGCTAAGAGAATATTTAGCTTTGATAAAAAACAACACCAACGAAAAATTAGCGGACCCGCCGGGATTTGAACCCGGGATCTACGGCTTAGAAGGCCGTCGCTCTATCCATGCTGAGCCACGGGCCCGTTGATTATTTTAATTCTCTCGAGGAATTTAAATTTTTCTCATCGTTACAACCACGTCTGCTAATACAAAATGATTGCGAACTTCTAGAAAATAAGAAAAGATAACCGCAAACCAGATGTGCTGACAGAAGAGGAATTGAGGCGGCGAAAAATCCAAGGGATAAAGCAATTATTGCAGTAAGATACAAGGCGGGTCTGCGTATAGGTAAGCTTGCAAATTTACGGTAGAAGGATGTGATCTGGACTGAGCACGGTGCTAAGATTTAAGTTCATGACAGCCCCGTATCTAGCAAGGTGAATGCAGTACCCACACTATGACATGATAGGAGAGCTAATTGAATATAAAATGCTCACAAAGTTATAAGGCTGCCTTGGCATATCCTCAAAAATACCTTCCACCCCCACCCTTTGTGTTTGCGAATGCACAAACTGTCTCTATTATTTTCCCTGTTTCCGCTAAAGATTGTTTGAATTCTATAGTCTTGCTCTCTCCCTTTTTGTCATATCCTCTATTCCGTTACTTACCGTCATGTAACGTTATATGTCGAGATATCTAATGATACACATCTCAGGATTGGTTCGAGTTGGAATTGAAAATATCTGGGATTAACCTTCACAGGTTGCATTGAATATCTCTTCTACGACTGGAGAGGAGAGACATGCAAATAAAAAATTACAAAAAACTTAAATACTTGAATTCACATAAATATGTGTATGCCCAACATAACGTTATCGATACCTGATGAAATTTACAGGAAGATGAAAAAGTACAGTGAGATTAAGTGGAGCGAAGTAGTTAGAAAAGCGATAGTAGATTATCTAAAGAAGTTGGAAGAGAGCAAAACTGAAATTAGCACGAAAGAACTCTTAGAAGAACTTAGTAATGACTTCAAAAAGTGTTTGGATGAATTGGATTTCGAGAAGGCCTTGGAAGGCTATAAAAAGATGAGGGATGCAGAATGGAAAAGAATCTCTACGATACAAACAAATTGATCGACGCATACAAAAAGAATGAAAATATTCAAGGATATACAACGATATTTAACCTCGTAGAGTTTCCAAAAGCATTGGAACTCGATCTCACAGTATTATATCCATCGAAATCCGATTATAATTTAGCTTTGAAGATTTCTACGGAATTGCTAAAAATTGGGAAACCAATACCTGCTGTAGATGTTGTAATTTCGGCAATTGCTATAAACAACGGTTTAAGAGTTATTACAAAAGATAAACACTTTTTATTCGTTAAAGACGTTATAAAGGATTTCGATGTTGCAATAGAGAATAGATCTACATGGAGGGATTAGATATATGGACTAGAAGAGTCAATTAGCTTATATAGTCATAGTGTTGGTATTAGAGAGATCGGAAGAAATCGTTAACGAGGAAAATGTTTATATAATTGTAATACGATATAGTATACATGGAGGTAATCAGCTTTAGGATTCCGAAGGATCTTAAGAAGGCTATGAAAGAGATTGAAATCAACTGGAGCGATGAAATAAGGAGATTCATTGAGGCAAAAATTAGAGAATACAAAAGGAAGAGAGCATTGGAAGAGATAGATGCTGTGCTCTCAGGCTTACCGAGAGTGGAGAAAGGAGTTGCAGCCAGCTACGTGAGGGAGGATCGTGATAGTAATTGACGCTTCATCGCTGGCTAAATACATTCTAAGAGAGGACAACTGGGAGAAAGTTAGAGTGCATTTGCTAAACGAGCCGTATTCTCTGACTTTAGCTTTAGCCGAGATTTCAAACGCGATTTGGAAACATTGCATGCTTTATAAGAAGGTATCCCACGTAGAAGCAAAAACCATGTTCGATGCGTTGAAAAAGCTCAGAGACGTCGTAGTCTTCGAGCCTCTTGAGAAGTATCTTGATGACGCCGTGGAGATTTCTATGAAAAAAGGTGTGACGGTCTATGATGCCCTGTACTTAGCTCAGGCAAAGGCGTTCGGTTGCCTTTTGACTAGCGATGAAAAACAGTGGGAGATTGCAAATAAGATGGGAATTCAATCAGAATTTATCGAGTGATCTTTCTACAATTAGAGAAGGGGCCAGTATTCTGAGACAACATGTCAAAGGTGATAGAGGTTATTTACGAGGACGGAGTTTTTAAACCTCTGAAAAAATTAAGATTATCGACAGAGATGAGCTTGACGATCTACTGAATTCAATTGTTATCGAGAAAATTGACAACATAGACTACAGAAAGCTGAAATTTGTGGATTCTTCTATTTTGGTTGGTTTAAATCTCGGTGACGAAAAGGCAAAGAATTTGGTAAAAGCACTGATAGAAGACGGAAATATACTGGAATCCGGTAGTGTATTCCGAAACTTCTTTCAAAGTTACACTCACACTGGCACTTCGAGATGGTTTAAAAGGTGTTTACGATCTCAGAAAGAACATGGAAAAAAAATACTCATGGACTACAGTAGGGTGATAAAATCAAGTCAACTACCCCTTTCTGACGGAAGGGGTTTGTCCCTCGAAGGGACGTCTGGGTG
>CAZFVO010000096.1:0-3592 GCA_964522325.1 uncultured archaeon | reverse complement strand
TCGTTGGCTCATCTAAAAGGAGTATCGAAGGCTCTTTAGCCAAAGCCATAGCTAAAAGAACTTTCTGTCTCTGCCCTCCGCTCAGCTCACTTAAGTTCTTCCAAGCCAATTTCTCTATGCCTAGCAACCTCATTGCACTTCTGACAGCTTCAAGGTCAGATTGCCTTGGTGTCCAGCTTAAGTGGGGCAGACGACCGATTAGAATCGTTTCAAAAACCGTAAGCGGAAAAGTTTGTTCAATTACTTGAGGAACGTAACCAATTAGCTTTGCCAATTCAATTGAGTCTATATTGGAAATATCGTCTCCATTTATGATTATCCTCCCTTTCTGAGGTTTTAACGCTCCGAGTATGCATTTTAGGAGTGTTGATTTACCTGCGCCGTTTGGACCGAGTAGACAAACTATTTCTCCCTTTTTCGCATTCATCGTTACATCTCTCAACACTTGTAATCTTCCGTAGCTGAATGAAACGTTCTCAACACTCACCACCATGCCCTTTCACCTCTTTTTATAATCAAGTATATAAACAATGGAACTCCCAAAAACGACGTGAATATTCCTACTGGTAAAGTTAAGGGGAGAAACAGCGTTCTTGAAGCCGTATCTGCTACAAGCAATATGATTGATCCGACCAAACACGATGAAGGGATTAAGTATCTGTGATCACTGCCCAAAGCAAGTCTGGCTATATGCGGTGAAACCAAGCAAATGAAGGAAATTACACCGAGAAAAGAGACAGCAGTAGCTGTTAAGAACGATGCCATAACCATCCCTACTAATCTCATCCTCTTTGCATCCACACCCAAGCTTTTCGCGATATCATCCCCTAAGTAAAGAGCATTAAACTTCCAGCACCATCTGTAAGATATGAGAAATGTTATTGAGAGCACGAGGCTCATAACTTCAAGGCTGACCCAAGTTGTCTTCGATAAACTACCGAATAACCAAAATACTATTGCAGCAACTTGTTCAGTTGTGCCGAAGTACTGTATGAGCGATGTAGCGGCTGAGAAGAGGAATAGGATTGCCAGCCCAGCCAAAACAATGACCGCTGGAGAAGCCCCTTTCATCTTAGAAATTATGAGAATTGCAAATGTTGCTACGAGTGAGAAGGCAAACGCGCTAATGATTACAATATAAAAGTTTGTGATTTGAAAACCACCAAGGGCTGTTTCAAGCATGATACCTCCTATTCCGCTAACTATTGCTAAGGCTGCACCAAAAGCTGCGGCAGAAGAAATTCCCAGTGTAAATGGTGATGCAAGGGGATTCCTCAATACCGTTTGAGTAATTAGTCCTGACAGAGCTAACCCAGCTCCGGCAGATATAGCCATCAGAACTCTCGGCAACCTTATATTCCAGATTATAGTTTCAGCTTTCTCACTTCCCATTCCCATCAAAGCATCAATGACAGTTTTACAGTCAAGCCGTGAAGATCCGACAAGTAACGAGTAAATTAAGGCGAGTATTAAAAATAGGAGTAGAGAAACTACAAAAATTGTCCTTTTCCTAATAAAGTTTCTGTAATCCGTCAGTGAAATCATTGAGGCGTCAGCTCCTGAGAAAGGTACAATCCTCTGTTCTTGATGACTTCATGAAACACTTCTGCACCCTTCTTTCCATAGAAGAAGGTAAATACCTCCTCGCCCTTCTTCATGACATCCACATCTTTAAACCTCTCTGGATAGAGAACTTTTGCAGCCCAATACAGATCTACTATCATTGTCTTTGGATCGTAGCCTATGTAAGGTCCAAACAATCCGTAAACTTTCCCTTCTTTCACAGCTTTTACCTGCTGAAGAGAGGGATCGTTCAGTATTTCGTCAACGGCCGATTTCCCTTTGTAACCGTGTATAAAGATTACGTCGGGATTCCATTCTATTATTTGCTCCTTCGTAACTTCCATGTAGTGTACTGGAATGTTTTCAGCCACATTTCTTGCTATCAGATCTATTGGAGCATAGTTTTTCACAGTCCAGCCGATTCCATGTCTGTAAGCCCAGTTCGACAGAAATACCCTTGGCCTTTCTTCCTTTGGGATATCCTTAACTCTTTTCGTAACATTTTCTATTTCGGAATCTATGTATTCAATTATTTTCTCGGCTCTTTCCTCTTTTCCAAGAATTTTCGCAACAAGTCTGATCGTCTTATAGAAATCATCGAGCTTTCCTGAGTAAATCGAAGTGTTTATGCAAACAACGGGAACACCTGTGTTCTTCTCTATGGTATCGGCTATTTGGGCGTAAGCAGATTCAATGAAAATAACGTCTGGTTTGAGTTCAGCAATCTTCTCCATATCCGGTTCTCTAACAGAACCAATTCTCTCTACTTTTAGCAGTTCTGGATGTGCAAGAGCATCCTCAAGCTTGTCTCCGTACCTATCAAAATAGTTACTGATTCCAACAACTTTATCCGTTGCGTTGAGCATCACGATTATTCTGAGGTTTGCGGGAAAAAGAGTAGCAACTCTTTCAACTTTTTCTGGAATTTTGACAGTTCTGCCAGCCATGTCCTTTATTTCAACGTATCCCGTCTTAGACTCCTCTTTAACACATCCGGCGATGAGTGCGGCTGTAATTAATATGAAAAATATAGCGAACCTTCTCATTTTTCAAACCTCCTTAGAATAGACTTCAACTCATCTAAACTTTTGTAATCTGGATTAATTGAGATAAGGATGGCTTCTGCCTCTTCCTTGCATTCCATCCCAACCTCGAAATTCGCCGGAATGTAAGCAAGGTCGTAAGCTTCTAATTCTGTGTCGTTCAATTTAACTCTTCCTTTTGTAAGAACAATCATTCCATCCTTAGGGTGGGAGTGCGGTTCAACCTTTAAACCGGGAGGAATTTTTAGGTGGATAATTGCGATTTTTTCCGAAACAAATAACGGTTTCATTATACCTTCTGGTGTATTGAATTCTTCCATCTCATTAAACCTCACGACCTCCATAGCACTCACCTCCTTTTAGCGATTACAATTTTGGAGGGGCTGTAAGATTCGCCAACATCTACGATGTCAACAACTTCGAATTTGCACGATTCGAGGATGTCGCAGAATTCAGGTGTCGAGTAAACTCTATCCACTTCATCGAGTATTGCAAACATGAGGTCGAAGAAGACTGCTGTAGAATCCTCTCTTAGGTCATCGATATGCCAGTGCTTCGTTATCAGCATACCATCATCGCTAAGAGATGCATGGACTTTTTTGAGAATTTGAATTAACTCCTCACGAGGTCTGTAGAAAACGTCTGATGCAAAGATTATATCGTATCCTGAGCCAATATCATCTTTTGTAAAATCTCCCGCTATTAGTTTAACTCTATTTCCAACGAATTTCTTCGCAACTTCAATCACTTGAGGCAAGTCGAATACGTAAGCATCAAGTTCTGGATTTATCTCTTTGAAGGCTAAAGCATATAGTCCATGTCCTCCTCCCAAATCGAGGAGTTTCCTTGCTTTTTTAAATTCGGGCAACTCTTTAACAATTTCAACAGTTCTTGGTAAATCCCATCTTACAGCTCCTTCAGCCATTGCAAGTATGAAGCTTTCATCGAAGACGGAACGATCTCTTCGGAAGCCCAAAGAACCTTTT
>CAZFVO010000095.1:0-3671 GCA_964522325.1 uncultured archaeon | reverse complement strand
GTCCAGAATCCAGCGATTTCCACGTAAACCTCCTTATCACCCTTCTTAATTAGAAAGTCAGGAATGTAAGCCGAATTCCCAGCCTTAACAATCCCCGGCTCCCTAATAACTTCAAATCCAAAGTTTCTCATTCTCCTATAGAACTCCTCTTCCAAGGATGAATCGAACTCTATCTCCTCACTGTAATCCAAAGGGAAAAGGTTCCTCTTTTTATCGGTTAGCTCAAAAATGTAAATCCTCTTTTCGTATTCGTCAACTATCTCAGCCCTTATCCACCATTCCTTAGCTTTAAGGATTTCTGGAATGAGCTTAGCCATAGAAGTTCCGTACTTACGTGTCATCTTGAGGATTGAGGCAGTACCAGTTACATCCGTCAACAATCTACCGTCTTCATCGTAAAGCTCGTACATCAAGCCAAGCCACTTCAACTTACGAAAAACTTCCTTGTGATTTGTGGAAATCCAGAAGCTCAAACGGAGACAGTTAAAAATTAAGGTTTGCAGTAGGGAGAGGTTGTACCTCTTCACAAGTTCAGACGGAGTTATATCTGGCACCTTCACCAACACCTTCTCTTCATCCCTATCGGCAAACATCGCCCTCTCAATTTCTTCAACGGAAACTCCAAAGTGTTCCGCAGCCTCTCTCAAAATCCTCTCCCTCTCACTCAGCTTAGTAACGTATCCCCTCTCAAACAGAAATTTTCTGACGGCAAATGGATCAAGATGCGTGCACTTCTCAAATTCACATCCCCTCTCAATGATCTTTGCAAAACCCCTAACCTTCCTGTAGTTACTGGCGTTTTCTATCCTCCTAAGCCTCTCCAAGATCAAACCGTACTTCTTCCCAACACAACTTTGATAAATCTCGATGATTCTTTCAGCTAACCTCAACTCCAGATCGCTCCATGCAAACTTCGGATATATCCTACTCTTACTCCGATAGACCTCAAGTAGGTCTTTGGGTAGCACAATGAAGGTAGGTTGAAGATATATATAGAATGATGCTACTGTCATGTGTTTGCTCTACTGAAGTACGAGAGGGGGACTATAAGGATAGAGGGGGATGTGCACATACCGTTTGCCAAATGGGATGGTAGATCGAACTGCTACAGAGCTTTAGCTTACAAGTACAGGGATATCGTGGATTACCTTAAGAGTTCTGGAGTCGAATTTGAAGATCACGTTATCGATAACGTAATTCCATGTCCCTACTTTGAAGCTGAAATAGAGCTTAGGGATTATCAGGCTGAAGCCGTTAAAAGGTGGATGGTTGATAAAAGGGGTGTGGTGGTACTGCCAACGGGAGCTGGCAAAACTTACATAGCGTTAGATGTGATAAGGAGGTTGAGCGTTTCAACACTTGTTGTAGTTCCAACTTTGGCGTTGGTCGATCAGTGGAAGGACAAGTTATCGATACTGTTCGGCAACCTCTACGTTGGAGAGTTTACGGGTAGAAGGAAGGATATTAAGCCAATTACTGTCACAACATATGATTCAGCTTACATAAATGCTGAGATTTTGGGAGACAAGTTTTTAATGATAGTTTTCGATGAAGTGCATCATCTACCAGCTGAGAGCTATAGGCAGATTGCCGAGATGTCGATTGCTCCATACAGATTGGGATTGACTGCCATTTACGAGAGGGAAGACGGTTTGCACATACTTTTACCCGATCTGGTTGGTGGAATAGTTTATGAGTTAAAGCCAAAGGATTTGGCTGGAAAGCATCTTGCAAATTATGTTGTGGAGAGGATAAAGGTTCCATTAACGGAGAAGGAGAAGGAGCTGTACGATCTGAGGGCTAAAAAGTTCAGAGATTACATAGCTTCAAGGAAGATTAGATTGAAGGACATTGAAGACTTCAGACAGTTGGTAATGATGACTGGAATTGATAGGGAGGCTTATGAGGCTTTGAGGTCGTGGGAAGAGGCTAGGAAGATTGCTTTCAACTCGAAGAACAAGCTGAAAGTTTTGAAAGAGTTACTGGAGAAGCACAAAGGGGATAAGATAATAATATTCACACGCTACAACGACTTAGTCTATACGATTTCAAAGATATTCTTAATTCCGGCCATTACACACAAAACGGATGCTAAAGAACGTAAGTACATCTTAGATGGGTTTAAGACGGGTAAATTTAAGGCTATTGTGAGTAGTCAGGTGCTTGATGAGGGTATAGACGTTCCAGATGCCAACGTCGGTATAATTGTAAGTGGTACTGGCTCCTCAAGAGAGTTCATCCAGAGGTTAGGTAGAATACTTAGACCAGCTGAAGGTAAGGATGTAGCAATACTTTATGAGTTAATCTCAAAGGATACTGGTGAAGTCAAAGTTTCAAGGAGAAGGAGAAAGGCTGAAATTTAATATATTTTAATATTAAAATTAGATATTAATTATATAAATAATATAAAAATAACTATATTTTTATTTTAAAATTATTATTATCTTAAACAAAAAATATAAATATTTAGTATTGAAGTAAAAAATTATGGTTGATCTATGTGGGCTTATGTTTATAGCAATCTTTGGTGGAATCGCTTTGACAATGTGGTTAAAATACTATACAGATCGTTGTAGAGACGAGGATTGTATTAAACTTCTATATGGTAGTGGAATTATCCTTGTAGGTTTTGTACTCGGTATAGGACTGTTATATATTTTCTATACAGTCGATTTAGCCTTATTTGGTGTGGGTCTACTTGGTCTGATTATCTTGGTATTCACACTTCTAGGACTGAACATAATGTCTAAAGATCCAATTTTGGAGAAGGCTGAAGTTAGACGTGCTATTGGATTATCGCTCGTTGCAGTTTTTTTCGGCCTCTTGGCAGTGAGTGATAAAATTAAGATAGAAACCAATACACTCTTGGGAAACATTTTATCTAACTATTGGTGGATAATTATGACCATTATAGGTTTCTACTTCGGTGGTAGGTCTGCAGAGAAAATAGTAACAATAATTCTTGAGAAGTGGGTAGAAGCCAAGAAAGAGGAGAAAGACAAATTGACATAACTGGTGGTTGTACGGTATGTACCTCTAAGAGTAATGCAAATGTGTACAGCTTCGGAACATTGTTACTACATCATTCTATATTAGTATTTTTATGATATGGTTGTGCTTACCTATGAATACCATACAAACCAGTCAGAACTCGATACACATGTGGCTAAAATCACAGTTTCTGCATGATTTAGACTTTGATGGCTTTGGTATCTTACCATTTAGTATCTCGTAACAACGCCTAACAGCATTTTCAACGAAAATCCTGTTATCATCTGTAATATCAATTTTTACCACCCTATTAGATTCTGTTAAAAACACGTAACTTCTTTTAACGGGCTTGCCAATCGAATCTTCAAGTAGGATTCCGTATAAAACTGCTGAGTACTTCCACCAAGGCTTTAAGTTATAGCTGTACTTGACTTCCAAGGGTGCCAAGCTTTTCCCATCTCTCACGACAAAATCAACCTTACCTTTAACACCCAATCTCTCACTTTCAACCTCAAACTCCTTTGCAAATACATCGAACTTTTGAGCTATTATAGATTCAACATCTTGCTGAATCTCTTTACCCAAGTCAGCCCAATAACCCTTAATTTTTCCATGTCCCAAAACTACTGAAAAGTAGAAAACCATCGGACAGAACAGGAACTCCTCGACATCTCTAACCC
>CAZFVO010000094.1:0-3731 GCA_964522325.1 uncultured archaeon | reverse complement strand
ATATACATTCGACGATCATTTTAAGAACTTGGATGTTGCAATCCTGATCTCCTCCTCGCCCTAAAGGGCAAGGGTTCCCCATAGGGGAACTTCGGTTGGTGTCATCGAGGCCGGGTCAGAGCAACCCTCTGAGAGGATTCCAGCCCGCAAAGAGTATAAATTTCTGCAAAACACAAACTTGCGATCTGAGATCTTAGAGGACTTCCCAGAATCTATTGTTGAAAATCAAGAACATCCTATCTGGTATCTCTTCTCCAGTCGTAGAAGATGTATCCAATGCATCCGATGAAGGTTGTAGCGGAATGCCAAACCTAACTCGAACCAATAATCTTGAAATCTTGAAATATTTATCTAGCTCCGAATGGCGCGAAAATTTATATAATGCGTTACAGAGAAAGTTAGAACAATGGAGTTTAGGTAGATAGAAACTAATCCGGAAATCTGCGGTGGAAAGCCTGTAATAAAGGGAACGAGAATTCTAGTAAAGTTGATTTTAGAGCTACTGGCAAAGGGTTGGACTATTGAAGACATAAGGGAGGAATACGAATTAACAGAAGAGCAGATAAGGGAAGCTATAAAATACGCGTCTCATCTGCTCGAAAGCGTTAGAGTTGTAAAGTTATGAGGATTTTAATCAACGAGAATGTTCCAAAATCAATTTACATCGATTAAAAAGGAGAGACTACGATGTTAAGCATGTAATATATATTAAGAGAGGTTTAAAAGACAAGGAAATTATCGAGCTATCAAACAAAGAAAGTAGAGTAATCGGTAAGCTGCCTCCATACACTGGTGCAGTAAATCCGTAGAATAGCTGTAAAGCATTATAGCCATTTATCTTTGGAATGTAGTCAAGCAAAAACAAAAATTTACCAAGTAAAAGAGGAGATATTATCACAAATGCTAAGATCAGATAAATCACTTCGATTCGCGTTTTTGGACTCAAGTTATTCCCTCCATAGCTATGCTGAGTAGTGTAGATAATCTCCACAGTTGCATCCTATGAGGCCTAAACATTCATCATTTTATCTTTGTAATTTTATCTATAGCATCTTTGATTCTTTCTATGAATTTTTCAGCATCTTTAATGATTTCCTCCGATTCTTCTTTTGTAGCTTGAAAGTAAACATCATAGTCTGCCCGTTCTCTCAGCTGTAGACCTTTCGCGAAAATCTTTCCATACACCTCTTCTACAAACCCCTTATTAATGTATTCTAAGCCTAATTCAGCAATTACTCCTCTGTGAGTCTTTGGATGGATATCCTTAACACTTAAAAGAGCTTTTGCAGCATAAAACATTGCGTAGTATGCTTGGCTTATAGAACTGTTGTATTTCTCATTTTCAAAGAGGATTTTTGCAGAATCTAAAGCTTCATAAGCTCTTTCCAAGTATTTCTCATACTCTGGCATATAGCCGCACTCCTTCTCTTAAAATGTTCCTCATCAGTGATGTCTTCTCAGACTTTAGAAATTCATAGTGATCCTTTGTCATTATAATTGGAGATATATATACATTGTATTTTAAAAGTATTGGAAAACTAATATCTATAACCTCATCAAGTTTAACGTCTCCAACTATCAGAACATCTATATCACTGTCCTCCTTTGCTTCTCCCCTTGCATAAGAGCCAAAGATGATTATTTCATCTATTTTATCTTTATATTTCTCCTTCAATTCACGAATAAACTCATCTAACGCATCTTTCCATTTTCTATTCATGGTCGTCTTACCTCTAAATAAGTTACTCCCAAAAATATTAAATCAATTTCGTCTTAAGATCTTTTTACCTTTGCTTTAAACTTTGATAGAATTTCACTCAATCGTCTTTCAATCTCTTTAGCCCATTTATATCCTTTTTCTCTTCTCCAGTCGTAGAATAGATAGCCGATGCATCCTATGAAGGTTGTAGTTGAAATTTGTTAAGCCAACATTGGTTGTTGAGTGTGTCAGTAAGTAATTACCTCTATCTCCTCTATTTCATTGAAATGCTTCTTATCTCGAGTTATTATCTTTCTCTCACCAGATGATAAGAATATTGAAGCAATCAAGATGTCTCTATCCTTTGCCATTCTTCCCTTATTTTTTAGCTCGGCATAGATCTTACCGTAATATTTTGCATTCTCTATTCTCATGTCCAAAACTATCAGAAGATCTTTCAGTTCCTCAATTTCCGCGATTTTCTCATCTGTTTTAGAGTGCAGAAAAGCCCCTCTATAAAGTTCTGCCATGTTTATAACAGTGGTTGCGATACGCTCTCCACTTTTGCTCAGCTCTTCGAGAACACCAATAGCCTTTTCATCATTTCTGAAGAGGTCGATGAGAAAAGTCGTATCAACCCCGACCAAAAATACTTGGGTTGGGGTCCCTTCTGAATTCTTTTACAACTTCTTCGAGTATATCGGCGTATTTTTCATCCTTATGCTTTTTAAACCATTTAAGTATTTTTGCAGCATCTCCTTTTTCCACAATGGAAACTTTCACCGGCATCACCAATTTATATTTCTTTTATCACCTCTTAAATCACTTTCGTCTTAGGAGGTAATTTACAGTTTTATCATACAAGCTGAAGATGCTCCTCGATTAGAATTGCAAGTTCTTTATTCAATAATGATGATATCGATACCTTCCGTGATTTGTCTAAAGTCATCATCAAGAGTTAGGAATATTGTACAGTTGTTTTCTATTGCGGTAGAAATGTGAATCAAATCCCTTGGAAGGAGACTGTACTTTTTGATCAATTCATTTAGGGTTTCTACCTTTGGGTGGTGTAATACGTTTAAGTCCAAGGCTAAATAAATGCGACGCACATTTTCGTAGAGGGTGACATAGAGATCATGGTAATCTCTAACGAATTTCCTTACAGAATTGCGACTTCTACTCCCGTAGCGTCTTTCAGCACTTATAGCTAAAACAACGTAAAGTACTTCGTTAAAAGATATTACTGACGTGAAACGTCTTTTACCAGCTATAAGTGACTTTATCCTCCACCTCCTTTCTTTACTGCCAAGTAGAAGTTCCACTATAATGCTTGAATCAAGATAAACTAAATCCATGCCTCATCGAGCACCTCAAGAATCTTTTCCTTAGAAATCTCTCCTGTTATCTTTTTAACGTCCTCGTATATCTTATCAAGTTCGCTGAAATCTTCAACCAGTATCTTGAGTTTTGATCCTTCGGGAAGGTCAACCTTTTCGAGGGGCTTAAATACTCCGTTTTCGTAGATTACTTCGATAACTTTTGGCATATGATTCAGTTAGTTCGAATCGTTAAATCACTTTCGTCTCGTTTTTGCCGCTAACTTCGGTAATGTTCTTTCAATCTCTTTAGCTCATCTATCTCCTTTCTCCCTCCTCTAGCCGTAGAAGAGGTAGGCTACGCATCCTATAAAAGCTGAGATCTTTAATCCTAGTTCAAACTCCCCTTCTTTAGATCTTCTACTACATCTTTCAAGCTTCTACCTTTAATCAAGTCTTCAACAGTTTCGGTGTCTAAAGCTAAATAATTCTATGAGCTTTTTATCATTCGTCCATATTGGAGCTTTCAACTTCAAAGCTAAGGCTATAAATGGTGTATCTTTTTCGTCGAATCGTTTAGCTATTTCGTAGGCTTCAAAAATTTTGTTTTCGTAAAGCGTATACTCAACTAAATTTATGTTCGGAAGGATTATTTCATCTTGGCGATGTCACAGTAACGTTTATATTCAACTAATAGATAAATCAGTAATGATATG
>CAZFVO010000093.1:0-3738 GCA_964522325.1 uncultured archaeon | reverse complement strand
AGGAAAAGAAGCAAAACAGACATTGGACAGCTTTAGAGGTAATAACGCTTGGAGTAGCGATAGTAATTCCTGTTGCGATGGTTTGGCAACCTCTCAGCGATATTATACAAATATCAACATACATTGACACGATAGATAAGAAAGTTTTAGCATTTCTCGGATGCTTGAGTTGTCTGTGGATTTCCGCTAAGCAGGATTGATTGAGGTGATATCATGGACAAGAAAGCTGTTATTCTTTCTTTATTTTTATTAACAATACTAATGGGTCAAGCTGTAGCGATACCGATCATAGTGCCTATAATAGCTGGAGCTGTAGCTGGAGGTGCACTTGGATTTCTTATTGGAGAACACTACAACAAATGGTTAGAACCTGAAACTACGTATGACCCTAATATTGATTATGTCAATTATAAAACGGCACTTATAAATAATGCAAAAACTCACAAATATATGATGACCACATACAAAAATCTTGCTGAATACGTTAAATACTATGCTTTAGCAAGAGCAAAGGCGATTTATGCGATTGAGGTTGCCAAAGGTCTTAACAATACGACAGACCCTAATAGTGTTCTGAATGATGTATTATCCAGTGCTATGACTCAAGCGGTTGATAAGGCAACTGAAACAATAGACAACGCATCTAAAGGGCTAATAGAATATTGGAAGGACTATGTTTATACTCTAGCGCTTCTTTTGAATGCTTACATTAAGACATGTAGAGATCTTGATAAAGATACAGGTTTGAGTCCTGATAATCCGAGCAATAGTATAGAATATGGATCAAAGGACTCTCTTTTCGGAGAGTATACCACATTAATATACGACGGTGTTGAGATAGATCATTTAACATTGGATGGACTTGAGTTGTACAACCTTTCAGAGTTCGAAGAAATCATATGCAAATTGGAGGACGATAGGAGTTTCGTAGAAAATAACTTATATACATATTTCGAGGAAGTGAATCAGAAGATTCTGGAGGGAGAATTAAACATAACTGAATTGGCTAGTGAGGTAGTCGATCCTTACGCTTTGCTAACTATGGCTCAGAACGATTCAGCAAATAGTCTCGTATGGGCACAATACAGCTTGGCATTGATGGGATTGCAGACAAATACGACGGCACCTGTTACCGTTAAGATTGGAAACGAAACATACGATGGTTACATTTTCACCAGCTATCCAACGACTTTCGAAGTCGGTCATAACTATACAGTTCCGAATGATCAAGCAGTTTTCATATTAACGTCAGATGGCAAATTGGTAACATTACAACCAGGAGACAGCTTTGAATTAGTAAGGGCCGTAGATGAAAAAACAGGTGAAGAACTTACTAATTTAACAATGAGGCAATACACTCCTTCAAGTTTTGATCCAACGCAATATAATCAAGAATTGAAAGAATTGATAGAGTTACAGAAGGAATTACTTGATAAATTGACGACAACAGGAGGTGGGGGAGGAAGTTTAACAGACTGGTGGAACTCCTTAGATACAACTACTCAGCTATTGATCATCGGTGGCGGTATTGTAGTTTTAATAGTACTAGCAAGGAGAGGAAAATGACGGCTTTAGACTTCTTTATTTCTTTATTTTTGGCTAAATTATTTAGAAAGATTATAAAAGGAGGTGAGGAAGATGGTTAAAGGTGGGAATCATAGTTCTAAGTTGAGAAAAAAGCAGGCTAAGAATAAGAAAAAGGGTGGTTTGTTTAGACCGGCGAAGAATAAGGAAATAGCGGAAATAATTAGAATGGATAGCGTTAAAGGTGCTAAGCATTCAATAGCAGAACTGAAAAAGCTCATCGACAAAGGAGAGATAACAATAGATGAAGCGATAAAATACGTTAATTGCGTTGCAAACAGAGCAAAAGTCCAAGAAAGGCGAAAGAATCTTTCAGCAAAGGAAAAGAGAGAGTTCAAGAAGATTGCCAAGCTCTACGACGATTTTAAGGAGAGGTTGAAGAAGGCTAAGGCTATTATAGGGTTGAGATGATAAGAAAGTTTACAATCCTATTTTTTATTCTCATCGGATTTGTAATTTGGCTTAACTTTACGATTGAACTTAGCAATGCGGAGGTATTCCATAACGGGATAGTGTTCTGGTCGAATGAGACAGCTAAGCTATGGTATTGGCAAGGAAACAAGATTCACATCGACAACAATACGTATGTCATAGATTACAATCTGAAGGAAGGTTGGGTCAAAGTTCATACGGAAATTCCTACACTTTTAGCGTTCTGTGATCCATTCTCCGGAAAATGGATAAAGCGATTCATCAAGAAGGGAGATACGAACGTTACTTTGCCTTTTAAATGTAAAGCCTACGGCGGTCTTAGATTACTTATAATTTCATCTCCTTGGGGTTTCGGATTCCTCAAGGAGAAAGAGGAACCACTCAGCTTTTGGGATTATCCTATTGTGATATTAAAGTCTGAATTGGCAAAGTTCGGATGGCAAAGAGCATTTTACTCGGTTTGTTTGTTCATCGTAGGTTTAGCTTTAGCTCGTTACTTCAAAAAAGATAGGATGGTTGTTCAATTTAGTAAGCATCTTGTAATCATATTTGTTGTCTGTTTGGCAATCTTGGCGGTTTTAGGGATGACTTACACAACGGACACGGTTAAAATCAATGAAACGGTTAAGCACGTCCCTCATTTAGTCTTCAGCACCTACAGAATGAAGGATATGTATAACTACTACTTCATGGCATTCTTCATAGCGGGTTACATCTTGGGTTACCTGCTTTGGAGTTGTAACAGGTTATACGTTGCCTATGCCGGTTATTCTCAACCTCTTAGGTTGTGTATTTATCCCTACGATGCGGAGAGGGGAGTTATCAGAGATTTCGACGGAAAATTAACGTTCATCGAGTTTAAGAACGACTTTAAGCAGTTCATAAACTTCGAACTAAACGGTTACAATGTTAGCGGTATCTTGGCAATCGGAGAGGAAAACCTAACCTATCAGGGATACGAAAGACAATCAATTAAGATTGGTTACGCTCTGATCGGATTCTTCGGTTTCTTGGCGTTAAGCATTGTAGGCGATTATTTCCACGTCTTCAAAATCGATCTATTCTATTCATTCTTATTTGGCGGTATTATCGCCATACTGACGAACATTCAAGCAGTAAAACAATGGTTAGGCTTTGACATTGAGAAAATCAAGGTTCTAAGGTGTTCTGAGCTTATGAACGAGGACAACTATACCAAGATGCTCAAAGAAGCTGAGATTAAGCATGTTATCGAAGATTATGAGAGATTGCTCAGAGATTACGTAAAAGAGAAGATTACCATGCCGAGAAGGACGGTTAAGCATCTCTTATCGATGATTAGGCAGGTTAGGGTTACCAAATTGGAGAATAAGCTGAAGAGGAGGGAGGGAGATGTCGAAGATAAAGATTAAGGAAGTTTCCGACTTGGAAACGGTCAAAAAGATGATAGCTTACAAATTGAGCGAGAAGTTGGGACTTGGGACTTTGGTTCTCGATCCCTACGGTGCTAATCTTCTTTTAATCTTAGATACAGCAGAAAGAGAGTTCGGGAAGGAGGCGAGAGAGGAACTTGAAGAGTTCCTTATGCCATATCACAAGGTCAGGGTTTTGCAGACGTTGCAAGAGGAAGGAATTAGGCAGAAGTTTTGGCTCGTCGCTCCTGCAGTTGGAGCCGAACCTCTCGATAGAGATGAAGAGGACTTCGACTTTTCGACATCTAACGATGATAAAGGGCCGGAATCT
>CAZFVO010000092.1:0-3793 GCA_964522325.1 uncultured archaeon | reverse complement strand
TCGGTGAGATTTCGGGACGCGTCAAGGGCTGGAGCGGAGTTGAGGAGATCGGGGGTGGAGAGGGAATAGCGGTAGATGCATCGGTTGCCCTTACGAAAGAAAACTTTAATAATATTTTTTAATTACGAGTAGAGGTGTCGTAAATGAATAAGGACCGAGTGCTCGGGGTTTTCATTTTTATTGCGAGCATCGCGGTAATCCTCGCTTACATTTGGCTGAACTTCTTCACACCATGGTCGTACCTCGTGATTCAAATTACGGCTACCGTGGCTATAGCGGGGGTTTTCGGCATTCTCGCTTGGATAGGCTACACCTTAGCCACCACCCCTCCTCCCAAACCCGTAGAGGAAATAGAGCAAGAGATTGAAGAGGAGCTAAAGAAGATCGAAAGCGAGGAGGAGAAGGCCTCTAGTTGAGGAACGCCGTAGCGTGCCTTCAATAGCGGAAAACTACGATTTTACTCGTTCACGACCTAAAGAGCTTTATAGTCGATAGCCCGAAGGCGCTCTTTAGCTTCGGCTCACGATGTCTTAATTGGAGAAATGGTAGATAAGGTACTAAAGATAAGGGATGGTAAGCTGCTCGTTTAATTTCCAATTCAAGCTCTCCTAATTAAAAGCGCGTTAAAGACTTTAAAGTGAGGTCAATCCTCCCGTATCGCGTGTAGCTCATGCCCGATGCGCTTGCCCATTACGCCTTAAGCTACTTAATAGCTAGCAGGATGGTTAAACCTAAACATGCGCTACTCATTGCCCTAATAGGTCTACTGCCGGATATCGATTCCCTATTCAGGATACATAGATGGGTAACGCATAGCTTAACGCTTGCGATAATACCTATTTCCGTAGCATTAGCGATAGCGTTCTTCATGAACTACAGGTACTTGAAGTACTTAGCGTTAGCTTCAACGATCTACGTATCACACGTAATCCTCGACTTCTTCACGGCACCAACGCCAATTCTATGGCCGATAACGGATCAAGCGTACATGTTTAACGTTGAGCTAAGCGGGGTTGTAACCGAGGACGGTATTGGATTAACGCCTAGTATCTCGATATTTAGCGAAACGGTGGATTTCACACAACAATCGGCAGTTAGCGGGCCCTTAATATCAACGACGGGCGTGATCGTAGCCATAGGGGTAGTAGTAATGCTGTTAGCGGAGTGGCTCGTAAAGGGCTCCTACCTACGTAGGCAGAGATAGGCCTATGCAGATATTCATTACGTGAGTTGAAAATAGAGGTACCTAGCATGTATAAAGTAGTGAGATGTAAACGAGCTACTCTTCATTTAAACTTCTCGTATAGCTCTTAAGCTAAATCCCCAAAGGAACGTAGCCCTAAACCTCCTTGTACTAGCGGGAACTTTTGCCCTTTAGGGAGGTAAACTAGGGCTAGAGCCGAACGTTCACATAGAATTTCCCACAATTCTCCTCAAGATATTTAAATCCCACTTATCAATTTTAATTATATGGGTGGGAATGAGTATCGTCAAGGTGGACGGGAAGGGAAGGTTGGCCCTGCCGAAAAAGGTCAGGGAGTCCCTTAACATAGGGGATAGGGTGCTGATCATAAATGCAGGAGACCATCTCAAAGTCGTTCCATTGCCATCAGACCCGTTTAAGGTGTTGCATGAGGCATTTAACGTCAAGAAGTCGTTCAAAGAGCTCAGGAAGCATGCGGAGGAGCTGGCCGAAAGGGAGGTAAGGGGTTAATGCCGCTGCTGGAGAACGACGTCATATTCGCTTACCTGAACAAGTATGACCCCAACCATGGCGTCGCTGAAAAGATATTCCAGAGGCTTCGAGATGGGCGAATTAGGCTGCACATTTCGAGCGTCAGCCTGATCGAGATGGAACTGATCTACCGAAGCGAGAAAATGGAGGATAGGCTTCTGAGGGACTTGGCGGCCCTCGTAGCTCTCCCGAACGTCGAATACGTCGCTCTAACGCCTGATATAACGGTCGCAAGCGTCTACCTGAGGCAGACCCTTGGCCTCTCGTTCTTTGACTCCCACTACGCGGCCACGGCACTTAACTTGGATGGGATGATAATTTCGTTCAACAGGGCGTATGACAAAGTGCCGGGACTGACGCGCATCGAGCCCAGTTCCGTCTGATGGACGTTTAAGGGATATAAAGGCTTCAACCTCGATGACATGCTGGGATGAGAAGGGTGGAGCATAATAGATGGGCCGCACACGGGAACGTCCTCAAAGGAATATAGTCTCAAACCTCCTTATACTAGCGGGAACCTTCGCTCTGTTCTATGCTGAACGTTTGCGAATGTATTCATCAGCTCTTAGGAACTTAGCCCTCCTCGCATATATTTTAAGCATATCTTTATTAACTACGTGCACTTCGAACGGTTCCTTAATGCCCTTCTCCCATAGAGCTGCGAGCACTTCACCTGGAGCCCTTCCTGTAACTACTAGAACGTCAATATCGCTCGAGAGGACGTACCTCTCCTCAGCAACGCTACCGAATAGGTATACTTCGGCATTTCCATCGATGCCTCTCACAACATCGAGTATGACTTTTAAATACCTTGGTAAGTTCCTAAATATTTCAGCCCTGCGTTTAGCTTCCTCAACTAACAACCTCTCCGACAACCTTCATAATCTCCTCGACGACTTCCTTAAACCTTTCAACCTCCTTACGATTATAATCCCTAGCGACGTATCTAGACATTATGTATGCATCCTCAAGAGCACCTAACTCAACATTAAACCTCCGCAAAACCTCTTTAATTCCATCCTCATCTGTAACCTCATGCAGCATTTCGAGAAGCCTCCTAACGCTACGAATTCTTGGAAAGTCGATCCCTGTCTTAAGTAGGGAAGCTTTAAGGAACAGCTGTAATGACTGCTCAAGACTAAATACAGCCAGGTCGTGAAAGCCTCTATCCATCTGCATGGTGGCCGTCTCGTAAAACCTCTTAGACCTCCTTAGAAGATACTCCACCTCCTCAAATTTAGTCATCTATATCCCTACTACATAGTAAGGAACGCTAAAATATTAATGATGCGATGAAGCAATAAATATACTTCAACTCCTTAAGTTTCTAAGGAAATCGTTCAAGGGGGGACCTTCGAGTATAGGGAAGAATCGGGTAAGGGTTCGGATTTGGTAGATCTCCATAGGCGTTAATAGTCTTCGGTCTACTAAACCCTAGGGACACGTCAACCTCAACTCCCTCTTGGGTTCATCGCTCTTGCCCCCCTTTCTTACTTCCTATGACATATCAGTAGTTGGAAAATTCGATCGTAACCGCAAAGAAATTCTTGTTTGGCGATGCACATGCTTTACGTGGTCGACATACCTTTTATCCCGGATTTCTTTGTTAAACTGTCCTGTACTTTATATGAGGTGTTCTCCCTTCTTTTTTAATTAATCTCAGACCTTCAAGCTTTTTCAGATGAAGCAATACGGTCGATTTCGAAATTCCCAGTTCTTTCGCTATTCCACTGCTTTCTTGGCACGCTCGAAATTTTTAAAATGCCTTTATCGATTTCATCTAACACACTTTGAACGTCTTTTTTAAAGATCACCTCAAACTTATTTGCAGTGGCTTTGAACTCCACACCTACTAACGGGCGTTTCTTGCATTCCTCACGGATCATCACTATATCATATCCGTTAATAGTTGGCATAATGCTGGACTTCTCGGGACATGCTCCGGATCGCTCAAATCAACACCGGGCATAAGGCTACCGGGATTTCTCACAACTATCCTATCAGGATGTATGAATATTTTTATGTCAGATGGTATTGCATAATTTCGGTGGGCGAACG
>CAZFVO010000091.1:0-3844 GCA_964522325.1 uncultured archaeon | reverse complement strand
TTAGAGGATTCCCATCTACATCTGTTACTTTAAATCTAACAGCATAAACTCTTTGTAATTCGCCACTAATGTCTCCAGATTCCAATATCCAATGAACTATCCAATTCATCGCTTTACAGTTAATAAGCTTAACAACATTCGGAGATTGTAAACGATATAAAGAAGCCAATCTTTCAGTTGTAACCACATCCACATTTCTGAAAGCAAGTGTGTCATTGCCAATCCAAAAAGCATAAGTCATCGTTGATCTTATCATTACATTTTCTAATAGCGTGTTTCTTGGCATAGTTATGTGTCCGTGTTCACCAATTAGAATGCAGTTCTTAATTACTGCACCTCTGGGAGTAGCTATAAACCATTCAAATAAGCATCCAATAGCTTCATTGCGTAAGTCTGAAAACCTAAACCTTTTACTTCCACTTATATGCTTAAACTTGCACCCGTAATAAGATACATTGCTACCTTCTTCATGTGTTAAAATTACCGTCTCATAATTCGTATCATAACCTATAAATTCTACTCCGTTCTTACAAACTATATCTCCAAAAACTTCTTTTTTTTCTCCAAATGTCGCCGTGCAGTTATCTTTAAATCTTATAACCGTGTCCCAATCTTTAGTAGCTACATGATCAATAATTAAAACACTCCCTTTTTCCTCAAAAATAGTTTCTGTTGTTCCATCTCCAAATTGTAGTCTTGCCTTAGTTTTGTAAACTTTATCAAATAATTTAGTAAAAACTCCCCATCCGTTTGCCTGATCTTCATTATAAATGTCTTCAAAAGTATAAATACCGCCTACAATTATTATCGTGTTGGTTGAAGAATCGTAAGTTATAGGCATATTTACAATGGATATTCTTCTGGAATTTCTTCACATTGGCTTAAGTCCATCTCTATGCTAACATCAGAAATGTCTATCATGTCTTTCTCGTATTCTTTCAAGTAATCTGGAATTTCAATCCCTTCCAATCTCAAGTAAGCTACGTACAATACTTTGAATTTTTCAGGGACTTTGTCCCAATCCATCCTATACCACTTGTCATTGCAAGGAAACACTATCTCCAAGTTTTCTCCGCTTTGGTTCACGTTTATCAGGTTAAAAGGGATTTTTACAATCATGTTATTATACTATAGTCCAATCGCTTATATTCGTTAAGTTGCCTTGAGCATCATAGGAGAAAGTTCTCTTAATCGTTACCTCAGTTCCGTCGTCTTTTATAACCTTCATTTGAAGCTCGGTCAGGTTTCCGTTTGTCCATGTTAAGCTTTTCTGCCCTTCGTATCCTTCTATAAGCACGTACTTATTCTGGCTCTCATCCCAAGCCATAACCCTGATCTTGTTTTTCAGCTTAGTTTCCTGAGTTGACGGTAAGGGATACTCAGAAGGGAAGTTGCTGACGCTCACGTTCTTTAAGTCGCTTACCTGAGATGAGGGCAGGGGATACTCGGATGGTAAGTTATTAACACTTACCTCCTTCAGATCCTGAACCTGAGAATCGGGGAGAGGATACTCTGATGGAAATTCGGATACCGTTGCCGTTATTCCTTCTTCCAGCTTTTTAAGGATTTTACGCAGAGACTGTACGATTTCGACATCCATCTCACTTCTTGCCTAAAATCATGGCGACTTCTTCCTCAGACATCGTTCTCGTGAAGTAGATCTTGACGAGCATTTCAAACTGCTTCTTATCCCTATCATAACGTGTGTATGCTGGTCTCGCATCGAAAACTCCTTCCTTCTCAAGAATTGCGTTTAACTGAGCTGCAAGCGTTTCAAGTGAGAACCCCCTTATGACCGTGTATGTTGAATCGGGCATAGAAGATATTATGTGCTTTTTAGGATTTACTTTTTGGTGGACAAGGTAACTAACGAAAGGTATAAATACCACATCGGTAATAGCTATTACAAGAAAGTGAAAGGGGGGTGATGAAAATGACGAGATGTGTAATAGCAATAAAAAAGCCCAAAGGTGCTGTGTATAAAATATACAGACGCAACGACGGCAGTCCAAAAGACGTTTTAAGCGATCTAAAAGTCATGTGGGACAAGAACTACAGACCACTAAGTGATCCAGAGTATTTCCTAGCGAATTTCATATTCCTAGCGAAAATCAGTTTCCTAAAGTTTTCAATGAAATACAGAGGATGCTTGCCTCTTAAGCCTTGGCTCGGCGGTTACGGAGTTTGCTCTTCAGAGTGTGACCACGGTGTAGACTACAAATACACAATATACGGAAAGAGGAAGCTGTACAAGCTTGAGACAGGGACGTTATTCAGTGAGATGAAGACAATGATAAAAATCGAGGAATGGAACGACGAGAAAGGAGAATGGGTAACAATTTACGACGGAACTATTGAAGGGGCATTCGAGAAGTGGAAGGTAAGTTCTCAGGGATGCCACCTCAAAGGTATTCAAGAATACTTGTGAGGTGAGAAGAATGAAGGTTGAGGTATCTTTGGCAGGGAGAAGCACTAGGATGGGTGCATATACACAGTACTACGTATTTACCAAGGATGGCGAGGAAATCAGACCTCATAGAACAGAGTACAGCAAGACAGGTAGGCATTGGAGCGATATCTACTACTTAGAGCCAGGGACTTACTACGTGTACTTCACCGACATTACGAACTCAGGGAAGCATAACTGCGGTTTCGGTGTTCTTGAAATTACCAGCGATGGCAAAGTCGAACTCAAGCATCACGTCAGAATACCAGACGAGGTCATCAGGAAAATCCTCAAGGTAATCGAGCCGTGTGAGTGTCTAAAACCTAAACTGGAGGTGAGGTGATGAAAATGGTTAGGAAGTGGCATTGGAGGTTTAGGGATAGGCTCTACGGATTCGTGATGAGGAAGCTTAGCGGTTACTTCGGCAGGAACAAGCATAAGCTAGAGATGAGGCAGGGATTCCTTAAGCCATTGCTCAACTTGCGTAGGAACGACAGGACTTACAAGCATTTCGTGCCGTTAGTTTTCGGAGATCCTCACATGAGGCTCAGGGTTTACAAGCGTCTAGCATGGTACGATCGCCATCCTCTGCATCACTAAGCTTTTTTTCATTTTTTATTGCGATTAGCTTGAGCTTTCTGTATGCTCTTTCAAGATCTTCGGCTATTTCTTCCAGTTCGTGCATTCCGTTTACGTCTCCTAGCATTTTCAGGCGTGCTATTGCGAAATCCAGATCAGCAATCACCTTTTCTAAAATGCTTCCGCAGGTAGCCATATTAACGCCTCCCTGAACCAGTCGGGGAATTTATCTTTATTCTTTATGTAAACGTCCTCAAATTTCCTGTCAAGGATTATCGTTATGCCGTAGTCATCAGAGCCTCTGCATATTCTTCCTGCGGCTTGAACGAGCTTGTCTATCGCTTCCTGAACGTACCAAGAGTTGAAGTCGAAGTTTCTATCACGCTTAAGTGCTTGGATTGCTGGGTCTTTCAGGTCGGGATAGGGAACTTTGGTTATGAATTGCAGAGCTATGTCTTTGCTGTGAAAGTCGCATCCTGAGTCAATGCTTGGGGCTATAAGCATGTCGAAATCCTCTTTCTGGAATTTGTCCACAGCATCCTTCAGGTTTCCTTCATCTGGTATTAACACCTTGAACATGTAGCAAAGTCTTCTTGCTAGCTCCTTTGCGTGTTCATAGCTCGTTACGTGGACTATTGCCTTTTTGGTGTAGCCGAAAAGCCTGAAGTCCTTGAAGTAGAAAGCAATCGTATCGGCTATCCTGTCGTAGACTTTACTTCCTTCTTTCTTCAGCTCGTTATGCGTGAACTTGGCTATGGGATGGTAGATTATTGGTCTTTTTGTTGCTGGAATGTTCGCCTTAGCAGTTACTATCGGAGC
>CAZFVO010000090.1:0-3870 GCA_964522325.1 uncultured archaeon | reverse complement strand
GCATTACCCTACCCTGGAAGAGCTCGTGAATTCACAAAATATGTGGAAGGGCTATACTACATCATAGCGGAGGCAGTAGAACAAGGAGTTATATCACCCAGTATTCTTTAGCTGATTAAGCAGATTAACACATTTATGAGCAGTATCTCTAGCTGCCAGACCGTGCATTCGCCATCACATTTTGGGTCTCTTTATATTCATCTCTTTATATCCAAATAAGGTTTAGTAAGTTACTCCCAAATGGTTATGAAGAACTTGTCTCAAGGCCGTCAAGGACTTATTAGTGAGTAATGAAGGGCGTTAAGAGTTACTAGCAATCAACACTACTTTATCTTTTGTTTCAATTGGGGGAGGAATTGCATCATAGGGCTAGACGGTTCAACATATCTTAAGCGCTATGATACAATTTGAGAAATGAAAGAAAGTTTTCGATAGTCTACCTCTAATGCAATATCGCTACCTTTGTAACAACCCATGGGAGACCTTCTCCTCATTCCCGAATACGAGCAGATGAGAAACAAATTTTCTATACCTCTCATTAAGTTCTTTATCTAAGTCTCTATTTAAGATTAACCTAGAGAGGTCGGAGAACAGCTTTTCTTCGCGGTTCATGAAGTCAACGATGAACATCACCTTCTCATAGTTATCCTTGTTGCACATGAATACTAAATTGAAGAGATAAATGTTCTTCTGAGGCATAGGCACTTTCCAGAAGCGGATTAGAAAGTCGATATGGCAGCTTCTCAGGATCTCTTCAAAGATCAGTACACCTATCCCTCTCGTCAACCTCATCTGGATAGATTTACAGAAAAACTTGGACGCATCATCGGATATCAATGTGAAGAAGAAGTTATAACTGTCTTTAACCTCCGTATTTCCACTAGGCGATTTGTTCAAATCGAGGAACCTCGAAAACTCATCTAAGATGAAACATAATGCCTTCCAACCTACAAACTCAGAACTTCCATCCTCAAGATCAGTCCTACCTCTTATCTTCAATATGAAGTTTCCATGCTTAAATAACTTCTGAATAGCAACAATATCCTCGGGCCTACCATGGCTGAAATAGGGCAGGTTACTTAAGAAGCGATTGAAACGCTTAATGAGATATTTGCAATCACTAAGAGGCCAGATATCGTTAGAGGATACTTTCAGGGAAAGCTTAGCGCCACGCTTACCTCTACACTCAAAAATCTTACCACTATTGAAGTCAACATTGGGGGTGCCTTTCAGCTTCAAGCACCTGAAGTCAGATGTTAGGACTTCACGCCGCCTGACTCTTCTTCCTCTACGAACGAAGTCCGAGAAGGAGTCGTTGGAGATAAAGAACTTGACTCTTTTCTTCGCGGGCATGAGGAAGGCCTTAACGTCTACATAGCTACTAGGGTTATCGCTCCCCTCCTCGTACTTAGATAACCTTCGAACTATGCAATACCTACCTCCTCTATGGTAAATGGTTAAATACTCGTAGTTCTTGCCTTTGGAACTGATCCTCTTAACCTTCACAATGCCATCATCCCCACAGTAAGGACATTTAACCTTGTCTCCCAACCTATCAATACCGATAACTCTCTCAACCTTCACCTCTCCACTCAGGAGAATCAAGGTCAGGTCATAATCAGGGTCGCCAGGAACATACTTGAGCCGTAGAAGCTTATTGAGGGTATCACATATCCTCTTAGCAAGTTCTTCCTCTTCACACTGTATGAGACAGAAAGTGGGGAGTATCCTCTCACCATTAGTCCAAACACCGCATCTAAACGTATACGCGAGGTTTGACCTAAAGATGGTCGATGCGAGCGTCTTTAATAATAGCTTAGTAAAACCCTCCTCGTAGACAGACTTCTTCGTGAACGGGTCAATAACACAATATACCTCTCTATCCTTCACGTAACACCTAGACACATATTTACAAGACAAGATAGAAGAGATACTAGCAAGGTACTCTTCAGGTAGAGACTCTAGGAGGTCGAAGTCCTCGTCTATTAGCCCGCACTTTCCCCTCAACATTTCTCGAAGGAACCCGATGTAACCCTTCCTTATTAGGAGGCCTAGCGTAGACAGGCCTCTGAACTTAGGCTTAGCACTCCAAAGCCTTTTAATGTATGCCATCTTCCAGTAGTCCTTACCTGGTCTTTCTAGCTTCAGAAGTTGAAAGATAACCTTCTCGACAAGGTCCTCAATTGTACTCGCTAAATCCTCCATCGCCTTCACACCCCAACAACGCCATCGGAAGTAGGAGGTACCCCACTCTTCAGGCCACGGTCCTCAGCCTGGAATACTCGTATTTTATAACTGGGCTCATCCAACACTCCCTCTTTGAACTCCAATATTGGAGCACTATGCCTATAGGGGGAGGATTCCGACATCCAACACTTTTTCCAAGTTTTCAAGTAGGTGTATATCTTAGAAAGCTGAACAGTTTTCCAAGGAGGCGCTTCATAAATTCTAGAATTCCATATCCGGTTAGGGAGACAGCTAGGAGATAATGACGTAAACTTTATATTTATAAATAAAACAACCTCATATGTACGCCTAGCCTCCAATACCCCCACCCTCGACTCACTATACTTCTAGCTGTATTCTTCAAACAATAGTGTAGACAACCTCTTTTTAAGTAAAATCTAGAGGGGGACTCATGAAAATGAACAGTTTTTCATAGTCATTGTACTGGTACGCTATTGTCTATATGTGTTGATGACTCGTAGCTTCATCTGATGTGGAAGGGGGTACATATACCTTGACCACCTTCCGATAGTCTGGGGTGTTCATGAAACTAAAGATAAAGTGTAGAGATTACGAGGTAGTACGTTTACCCCATCCTCTGAGCAAGGTAATTGCCACGCTCTCAACGTATAAAGATGGTTGCTTTATATTTAATCCGAAAGAGGCACTACTAACGATATATAAAGCTAAGAAGGTAAGCGAAAGTATCCTTAAGTGTTACATTGATAAGGCTATGGATAATGGCTTCATAGAAAGGCCCATGATAATTAGCACTATAGGCTTCAAGAAGCATATCGAGATTAGAGACACGCCTCTATTCCCGGTAGAGGATATGCTCAAACACGTACTCTTGATACACATTCCAGAGGAGCTAAGAGAATTCGAGGTGAGCGATGATATAGGCGAGCTTATGTGGCTCAAGGGCAAGAGCATCGTTATACCAGCTCGGGAATTCCTCAAGAGGATTGCCTGGGCTGTAATATACCATGGTTTAGACCTAAATGTCCTCATAAAGCTTAGAGGGCATAACGAGCAATAAATGGATTAGCTTTAATTATGGTATATCAACATTCGATGAAAGCTCTTAACATCGTAGTTTCTGCTGCGTTCTTAACTGCTTAGTTGATACATCTGGTTGTAACAATTGATTTAGAATCATAACGGCTATTCTTACGATGGCTTCATTGATTAGTTGTAGAACCTGTACAGGTGTAAGTGGAGCATCCCAGCTAATAACTAAGCATCCTTGATCGAGCACTATCTTCACAACAGTTTTCACACCATCGATATCGGCTACAAACTCTTGCTCTTCATGGTTTAGCATTATACATTACCTCACAACGTAATAATCATCATTAGAGGGGTCTAGGTGAACTCCTACCACCATGCATTTACCTCTATAATTGCCCAAGACAAGTGCTTGACCTAGTGCTTGATATGCTAAGTAGACTCTTCTAGCAACTCTCTTTTTCTTCCTCCTTATGCTAGAGGCTATGAGATTCCATTCCTCTCTCGATATACTCCATTTGTACTCTTGTTTCCAAGGCCGCTGAAGCCATTCTTCATCATGACGCTTAACCATCTCTAGAAGCCATTGCTTTATCTCCTCATCTCTCAATAGCTCCTTCCATAGCACATCATATT
>CAZFVO010000089.1:0-3872 GCA_964522325.1 uncultured archaeon | reverse complement strand
GTAAATTTGCAAGCTCACCTTTTCAATTTCTACAGTTCCATTCAGTAAATGGTTTATTTTTCCAGCGTTCACAGACTACTCGAAGGGTTCTCATATATCGTGTAATTCTTGCAATACTAACCTCCTCAACAATTAAATCTCGTTTAAATTTAAGAATGAGTTTTTTATTTTCTATAACTAAGTTCGATTTCGCGTTTTAATCGTTCATTAAATTTGTGTAAGTCGTTTTTTCCATGCTAATTGTTGAGAGCTGCTAATTTAAAGATATCTCTACGGCCCTGAACCTTAGATGTATGTGCCCGGTTCGAGCCATAGAAACTTAAACCTCTAAAAGACATCTAACACGAGCTTTGCACACTCATCTATAGGGGAATGCTGTATTCCATAGGTTTCCTAGGATAAGGGTCTTAAGATAACTGTAAGAGCTACAAAGGATTAGATGGCTCTGCTTTTCAACACCAACATTCATCGAACGGGCTTATGCTACTCAGATTCAAAGTTTTTATGTAGAGAATTTAACAAATCTGCCCACTTCAGAGCAATTTTTTCCCATCTGTAATCCTCTGGAGGAAGATAATGTCCTCGATCGTTAGACACTCTCATCAAAGCTCTTTTTATTGAATCTGGGTTGCAGGGCTCTACAAATAATGTGCCGGAATAGGCACCAAGAGACTCTGAAAGTCCTCCCACTTTTGTGGCTATTATTGGTAAGCCAAACGCCATCGCAATATGAGCAACACCACTCTGAGAAGCTCTTGTATACGGCAGAACGACAACATCTGCTGCGGAGAAGTACAGTGGTATTTCGTCATCAGGAATATACCTGTTTACTATCAATATTCTGTCTGAGTGCTTAGAGTTTTTCGCAAGTATTACAGATTCTTTGTCTTCCCAAGTTTCGCCTACTATCAGCAATTGTGAGCGCTTTACGATTTCTTCGGGTAGTGATTCAAAAGCTTTTATGAGATATTTAACACCTTTGTATGGTCTCAAGAGACCAAAAAACAGTATTAGAAACTCATCCTCAATTCCAAGAGCTTTCCTTGCCACCTCTTTTTTAAGTTTAGGATAGTGGTCGTATATACCATGCGGGATAACGGTTATGTCTTCTTCGGGGATTGAATATACTCTTGAAACTAACTCCAAGTCTGCTCTTGAATGGACAACATAATGCACTGCGAGCTTTCTTACCAGCCTACCCATGATTCTTGAGTATAACCTTATTGGTAGTATGGAATTCTCAAGTGGGTCGACAACCTCATGAAATTCTATGATTATAGGTATTTTTGCAGAAACTTTGTTCATTAACTCTATAAAAAGATACATATGCGACACACTTGATGTCCACCACTGTAGAATTATCTCATCACTCTTTTTAGCAATTCTGTATGCTTTAACCCACGTCAATGGATTGTACCAGTCAAGCAATTCATAAACGCGTACATTTTTATTAAAATCAAGGTTTGTTAAATTTTCGCCTACTCTTTTCCATCCCGGAAACAACCTTTTAGGTAACATATTACGGAACAGAATGGCATTAACATGAAATAGCTCGGATAATGCGTTAGAGAGGTGGATAGTATAATAACTCACACCGGAGAGAAAACGCTTTGAAGGTCCGAGTATCGTAATTGTCATCATTTGTGGAATTAACTTTGCTTTATGTATTTAGATTTTAAGATGCACTTTTTTGAATTTAGATTAGGATATCTTTAATAACAAACTCTAAAGATGTTAAAACGTGAAAATAGCTCAGGTCTGCCCGAGATTCTACCCAGATATCGGTGGTGTGGAAACGCACGTTTACGAAATTTCAAAAAGGTTAGCTAAAGAATTCGACGTGGATGTTCTGACAACCGATCCAAGCGGTAAGCTGCCGAAGGTTGAGGAGGTTGAAGGTGTTACCGTCAGGAGGTTCAAATCGCTCGCTCCGGGAGAAGCATACTATTTTTCTTTAGATATTTACAGATATTTGAAAAAACATTCTACTGAGTATGATTTAATCCACGCTCACAACTACCACGCTTTTCCGGCTTTATTTGCTACATTAACTAAGAGTAACAATAAGTTGATATTTACACCGCACTATCACGGCAGAGGACACAGCTTCATTAGAGATGAACTACACAAACCGTATAAGATTTTTGGAAGGATGATTTTCGAAAAGGCCGATGCTGTGATATGTGTCTCCAACTTTGAGAAGGGGTTGATTTTAAAAGATTTTAACGTGAACTCATCTAAGCTTTTTGTAATTCCCAATGGTGTTAATCTCGACGAGTTTAAGGATGTTGAGAAAATTAAGAGACAAAAGGATGAAAATGTAAAGACTATTCTTTACGTTGGAAGAATCGAGAAGTACAAAGGCTTGGATTACATCATCAAAGCTTTGAAACACTTGCCAGAAAAGTATGTGTTAGAGATAGTTGGGAAAGGTAGCTACAAATCGAAAATTGTTAAACTTGCAAGAGAGATAAGGGTTATCGATAGGGTTAGATTTTATCAGGATTTGAACAGGGGAAGAATTAATTGAAAAATATGCTAAGGCTGATATATTGGTTTTGTTATCTAAATACGAAGCTTACGGTTTGGTCGTTGCAGAGGCTTTAGCCTGCAAAACACCTTGCATTGTTGCGAACACATCAGCTTTGAGCGAATGGATTGACAACAGAAACGTTTTTGGGATAGATTATCCGATACACATTGAAGAGCTCGTAAATTTAATAAAAGAAGTGAGCGGAGTTAGTGTAGAGGGCGTTAACATACCAACTTGGGATGTTGCTGTTGAAAAGTTGAAGAGAGTTTATAGAGGTGTTTTGTATGGAATTTCTGAAAAAGAATGCGTTAAAATTCCTAAGCGAAGCTAAAGAAGCTTTCGACAAGGAAGATTACAATTTAACGATGTTTTTTGTCGAACAATTTTTCCAATTGGCCTTGAAATACATACTCTACAAGAAATACGGGGAATTTCCGAAAACGCATAGTCTTAAGATGTTATTCGAATTAACAAAGGACGAAAATCTAATTAAATACTACCGAGAAAATTTGGACTTGTTTAGGGATATAGAGTTATCGTATATAGCTGCCAGATACTTCGATGTAGATTACAGCGAAAATGTTGCGAAAAAATCCCTAAAATTAGCCGAGGACTTTGTGAGGTGGTTAAAGTGAGAGAATATTATGAATTTCTCGAAAAGAATAGAGAATTTTTCGAAAAAGCATTCAAAATAGCTAAGGATATATCTGAAAAAGCTAAAAAAATGTTCGAAGACTGTGAAGTATTCATCATCGGAAGTTTTGCAAGAGGTGAGCACAAACTTTCATCTGATTTGGATATACTAATCGTTTCGGACAAAATACCAGATAAGATCGATTTCGAATTCTACAGTAGGATAGTAAAAACACTTACGAATGACCCAAGAGTGAATATACACCTTTTAAACAAAAGAAGATTTAAAGAAGTAGATAAAATATACAGTCCCAGAATTAAGGTTTAAATCAATATGAAATGCTAAATTCTTTAAGATTCTTCTTCTAAAGATTTAGACACAGATTTTGTTCACTCAGTTTTTAATTTTTTTAGCTTTATCAACAATATCTCTTCTCTTACTTTAACACATTACAAAACTTATAAATCATTGATTACTATACAACTCTTATGGAATTTCTCAAAGAAAATGCAGAGTACTTTGAGAAGAAAGCAATTGAAGCTCTAAAAGAAAAACCAAGATTTGTATTATTCTTCGCTGAACAGGCAATTCAGCTTTACATAAAGTATATTCTGGCAAAAGAGCTTGATGACTATCCAAAAACACACAAACTCAAAGTTCTTTTCGAAGAACTATCCAAAATCTCAGAAGAGGCAAGAGACTTCT
>CAZFVO010000088.1:0-3927 GCA_964522325.1 uncultured archaeon | reverse complement strand
GAGATATGCAGAGAGAAAGGAGTTCAAGCAATGGTTGAGGGTCCCGGACACGTTCCGCTTGACGAGATAGAGACAAGCGTCAAGGCTATGAAGTTTGTTACAAAAGAGGCGCCCCTATATCTGTTGGGACCCCTCGTGACGGACATAGCGGCGGGATATGATCACATTGCAGCAGCTATCGGAGCGGCTTTAGCTGGAATGCATGGTGCCGACTTCATATGCTATGTGACTCCAGCAGAACACCTCGCCCTTCCTACGGTTGAGGATGTCAAAGAAGGTGTGATTGCGGCAAAGATCGCAGCCCATGCTATCGATCTCGTGAAAGAGGGGCAGAGAGAGAGAGCAAGGAAAATCGATTACGAAATGAGCCTCGCGAGGAGGAATTTCAACTGGCTTACGCAGTTTAAACTTGCGATAGATCCCGAAAAAGCCGTTAAGATCCATTCGAGGAGAAAATCTGGAACAAAAGCCTGTAGCATGTGCGGAGATTTATGCGCCATCAAGATAATCAACGAAGCGTTGGGAAGAAACCCACAATCTTGAACCAGAAAAATTTTATTACAGTTCGTTAATAATATCCCAAAGCGGGGGTTGCCGAGTGGACAAAGGCGGCGGATTTAGGGTCCGCTCCCGAAGGGGTTCGTGGGTTCGAATCCCACCCCCCGCATCGATTAATTTCTTTAGCATAATTTAATTTCTCTTAGGAAAATATATTAAACGTCCTTTGGAGCAATATACCGATTATTGAACCGATAAGTAAAGGATTGAGATATCCTGTAAAAACCTTGTTTTTCTCTCTTGTTGGCTCAACTAGGACTAAATGGAATGAATCACCGGGTCTCAACTCTTTTGTTACAATGTATCCGTCCTCTAAAATTCTTAATTTGACGTCATCTTGATTTACGATTCTAAATTTTTTAGGTATTTTTAAGATAAAGATTATTTTCTTTGCATCGATAGTTAAGTAAGTTTCGTTCCGCACTTTGATTCCTGTAAATGTCGTGTCAAAAAAGTAATTGGCTTCCCAAGTATCAAATTGAGTTCTTTTCATAAAAGAATTTATTTTAACCAAATTTCCTGGTTGCGAGACCCATATTGGTACCCACACGGGTGCCAACTCGTTTTTAATAAATGTTGACCTAATTATTATTTCTGGCATGTTTGTTTTTTGCATAACTTTGCTTTGGTCTCGTTAAATTGGTATTGAGAGACTGATCCATTTTCATGTATTTTCTCCCACAATCCAAAATCTTTGAATGTATGATTCTCTACTGAAATTGTAAATTCTGCTATCGTGTCTTTAAAGGGCTCTATGATTGAAATTTTCAGCGATTCCACTTTGTATTGTTTCTCAGCTGGAAAGTGATGATAAATTCGGACTAGTTCTGGTTTATTTTGTGCATAAGGAATGCTTGTATTAATGTAAATGTAAGTTACTACAGAAGCTATAAGTATACTTCCCATCCAAAATTAGATTTTTCACACTACGTCTCCACGCTGCGAATTTAAAAAATTTTCTATGGCATAAGTATGAATCCCAAAAAATTTAAATTTCCAAAGATGACTCCGATAAAGAAAGAATTCAGTCTTCTTTACTCCTTCAGACACATACCTTTCCTCTGAGATCTACTTTATGATACTACCCCCTTTCTATCTGATCCCTTAACACAATTGCTTCCAAAGCTATTTGTTCTGAGTTGAACAATGATTGTTGTTTCCATTTCTTTGCTCTTCAACATATTTTGAGGCTTTTCTATGGTTTGCATACTGTGTTCACTACGGCCTTTCTAGCCAAACCTACCTCGAAACAAAAGTGCCCCGGCCGGGACTTGAACCCGGGTCCGGGAGTCCGCAGCCCCCGAGGATATCCACTACCCTACCGGGGCACATGTCAACATCACAAGAGGAAAATAAATATCTTGTGGCATTTCAGTAGTTCACAAAGTAACATTGTTCATTCTTATAGTTGTCACCAATTAATACTAACGCTGGTCGATATTTCAGTTGGCAATCTGTTGATATTTGTTTGTTAAATTGTTAAAATTCGCTAGAAATTGCTGTATAAATTTATCAGAATTCGAATTCCCTAAATCAAAATCTATAGACATAAAAATTCATCTTCCCAAGAAATTCTTTGAAGAGGTTGCAATGTATTATGGTCACCACCTTAAAGCAGAGGTTTATATTCCAGATAAGATGCCGACAAAAGGGATAGGATAGCAGAATTCACACTTGTTAAGGAAACAACTGAGAAACTAAAAGAGCTTGACATTACCGATAGAATGGCGGGAATAGCCGTGAGATGGCTGAAGAAGATGGGAATTCTTAGAGGAGACAAAATCCTTCGAACTCCTAAAGGCAAGGAAAGAACGATTTCGTTTTACGATGATACGCTGTTTTTAGACTACATCTCAAAAAAGATGAAGGGTTTCGGTTTAAGGAAGAAACGTTACTCATAGATGGTGTTGCACTTGGCCTATGCATACTTAAAGAGTGGGATGAACCCAATTCTTAGGGCTGCGAAGCTCTTTGCCGATGAACTCAGTAGACAATTCGTGCCAAAAGGAGTTCTAAAGAAAAAGGCATGCAAACTTACTTTCAAAGTTTATGACTATGGATGCTGAAGTTTGCAATGATTGCCTTAGCGGACGCCGTGAGAAGCTGTGAAGTAGTTCCAGCCCTTCATAGGTTGCTTTTGACAAAAACTGGAAGAGCTGAGGTTAAGCTTCTAAGGCAAAATCGCTGCAAGTATCCCTCGGGCAAAGTAAAAGAAAAGGTTACAGCAAGAGATGCTCGGAAAAATCTACCCAAAACTGTAAAGAAGGTGTCGATTATTGATCCAGAGTTGCTCAGCGTTGCTGGCTTTCTCTCTGGTTCCTTTGCGGACTTGCAGTCAGTCATGCTTTGAGTAGATTAAGGAATGAAGATGCTATTGCTGCCGATGCTATACTTCAGGCAGCCTACAACATTAGCAGGGAAGAATTGATGATATCATTCAGAGATACTGCAAGGCTAGTATTTGATGTCCTTTTTGAAGTATAATAGTATCTTAGAATAATATTTGATAATGGCAATTAGAGGTTATTTACTTAAATTTAAAAATTGTTAAGAGCCTATGGCCCTGAAACTAAGTTTCTAGGGCCCGGACCGGAACTATTGACTTCGGGTTAAAGCCCCGGATGACTTTCAGAAAGGGGTATAATTTGAAATACTGTTTTTGGAGAGGTGAAAGCAATGCCATTTCATGACGACGAGAGAAAATACCGGAGAATGTTATCAAAGATTGAAACGAACTTCCCAGAAAGTTTTCCTACAATTCAGGATTTTGCCTATGATCTAATAGCCCAAGGAATAAGTGTATCGAGAGTCTATTCGTACCTTCTCTGGTTGCACAATGCTCTGAAGATTATCAGGAAATCAATTGAAGAATGGGATAGACTTGATGTTAGGAAAGCAATAAACGAGTATCAGGTCCTTGTCAACGAGGGAAAAAATCTCAGAACATTCGTTGAGAGAATTGAAAAAAGCGTTAAGGAGGTTTTTTAGATGGCTTGGAAAAGAGAGACTCGTTGACTGGTATTCACTTGGAGAAGTGGAGCCAAAGGTATCTCCACAAGACCTCATTACTGAGGACGAGTTTGAAAGAATGATCAAGGCATGCATGAATTCACGGGATAGAGCTTTGATCAGTCTGCTCTACGAAACTGGAGCGAGAATAGGAGAAATAGGAAGTATGAAAATAAAGGATGTCACTTTTGATGAGTATGGAGCAGTTGTATGGTTACCCAAATCCAAAACGAAGAGAAGGAAACTCAGAGTTGTTTACTCTTCCTCTTTTCTATCTGCATGGATATCCGACCATCCTCTAAAAGATGACCCTGAATCCCCACTCTGGATAAAACTCTCGGGAAGAAACGCTCTCAAAGC
>CAZFVO010000087.1:0-4029 GCA_964522325.1 uncultured archaeon | reverse complement strand
GCTAAAATCATGTTTTTCCTGCTCGTTGATCTCTTTATTATCTCGACCAAATCTTCGGAATCCTTTATGATTTGATTTGCGAACCTATCCAAATAACTGATCATCTTCCTTGCATAGTCCTCTGAAGTTTTATTTAACATCCATTTCGTGAAAGAATCTCTTACAGAAGAATAATCAATAAATTCTCCGTTTTCATGCCTTGTTATATAACATGGATCCATTGTAGCTTGGGGCTTAAGACCCCGTCCCGAAGGGGTCCGCGGGTTCAAATCCCGCCCCCCGCACTTTTTAAATCTATACTAAACGTTTCAATCGAAAATGGTAGATACTGTACTAATATCAAAAAGAACTAATTTTGAGATTCACTTGACATCCTCCTCATAATGCTAAACGGTAGATGAATTGGTTTAACATTAAACTCTAAATTAAACTCTAAAAATTTCAAAATCGAATAAAATTCTTCATCCTAATTTATATTAGCCTAATTACAACTTTTCCATTTACTGTAAAGAACGAGTTAGCGATATTCTGTAAATACCAAAGAGTTTTAGCTGTTAGTCTTCGTAGAATCAGCAATTAAGATACCAGTTCCTCCGGACATTTTAGAGAAAACTTTTCTTAAGTTGGCGGTTTCAATTGAGAATCTAAGCTAGGTATTAGATGAACTATCGAGACGAACGACTTTTACTCCGTCACATGGATGGAAAGGTAAAACTGCAGGAACTCAAGCCAAGCGATAGGTTTGCTGAGTAGAAAAGGGTCATTTCGAGAGACGAAAGAGCTGAAACACCTATTGGGAAAGCAGAGAAAGACGATCGTAATACTCGGCGAGTAGAATGATTAATGTGAAATTACTTCTCTAAGTATCGAAGGAAGATGAGTCTTCACTTTCGATGACCTTTTCAAGCTCATGTATTTTCTGTAGCAATAACTTACCAAACGGAGTAAGTTTATAGTATTTTGTTCCTCTTTTTGGAGTATCCGGTATGACTTCAGTCTCTATTAACTTGTACTTGATAAGTGCGTCTAGTCTTTCTTTTAAAGTCTTCTTATCGCCAACGATACGTTCAAGAACGCTCCATCTCTTTTTTGATTCCTTTAAAGCCTCCAGTATTTCCAAACTACCGCTAAGACAGATTACAGTTCTAATTACTTCTCTAGTTCGCTCGTTCACTAAATCAACTAATTGTTTAAAATTATATAATAATTCGTTGAACTAAATCAACTAATAGTTGAAAATTCGAAACTTTATGAAAAATAAAAACTTTATTAACCTTACTTGTTAGAAAACGGTCACTAATTCCTCAGTAGAAGGTGTCTTGAGTGCAAGAAATACTGATCTCTGGGAAACCAGGAGCTGGAAAAACGCTGTTGTTAATGAAGCTAATAAGAGAATTCGACAACATCGTTTGGGTGACGACGACAATGAGTACAAAGATTCTCAGAAAGATTCTAAGGAACAATGATGTTTGGATAATAGATGCATACACGGGAACAAACGTAAAGTTTCATCCGAAGGATGTGATTATTGGGAATCCTCTTAACTTAAACGAAATAAACTTGGGGATCTCCCAAGTTCTTGATCAGATAAAGGGCGAAACACTCGTGATAGTCGATTCCATAACGGGACTACTCCTCTACCATGACCTTCGGATGGTAGTTCACTTCATAAGGAGCGCACTTGTAAGAATGGAGGAGAAGGGAGCTTCAAGCGTATTCACACTCGTTAAGAATGCCCACGATTTTCAAACTGAAACTAGACTATATACGATGTTTCCGACAATCATAGAACTTATCAGAGAAGATAATAAAGAAACTAAAAGGTTCATTAGAGTCATTAAGTCTGTCAAGTACATCGAGCCTAGTTTTGGAGAAGTTAAGATCATTAGGAACAACATAATCTTACCAGATCACATAATGGATTACATCGTGAGAGTTTTAAAGTCTCGATAATCTTTCTTAAATTTTTTAGTTGAATCTCTTTATGCTTTTTGTAGTAAGTAATCAATGAGATTAGTATTCCAGCTCTAAGCCACCTTACGGTGGCAACAGTATGTCTACTTGAGAGCTATATAAAACCTCTAACCTTCTCATTTACTTTTCCCGCCGTATCCTCCTCGCTTTTGCAAGGACAGCAACAGAATGTTAAAATATCACATAATCAACCTCAACAAAGCAGGAGAGATTTTTTTCCCAACTCCGAGCATCGAGATTTTAACCTTCATTGTTCTTAGCACAGAAACGTTAAAGCCTTCTGATCAGCATTTTAAGCTCTTTTATTGGATCGAGGCTATCATCAACTGACAAATCCAACTTACCTTCATTGGATTCTATTATCAAAGCACACGACCTCTCCCCTCTCCTATCACCACCAGCATCCTTACCGTACTCTAAAGCCAACAGTAACTTTTCTTCAAACGATCTCCCTTTCCTAAAACCTATTACCATCGCTTTAAGAACGTCTTCTCCAGCTATCAAATTTCCAGCCACAACAAAGTTATCTCCCACAATATGCCCTTTAAAATCTAGAGTTCTCTTACCTGTGAATGCTGACTTTCTTCCCTTTACATCTATCATTATTACTTGCCTGTACTCTCTCATCGGATCTCTCATTAAAAGAATCTCCAATGCATCCTTTGGCGAGTACCCTTCCTCTAAGAGCTTTAGACCAACTATTCCATAGGATACTTCAGTATAGCCTTGAGTGGCTATAGCTCCAACATCCCTCTTTACATGTGGAACCCTGCTCCTTACGTAAACACTACCTGTCGCTACTGCTACTCCCAATTTTTCTCCATCCTTCGCAACGATTGAATATGTCATCTTAGCGAATAATTTCTTGGAATTTATTGAATATTTTTTGTTACCCATTTTATAAATTTATGATAGTTTTGCAATATAGTATCTAAATTATAAATTTAAATAATGCTTTTTGAGAATTATCATAACGTAACTAAGTTGAATTTAAGAACTCGAACTTACCTGTACATCATGAAGTACTATATCGTAAAGCCACCAAGTTCACCATGGATTAGTATAAGAAGCTAATCACAGTTGCAACGTAATGATATTCTCTAGAATTCTGAGTTTACAAAACATCGCTAAGAATATCCCAAATTTCAATGCAGAGATGAATTAGAGTGAAGGTAAGAGAAGGTGGATGGGGTGTTAGTCTTATAAAGTCTCGCCGAGATCTATCTGATATTGGGTGGATCAATAGGGTTCAAACAAGTCCCACAAAGTGCTATAGCCCACTTCTCCCTAATAGTAGGTGGGTTTAAAGGTGTGTTAGCCCGTCCACATATATCCTCAAGAGGCTGAGAATATACGCAAACCTCTCTGACAAGCACTTCAGTGCGGGAAGAAGATCAAATCTACAATCTTCACCATTACAAAACACCTCACAAACTTTCTATAACTTTTCTTGCTTTCTCGTACACATCAACACTCAACCACATAACTTTTGCAAGTTTTTCTAAATCTTTCAATCCATCCTCTTTTGAAATTAGTCCTAATTTAACGGCTTTAATTATGATACCTACTGAACCTACTACTTTTAAGCCTAAGCCTAAAGCGAATTTTCTAGCATCTGAATCGTCTAATAGCACTGGAATGTTTAATGACTTAGCAAGTAGGATTGCATAAGCTTCGCCACGATGTATTCCTACCTTCTCAGCTAACTGTTCTGCATCAGCTGGATCGTCCACAATTTTTATCCAATCAACAGCGTCGATTAAGAAAGCATCAGGCTTTCCCTCTTCCATTCCCTTATCAATAACTTCTATCTTAACAGTTCTCGGAATAATTATTTCGTTGAAGATATCTTTGAGCAGATATAATCTTCCAATCTTGGCTAAATGAATTAGTGGACCTGCGTTACTGACAACTGTCATTTCATAGCCCAGCCTATATCAACTTCAAGATCTTCCAAATCGTATTTAAATGGAATGTTTCTCTTCTTTAGCTCTTCTAAGGCTTCCCTGTACGTTATTCCCGCTATTTCAGCCGCTTTCCATAGAGAAACTTTAC
>CAZFVO010000086.1:0-4121 GCA_964522325.1 uncultured archaeon | reverse complement strand
ATTCAACCATTTTTATAATCAAAAATGTTCGAGAAGTCCAACTTTGTCGGAATAATCACAAATTACTTCTAAAAACTAAAATAATCGTAATAAATGCTTAATTTACTTAAATTTTAAGAAATCTTTTCAAAATCTAAACAATAGAATCAGTTCATATCAAATCAACACAAAGATTAAAATTTAAATTATTATTATCTTTAATAATTTTAGTTCTTTACTTTTTAAGTTTCTACAGATTGTACACTGAACAACTGTAACGATTTTATAATTTGACCTAAACAGTCAGTTCATGAATACGACACTTGGTGAAAAGGCTTTGAAAGTTCTAAGCGATTTTGTATTGAGGAAGGTTCCCGAAGGTATTTTCAACGTTAGAACTTTTTGCGCATGTTCAGACTATAGAAGGTTGGACATAAAAACTGCTGAGGAGGCTGTAAATATTCTTAACGAAGTTTTTGAAAAGTTTGGAAGTCTTATCGAAGATTGGGAGGTTAATATAGTAAGAAGTTGGTTAAGGCCCTATGGAGTTGAGATAGAGAAGATCGGTAATCTTTACAGGGCTAAGATAGTTAAAACTGGTTATGAGGAGAAGGTTGAGGAGGTGATTGACTATTACTGCTGTGGAATGAAAAAACAAGCACAAATCTTAGCTAAAGCAGTTTTGGATGGATTTGCTAAGGAGAGGGGATTTAAAAACTTTGAAGAGATGATTAAGGCTAGAAATAACAGCTTAAGAGAAGTCCTACTCAGTATTTATTCATCTCTTGAAAGAGATCTAAGTGATGAAGAGATAATTTTCATTATAAAAACTATAAGAAATGTTCTAGAGTTATGTTCGTCTCTGCAAGTGTAACGTGCTTCTTTGCACCAAAGATAGACGAGCCAAAGAGGTCTGGATCGTTGGGAGTTAGTTTTACGATAGATAGAGGCGTGAATGTAAGGTTGACTGATGAAGGTTTGAAGTTCAATGGAAAGGATATGCGTATTCCGACAGCGGAGTATATTCTCAAATCTCTTAACTATTATGGTGGAGTTGAAGTTAAATCGAATTTGCCTTTAGGTTGTGGCTTCGGCTTGAGCGGTGCAATAGCTTTGGCAAGTGCGCTTGAAATAAACAAAAGGTTGGGGCTGAACATGTCCTTGCTTCAACTTGCAGATTTAGCTCATGAAGCGGAGGTTCTAAACAGGACTGGGCTTGGAGATGTCGTAACTCAATGTTACGGTGGTTTCGTTGTGAGGAAAAAGGCTTCATGCCCCTCAAGGTGTACAATCGATAGATATCTTTGGGATATCGAACTGGACTTTTTGGTGATTGGTGAGATGAGAACGAGTGAGGTACTTGAAGGTAGTTTGAAAGATGTTTACAGGATTGGGAAAAGATCTTTAAGGGAATTCCTTAGAAAACCATCCCTTGAAAACCTCTTTAAAGTTTCAAAGGATTTTGCTGTAAGATGCGGCTTTGTAGATGACAGAATCATGGATGCAATCGAAGCTGTTGAGAGTACTGATGGATTTGCTAGCATGATAATGCTCGGTAGAGGAGTTTTTGCTTATAAAGGAGAAGTTTTAAAGGAGTTTAAAGGTAAATACTTTAGGTCAAAGGTTAGCATGTGCAGTATTGGATTTGAAAAACCTTAATAATATATTCACAGGAAGTTGGTCAGATGAAGGTTTTGGAACTCGATGAGAAGGATAGATTAATTATAAAAATACTTCAGGAAAATCCTAAGATATCTCAGACTGAAATAGCCAAGCTTGTGGGTTTATCACAACCATCTGTTGGTAGCAGGATAAAGAAGCTTAGGGATCTTGGAATAATCGATTTTTCCTACGGTGTTAACCTAAATAACTCGCAGATGTACGTTTTAAAAGTTGACGTAAAGTGTAAGAATCCTGATAAAATTTTGAATGCTCTTAGAGGTTGTCCATTCTTTTTAAACGGTTTTGTGATTGCTGGAAACAAGAACCTTATAATCTTACTCGTTGGAGAAGATCTATCAACACTGGAGGCAATTGTCGATAAGCACATCAGGCCAAATCCAGAAGTTTACGATGTTGATGTCGGTATAATTGTTAGATCTGAAAAAAGCACAATAATTCCTTTGAATATAGGTTTTGAGAAGGGTGACAAGTCACCCTGTGGATCCAACTGTGGTAAATGCGAGTACTGGAATAGGATCTGCTTGGGCTGTCCCATAACTGGACACTATAGAGGAAAGGTTTGGAGATAATGCTGAGTAGCTTAAAGGATCGGGCGGCAAAACTCTTGGAACCTATCACAGATGTTTTAGCAAGAATTGGTGTTAAGCCCAATCATTTAACAATTCTTGGCTTGGTGTTTGGATTTTTATGTGCATATTTTATATATTTAGGAAATTTCACAATTTCAGCTATTTTCTTAATACTTAGTGCGCTTATGGATGTGCTTGATGGAGCCCTAGCAAGGAATAAGAGATTGATGACGGAATTTGGTGGTGTCTTAGATTCTGTACTCGACAGATATGTCGATATTGCTATATTCTTTGCCCTTGGATTCCAAGTCGGATGGACTTTAGCTGTTTTTGCCATGAGTGGGGCATTGATGGTGAGCTATACGAGGGCAAGAGCTGAAAAGGTGATACTAAGATGCGATGTAGGGATTGCGGAGAGAGGTGAAAGATTGACTCTAATTTTAATTGGTCTAATATTTCCAAGTGTACTTAACCTGATAGTTCTCATAGTAGGAATTCTTTCGCATTTAACATCTGTACACAGGGTTCTTTATACATACAGAGAATGTAAAAGAAAAAAAATTTAATGTAAATTTTTTATTAAATTTTTGAAGCGACAATTAGCCTCTAAAAAATTATAATGAAATAAATATTAAATATAATTATATTTTATTATTTTTTAATATTTATCCTCATTTAGAAACTAGATCATATATCGAACCTAACTAAAAGTAGTACTGTAATATTTTTACTTTAGCAGTATAGGCGCAGAAAGAATTGTTGAAATAAAGAAGAACACGTCAGACCTTAAAAACCTTCTCGGCGTTATCTTGGATGAACGCCTATTGCGGGATAAATCTTCATTCCAGACCTCTTCCCTCTCTCAACCTCAAGAGTATCGAGCTTCCTAAACTAGTCTATCAACGTTTTTGGAGATAGGGGAGGTATAGGGTAGTAGAAATAGCTGACTTCCCTCTTAATTCCTCTTTCAGCCATGGCTTTTAGCTCTATAATACCTTTCCCCTCAGAATGCATATGGGTTTTGAAGCACTCCATATCTCTACTACATCTTCAGCAATAACAAGTCAAAAAATTTAGAGATACAGTTTAAACGATTACAACAACTCCACCAGACACCGAGATATCAAATTCGATTATACCATCTAAGTCTTTCGAGCTACCATCTAACGACCCATCGTGTTTTTCGTGTAGTGTACTTTGATCAACATTGTAACTTATCGTTAAATCGTAGCTGTGTAAATCTTCACTTATATCGTAATGATCGTCCGAGTCCCATGGTTGATCACTATCCCATGCTTGAAGCACAATTGTAAATGACCTTTCATCATCAGGTACATCTACCCACAGGCTACTAGCATTTTCTATCTTTCCACTATCCGAGAATGGTCCGAGTTTGTCGTATCCAATTAGCTTACCCTTAGAGTCATAAACATAGGCTACAAAGTAAGGGTCTCCTGCTGTTAATAAATCTGCCTTTTTCTTCTCTTCCCAGTATGTAATTGTTATACACAATTCTGCATCTCCATTTGGTACAATATCTTCACCATCTTTAACTCCATCTGAATCTGTATCGGAATTATTTGGGTCTAATCCTTTTTGTATTTCTTGATAATCGTTTATTCCATCATTATCGGAGTCTGCTTTGACAGGATTTGTATTATATTTGTCAATTTCATCCTTGTCATTCAATCCATCTCCATCGGTATCAGCTTTTACAGGACTTGTTCCCAAGCTCATAACTTCATATCCATCGTCAAGACCGTCGTTGTCTGAATCTCTATCGGTAGGATTGCTATGATACTTTAAAACTTCTTCACCGTCCTTTAAACCGTCTGAATCGGAGTCTGAATCTCTTGGATTCGACGAATACTTAATTTCATCGCCATCTTT
>CAZFVO010000085.1:0-4142 GCA_964522325.1 uncultured archaeon | reverse complement strand
CGAGCATGAAGTTCAACATGTGGTTCACGAGTCAAGTACAAACGTTCGTACCTACCAAAATTACAACTCCACTTCTAATAGTGTATCAAGGTAAGGGGGAAAGGATAGGGAAGATGGTGTTCGGCGTTTACATTTCAGCCGAGCAGACGGGAACTGTAGAAAAAGAAGTGTCGTACATGGCGAGGGAATTTATTGAGTACTTGTGTAGGAGGTTGGGCATTCCAAAGGATTGGCTGTTTGAAATGTGCCCTTTAATAAAGATGGCTTGCGAAGGTGAGTAAATTTTTCGTTGATTGTCGTATGAGTATCCATTATGGAAGTTAAGAATTTGTCGAATAAGTTTGTGAGAAAGTTTTAAATATCTCTTTTTCCAAAATAAGTATTGCCGATGAAGGGGCTTTGACAGTCAAGATACATTATGTTTTGGGTTCGATGCAGTATTCACTCAGGATGTGCGGAGCCCCGCTTCCCGCGAAAGCTCCCGAAAGGGAGAACTCCTCAAGGTGGTTAATGTTCCTTAAACCACCTTGAGAAGAGAGCGGTGTGTGGGTGGGTAAATTAGGTAGAAAAGTTAGATAGTGTAGTGACCTACAAAAGGTCGCCCCAGAGGCAAAAACACTTTTATCCTTTATTTCTTAAATACACTCTATGAGGTGGGTAGAGGTATTGTTGGTGTTATCTTTGTTAGCCACTCCAGCGATGGGGTTCAGCGGACATAGTCTTTTATAGACATATGTCCGCTTTGGGACACATCACTTCCGAAGGACAAGACCTTCGGAAGCTCGTCCCCATTCGGGGTAACCCCAAAGCCCCACATCCGAAGGTTTAGGACGGCAACAACATCTCTGTCTGCAATTAAACCACAATTTTCACATTTCATCAATCTGTCCCGATAGGCAACTAAGCTGCCTGAACAGACGGGACAGGTTTTGGATGAATTAGCAGGATCAACATATTTAACTGGTAAACCGAACCATTTTAACTTGTATTCGAGCATAGATTGGAACATTCTACAGTTCCACTTAGAGAGTTTACGGTTCAAGTCTTTGCTACTGTTGAGGATTCTGTCTTTGACGTTTCTCAAATCTTCAAGAATTGCTCCATGCTTTACCGATATAAGCTCTCTTGCGATTGTAGTAGTTACTTTATGCATTAAATCCATTGCACGATTTCTTTCTCTTTTAGAATATTTCTGCATAAGTTTTTTAGCTGTTTTTGGTTTTGTTCTACTTAACTTTTGAATTCTCTTTCTCTTCTCCTCGTAAACTCTGTGAATGTGGTATAGCTCCCTTAAATCAAATCTTACTATTCTTCCATTGATAAAACCAGTTATGTTAGTTAAATTCACATCGAAAGATGCATAATCTTTCGGCTTTATCGGTTTAACTTTTTTCTTGAAAGTTATAATCAGTTTGTCTTCTTGCAGGATTAATCCACCAATAGAATCGTAATCTTTTGGTAGGTAATCGAATTTTGCTAAGTCAATTTCGAGATAACGTTTTCTCGGTTCTATTGTAATCTTAATCTTACCGTTTCTAACTGAGAATAGCGTAGTTTTGACATAAACAGTCTTTTTAGTTATTTTGGGTTTAGACTTGGCTTTTCCCTTGTTGTATAACTGAATCCAACCCTTGACTAATCCGATGATGGAATTAATGGCTGAATCTACATAATGCTTAGCGAATTTCCAGTTCCTCAATAATTCATCTCTTAATTTTTTTCTATCGTTCTTGCTGAACTTAAGATGAGCCTTTCCACTCCTTGAAAACTTAACATGCTTGAATATCACATCTAATGCAATTTTTCTTAGCTTGAAATATTCTTCAATCAAATCTTTCGGTGTTATTACTGGAACACTATAGCTTTTTATTATTTCCACAGTTACTACTAAACATAAAAGCTTATAAACTTTTCTACTTATACACTATTATGAAGATGACGATTAAGATTGATGAAGAACTCGGTAGAAGGTTTAGAGCTAAGGTTGTAGAAATTAAGGGAAATAAAAAAGGTGCTTTAAGCGAAGCAATCGAAGAAGCTATCAAATTATGGCTAGAAAAATATGGATAAATGCTTACTAATGTTTATCAATGTCTACCAAATCTTAAGCAGTTCCGCAAGGCTTGCTGAAGCACAGGCTATGGCTATGCAGAACAAGACCGACGCTATGGAGAGAGCCATGTATTACGCAAACTTGAAGGTTAAGGAGTTGGAAGAGTTGTCTCAGACTTGTCCCAACTGTGCTCAAATGTGCTTGCATGCTACCGAGCAAGCTCAGAAGGTTTTGGAGGAGTGTATAAAGAGGTGTCCAGAGGAGGCTAAGAAGGGATTGGAGAGATCGTTGGAAGAAGTTAAGAAAGCTCATGAAAGGATTAAAGAAAGAGTTGGGTCGGTAATTGGTAGTGTCCCAACCGCTCCAACGTGTTCACATTGTAGTGAGTAAATTATTTATTTTTTCACCTACTATTTTTAAGAGAGGTGAGTGTTTATGTTCGGTTTAAGGAAAAAGAAGGAGATTAAGGAAATATGTTCTTTGAATAAGGAAACTATCAAAACCATTAGTTCTGAGTTAGGAATACCAGAGGAGAAAGTACCAATGATAGCTGAGAAGTTGACAAATGATGAGCAATTCATAGATGCTATAGCGAGGAAGATTAACTTCGGAGTGGTTAGAAGAGCTTTAGTTGGTGCTATGGCAGCTGGTGCTTTCGTTGCAACAGCTTCTCCAGCATTGGCAAGAATGACTATCACAGACCAGTACATCCAACTCGATGATAAAAAATATTACCTTCCGATTGCTCCATACTCTGCTATTGTGTATATTGATGGAGGCAAGGTTAAAGCTGAGGACTGGAAAGGTAAAATCATCTCAGAAGGTGAAGCAGGAGTGGACGATGCGAAAGTGATACAGAGCGCGTTGGATATTGGTGGTAGAATTGTACTTGGTAAAGGAGAATTTATAGTAAACAAGACTCTGCTTGTTAAATCATACACCATTATTGAAGGGTTAGGTTGGGACGAGACTAAATTAAAGGCTGCTGACGGATTAAATGACAAGATGATCAAAAACTACAATCATGGAAGCGATTATGTCTATAGAGTTGTAATTAAAGACTTACTAATTGATGGTAATAAGGAAAATCAAAGTCTTGAAATTGGAAACAATGTGATTGATCTAAGGATACCAGTCGATTGCAAAATAGAAAATGTCAAGGTAATAAATGCACCAGATTCAAGTATCGTGATAGACTCATATTATGCTGGTGGTCTAATAGCGAAATCAAACATGTTGATTAACTGTTATTCGTATGATTCTGCTGACTACGGCTTCTACATACTTGGAGAAAATACAACTCTATTACATTGTCATATAAAAGGTGGGTATGGTTTTGCAATAAAGGGTGCTACTGGATATAACAAGCTATTTGGATGTCTTGCAAAAGACTGTGGGCATCATGGTTTATATGCAGAAGCAACAGAATCGGTTGATATAATAGGGTGTAGCTTTATCAGTAACAGCAGATGGGGAATTGCACTTAATGGTTGTAGTCAGTTCAGAATTATAGGTGGGGAAATCTTAAACAATAACCAAGATACCTCTGCTTCCTATGGTGGAATATATTTGTATAATTCTGTCAGAAACAAAATAATAGGAGTCAGAGTTGAAGACACACAAGACACACCAACACAAGATGTAGGCATAAAGGAGGGAGGATCATCGGACAATAATATAATAGCGTACTGTACAGTTAGAAACAATAAGACGGAACAAATAGTCATAGTAGGAGCAAACACTATCATTCGTAGAAACATCGGCTACCTCACCGAAAACTCAGGCGTAGCCACCTTCAGCGGAGATGGCTCAACCACAGACTTTCTTATCGGCGATCACGGCTTAGCAGTTACAGACCCAAGTAAGATAGTTGTCAAGGTAACTCCAATCAGCTCAGATGCAATAGATGCCTCACCATGCATTGGCTATGTCGATCCGAACGACAACGCCAAGATCAGAGTAAAATTCGCCTCTGCTCCAGCCTCAGGTACTGACAACGTAAAGATAATCTGGGAGGCTCAGGTGGTCTAAACTGAGGTGTAAAGCCATGCCCCGCTTTAAGGACAGCATAAGGAAAGCAGTAATGGTG
>CAZFVO010000084.1:0-4212 GCA_964522325.1 uncultured archaeon | reverse complement strand
CGTTCCGTCTAGATCCCATAAAACTGCAAAGTTCACTCTCATCCAACTAACTTAACTCTACAGCTAAATAACATTTCAACTATGAGTTACGATTTAAAGGAACAGCATTACATTACCTGTAGGATCATGAACAGTGAGGATTGGGAGGAGTTTGACAAGATCGTCAGAGAAGTATTTGCTCCAGTATATCCCGTCATAGCGAGGAAAATTGTCGAGATGACTAGGATTAAAGATGGAATCTGTATTGATATTGGAACAGGAACTGGAGCACTGGCAATCTCAATTGCAAGAACGACTAATCTAAAGGTTTACGCCTTAGACGTTTCAAAAAAAGCATTAGAGATTGCAAAGAAGCACATTAAGAGTGAACAATTGGATAGTAGAGTAATCCCAGTTTTAGGTGACGTGCACAATATGCCTTTTAAGATTAATTTCGCTGATTTAATCGTTAGTCGAGGCTCCATATCGTTCTGGAAGGATAAGGTGAAAGCTTTTAGGGAAATATATCGAGTTCTAAAGTCTGATGGAGTTACGTTTGTAGGTGGGGGATTCGGAACAAAGGAGTTGAAAGAAAGAATATTGAAGGAGATGAAGAAAAGAGATCCTGAATGGAATAGTAAGAGAGGAAAAACAAGACGTATAAAAAAGGATATAGATATAATTCTAAGCAATGCAGGAATTCAAAATTATAAGATAATAGACGACGAAGCTAACTTCTGGATTGTAATTAGAAAGGAGAAAAAGGAGTAATTTCCTGTCAAGTGTTAATTCGTAACTTCTAACCAACATTACAACAAATTTTCAACAGAGCGTTTATTTTCAAAATAAGACTCAAGGGTATAGTAGGATAATAAGACAAGCATATGTTATAAAAATATTAATGAAGCAAAATCAATCCTCTTAATTCCACAATCTTTATAATATAGCGCAAAAACTACTTCATACATGCGTGGAATTCTCTTTGGTTCACTCCTAGCTCTTATAGTCTTATTCATGCTAATCGTAACATATCTACCACCTGCACGCCTCACGGTGTGCATGTTAAGATGGTCAGCCAGATTACACCAAAAACTTTGGAGAGAGGACTCAACCAAACCATCTACAGTATTTGCAATAAAACCTATTACATTGTAGAGTAGAAATATGTCTACTATTCAACGAATCTTCACTGTTGATTTTGAAGGTATGCTTTGAGAACGATTGCAAAACGTACACGAAGGTTCTAAAGGGATGTAAAAGCTTAACACTATGCAGTCCCTGTATAGGTAAGAACGAGAGCTTAAACGTAAGTATTTCTAGGTCACTAATTTTAACAACTACCAACGAAAAAAATAGAAGAAGGAAAGATTGAATTGAGGTTTATTGGAATTTGTGAGTTTGGAAAACTCAACTAAAACCTCAATTTTTCCTAACAACTACAACACCCCCAATACTCACACTGCCAATATCTTTTACTTTTCATCGAATATGATTTGCCAACGGTGAATCATCCAACAGCTAGTGTTAACTCTCAATCCTCTTTTCATCGAGCCCCTGTGCCGTAGTAGGTGAGCCCTTACCCCGTTACGGTCATCCTTTCAATCCTCTTTTCATTGAGCGAGAAAATGTACAGCCTGCGAGTAGAAATGTCCTAATTACTTTTAAACCTCTTTTTATTGATGGTATATTATTGAACAAGATTTGAGGTACTAGATTGATATAAACTTTCTTTAAAACTCTTTAAGACTCTTCTCGAAAAGTTGCATCCAGTGGAAAGTCTCAAAAATTAGGTACCAATGTCATTCAAGTCTTTATATACTTTTGATAATATCTCTATTCAATCATTTTTATAATCAAGAATGTTTAATAAGTCTACGTTTGTTGAAATAGAAAATTACATAGCCTATAATTAAAATTAAACATATTTTCCATACTATTTAAAGTACTTCTAAAGACATTGAAATAAGGTGCAAAAGAAAAAAATCTCTTCATAATATTTATACATACTTTAATTGTCTTAAAACATCTTTAACACACTCTAAGGAGCGTCTGTCTCTGAAGAATGGATCTCCTAAGACTACATGATCACAGATCTTTAGAAGTTCTCTAACGCGTTCAATAAACCTTTCAAAGTTACCCGCTATAGCAAACTTCTCAATCAAAATCCTTCTATACTTTTCTATCACTTCAGGAATTGTATTCTCTTCCTTTCTTTTAACTATAACTTCCCTGAAATCGAGTTTCGAAAGTTCTTGAAACATCGACTCATAACCCAAGGATTTTACAAAGCTTTCACTGCTACACGAGACAATCGCGCAAGCTATCAGCAGATCTTTTTCGAACTCACTTGGGAGTATGAGAGAAGGAGCATACGCAACTTTACAGACATCTCTCTTTAAGTATCGGTATATCCATTTCAGGTGATCTGGATAACCGTAGTTGAAAAGGATTCCATCAACTATCTTGGAAGATTCAGCCGTTATAACTGGACTAGAGCATCCGCAAAGTAAAATTTTTACATCATCACGCAAAATCCTTAAACAGTTTAAAACAGCCCTTAAACCCTCATAACCCCTCAAACTTCCAGCTCCTATTCCCAAAGCAAATGTTGTATCCTTATGTTCATTGACAAGTGTCTTAAACTTGTTCAAAATTTCTTTACAACCCCTTTCAACCGTAACTACTCCAAAACCAACAAAGGATACATAATCTGCAATCAAATCGGCTACATAAAAGGGATCTTTAAAGAGAGGATTATCGCCTATCCAGATCGGAAGTTTGCACCTTTTGGCAATTCTTACAATATCCCTATCCTCAAGATCACCGTTTATGTTGACACCTAAAACTTCAGGTATCCCTTCCTCTCCAACCATTCAACCTGTGGATTTGTGTACCTCCAGATTATGTCGCACTTCTCATCTTGAAACGACCATGGAACTATTATCACAATATCTCCTTCCCTTATCCATATCTTCTTTCTGAGCTTTCCCGGAATTCTTCCAAGCCTTTCCTTTCCATCCTCACACTTAACCTTAACATGCCCAGCACCAAGCATGGTTGTAACTATTCCAAACATCTCCCCTTTGCTTTTATCTGGCAGTCGAACCCTTACTACTTCCTCCTCCAGCCTCTCACCCCCCTTCAAGTTTTACCCTTACATTTTCAATAATCTTGTTTAAATACTTTGCCACAGCCTTCTTCAAATCCAAAGGATGCAAACTACCAGATTTGAAGTCCTCTATGAGCTGTTCTGGGGTTTCGTAAGTAACATCGCCGCCATACTTCAGATCTCTTTCAATCTTAAGCTTGTTGAATCGGGGGAATATGTGGTAGAGGGCTATCTGGATTATCGGGTTATTCTCAACATCCCTTGCTGGGCAATAGGCTTTCAAAATCTTCTTTTCAACCATCTCAGCCGAATCCCTCACAGATATGTAGTTACCCTTTGATGAACTCATCTTCTCTCCATCCAAGCCAAGTAAAATAGGTGTATGTAAGCATATAGGTGCCTTGTAACCTAACTTGGGAAGATTTTCTCTTGCGAGCATGTGTATCTTACGCTGATCAGTTCCGCCAACTGCTAAATCAACACCTAAATGAGCTATGTCCAAAGCCTGCATCAAAGGATAGATCATCTGAGAAACCATAGGGTCTTCTCTTCTCCTGCTGACTTCATCCATACTTCTTCTTGCTCTATTTACAGTGGTTATCCTAGCCATCTTCAATACATCTAAGACATAATCTCTTTCAAGCTGAAATTCACTACCCAAAACGAACTTAGCCTTACTCTCATCCAAACCTAGAGCAATGAATGCTTTTCTATTGTACTCCGCAATTTCTCTTATCTCATCAAAATCACCCTTCTCATTCAGATAAGCATGAACGTCTGCAAGTAAAACAATTATTTCAAATCCAGCCTGCTGAAGATCCATTAGCTTTTGCACAGTCATCATGTGCCCCAAGTGAATTTCACCGCTCGGCTCGTAGCCAACGTAAGCTCTTGGTTTATCCTTACTTTTCAAAAGTTCAATTAGTTCATCTTCAGTCACTATCTCCACAGCGTTCCTCTTGATGAGTTTGAGTCTATCATCTAAATCCATGAAGCAAGAAATCGACTTGGATTTAAAAAAACTACTCACAACGATATCAAAATCGAAAAAAAGAGGATTTAATCTTCCTTCTTCTTTCTGAAGTTTGCTCTTACGGAGGGTCTTACCTTCTCAGCTCCCTTAC
>CAZFVO010000083.1:2818-4219 GCA_964522325.1 uncultured archaeon | reverse complement strand
ATATTCTAATAACAAATGTCTGGACTCTCGACTGGAGATTACCGAGTAAAGCGATCCAGCACGACTATAAGCTATATGAGGGAGTGGAGTACATTGTAATGGATGAAGCTCACGCTTATCAGTCTCTTCTTGGAGGAAACGTAAGGTACCTCCTTAAAAGGTTGAAGAGCTCTACAAACACTGAACCAAAGGTTATACTCGCGTCGGCAACTCTACCGAACCCGAATAAATTTGGCAAGAGAGCTTTTGGATCTGGATGAACAAGACATCGCAGTGATATCTACCGAAAATGTTGGTAGAAGGAAAAAGAAGGTTTTATACCTTGTAATGGGTATCCACCCCAAAAAGTCTTGGGAAACAGCTGCTTATGAACTCGCCCTACTTCTCGGTACAGTCTCTCATTTTAGGAATATCCAAAGCGTAATTTTTATTGACAGTATAAAATCTATTAATAGAATATACTACAGCCATCTTAAAGTTGCTGTCGAGATGTACAATGAGCCTAAAGATCATCTAAGCAAAGATATAGCTAGTAATCCTGATGATCCTTATGCTTTCTGGGTTTATGGAAACGGAAAAATAAATTCAAACACACCAAAGGAGATCTTTAATAAAATCCAGATTCATCATGCAGGTGTTGAAGGTAGAGAAGCAATCGAGAAAGAGTTTGCAAGGGGAAGATATGGTGTTCTACTTGCAACTTCTACGCTTGAACTCGGTGTAGATTATCCAAATGTCGGTATTATAATGAATGTCGGTGTTCCATTTAGATCTGAAAGCTTACCTCAAAGAGTTGGTAGAGCTGGTAGGAACCCAGAAAGGACGCTAAATACAATTTTAGCTATTATCCTTGTTAGAAATACTCCCCTTGAAATGTACTACATTTTCCGTCCAGAGGAATTGATACATGGATTTAAAAACGCTGAAATTCCAATCTCATGGAGAAATATTGCTGTAAAAAGATACCATGCTTTATCCATGTTACTTGATGAGATTGGAAGAGAAAGGGGATCCACATACATACTATCTGAAGATGGACAACCTGAAAATTTGAAATCGTTCATTTTAGAGATTTTAGAGAAGTCACAAAATCGGGATGTTCTTGAAAAAATTGAGGGCACAATATTAGAACATGAACGAGCTGAAGATATTATAAGAGGTATATTTGAAGATATAGCTAAATTATCAAAGAGTTTTGAGGAAATTAAGGGATATAAATTACTTGGCAGTGAGATAAATGAGGTTTTATGGGATTTAACTGAATATTTGCGGACTTTAAAAGAGTTCGCTGAGGAAAATGAAATTAAAATATTTCTTGATAAAATTAATGAAATTAAAAATTTACTCGAAAAATATGGGGTGAAAGTAAATGGAATCTGAGTTTTCAGAACAAATTAAACA
>CAZFVO010000083.1:2158-2808 GCA_964522325.1 uncultured archaeon | reverse complement strand
TGAGGAAATTACAGATATCGAGGTAATATCAAAAATATTCAAAGAGTTGCCCGAATTGAGGGATGAAATCTATAAATTAGCCTTTGAAGGAAGCTTGTTGGCTAGAAGAATTTCTAAAAATAAAGAAAAAATAGAGAAGTATTTAGTGTTGTCTAAAAAATTAGAAATGACACCAGACGAGCTTGGTTAAATCTAAAGCTGGGTAGTGAGAAAATATCAAAGAAAATTAACAATCTAACAAACAAAAATGTAATTTTTTCAGAACTTATGCGTTTAAAGAATAGTAAGGAAGCTAGTGTGTATAAAACAATACAAAGATGGGGGTTAAGATTTGACTATGTCTATTTCTGTTACTGGGGTCGGGGATTATCTACAGATCCATTCGATGTTAAATGCCCCTTCAAAAATTGTGATATAAGAAAAAATGGTGTGTGTGATGGCGAAAGGTTGTGGAGCGGAAAGTATGGTTATAGAAAACCCTATCCTAAAGTATACCCTCTAAGAGATTCCATATTCCAGAACGATGGGATAGAGATATATGCTGAGAGTGCTGAGAGTCTCCCGGCAAAGATCGTCAGTTTTTCAGCATATGATTTCAGACATGTCCACAACTACTGGTACGGAGTAGAGTTTGGCACATGGTTTATCCG
>CAZFVO010000083.1:0-2058 GCA_964522325.1 uncultured archaeon | reverse complement strand
AAGCAGACCTATTATTCGAGTATTCTTTGGTGATGAGAAGTACTATTTCAGAATACGGAGTAGAGTTTGGCACATGGTTTATCCGAAGCAGACCTATTATTCGAGTATTCTTTGGTGATGAGAAGTACTATTTCAGAATAGGTTATAGCATTCCAACTTCAGTAATGGAATTTTCTTTCAACGACAATTGGCTTGAAAAAGCTATTTTGAAAGGTCTATCTGAAGACGCCGATTTTAGGAAAAATTTAGCTATAAAATATATTTTCAGCAAATCTATAGGGAGGAGCTTTGAATATGGAAAATTAGCCGAATTGATCGAAGATCTATTGAATAAAGGGGAGAATTACGAAACGTATCAGAAGATAAGAGACATGAAGTTCGAAAGAGACTTCATAGTATTCTGCAAACAAGTTTTCGTCCACTCGTTTAAGCATATTTTTAGTCAATTCATTCTAAAGGATCTGGTAGGTGTAGAGTTTAACTTTGTGATACCTAAATACTATTACAATTCTGGAAGATATCCAAATAAGGTCAATAAGGTATCAATCGCAGAGAATGCTAAGAATGGAAGAATAGGTATCGTCGATACGGTAATTAAAAAGATTGAAGAGATCGGATTATCCCAATTTCTTGTAGAATTCTGTAATTTTGCAGTGGATTATTTGAAGCAACATACGGAGGAATTCAATAAAATCGATGAAAGTAGAAGGACGGAAGCTCAAAAATCTTTAAAGATCGCTAAAACTAGGATTAGTGATGAAGATAAACTCCAAAGACTAGAAAGAATTGAAAAAGCCGTGGAGACTCTAAAAGAGAGATTAGACAACGTGGAATTGGAATTAGATTCTACTTTAGCTCGTCTATACCTCCTCATAAAAGGCGACTTAGACGATAGAACGTTAGCTGACCTTGAGGACTATTTCGACGATGCTTTAGATTACTACGGTTTCCGCATATGTGTTGACGGTTGTAATGCTTGTGTTCGACTTGAAAGAGAATGCGGGGAAGGTAGTGGACAAGTAATTACTACAAGTAAACTATTCCTTCTCCGAGTTCTTGAAAATTTGAAACATATTTTAGAACATGGTATTGAGTTCTCAGGCAGAAATGTTGGCGAGCTAGTTGAACCATTATTAGCTTCAGCGAAAAGTTAGACTTTGGATGTCCAGTCCATATATCTCGGATCACTATGTAAAGGATCTTATTAAAAATCTCGCTGAGAGAGGTGTCGAAATAAAAATTTTAACTGCCCCTGTAGCTGAAGCTGAGGAAAATGAATATCACCAGAAAGCATTAGAGGAACTTAAAGAACTTGTTAAGAACTTTAAGAATGTTGAAGTAAAGATCCTTAAAGATCTTCACGCAAAAATTTACATTATCGATGAGAAATACGTCGTTACAGGTTCCGCTAATTTAACTCTAAGAGGCATGAGACATAACATTGAGCACGTCGAAGTAAAAATGGACAAAAATAGCATAAACGAGCTCAACAAAGTATTTAACAAAATGTGGAAAGATGCAATTATCTTGGAGTAGGAAAAATATAGCAACAAAAAGAGCAGAAACACGATAGTTTGCTTTCGTTAGATTTTTACGGTATCATAGAAAGAGGAACTCATTGAAAAGTATTACAAGTATTCCAATGTTGTGAGGATGTGTTATTAAGGCCTGACTATTAATAAAACATTATAAAAAAATTAGGAGAGAAGATTCTTTTGAATCTCCCCGCATTCCCGACATTGATAGATTTCAAGAGCATTATCTCCGTTTGGTTTGAAGATCAACATCTCTAAGCTCCCGCTTTGGCAGTTATGGCACCTCAGCTTGTTTTCCTTGACATCCACGAAGGGCAAATTTTGAGGGGAGAGTTCCCTTTCTCCTCTCTTCTTGCCGTTTCTTTTGTTTTCTCGGATCTTTTTCTCAACGATAGTTCTCTTGCCGATCACCTGCATGACTGCCACGATATGCTTACATGCAAAGTTCACATCCTCCGCATGCTTCAGGTAGTGCGGACAGTTGCAGAGCCATCGATAGCCGTTGTATTGGACGCAGTATTGC
>CAZFVO010000082.1:1448-4303 GCA_964522325.1 uncultured archaeon | reverse complement strand
CTCTAAGGCCCGGCCTCCTCCACCCTTACGCGCTCCCCCTCCCTCACCTCCTTCAGAACGGAGAGCCCCTCGACCACCCTGCCTATAACGTTCACTGGGCTCGCAGGCCTTATCTCGCCAGGCCCGCTAATGGGGGTTGGCCCGTAGAATAGGCAGAGAGCCCTGCCAGGGGGCCAGTACGCGACAGCGCCCACCTCAACCACTTCATCCGCCTCCTCCTCCCCCATCTCCACCGGGGTGCTGAAGTAGACCTCATCCCCCCACTTCATGGCTTGGCTCTCGAAGGGGAGGGCTCTAAGGAGCGCCTCCGCAGTCTTAGGGTTCTTGCCAGTGAGCTCCACGACGACTGCACCGGCTCGCTCGAATGTCAGCCTTATTCTCTTCACGCGGTTTCAAGCTCGCAGGACGTGATATTGCTTGCGCCGTCAGGCGTGGCCCATAGCGGACTCCCTAACCTCGCTGAGTAGCCGGTAGAACTCGAGGGGCTGGAGCTCCTTGAAGCCCCCCACCTCCAGGGCTAGATGCACTCTTATGTCCAGGCAGAGGTGGCAGGGGGATATGTAGCCGGATTCAAGCTCCCTGTACCCGTATCCCTCCACAGCCAGCTTGTAGAGCTCGCCCAAGCTCTCAGCTAAGGCGGCGAGCACCGGCTTATCGCCTAAGTCCACTCCTCCAGTTATCTCCTCTAGCCTCCGCGCGTCTCCGAGGGAGATGCCAGCGCAGTAGCCTGGCACGTAGTTGTAGTAGCAGTCGACGTGTACGTGCCAAGGCCTAGTAAGCTCACCTAGGCACGAAACCCCGAAGAATGCCTTAGCTGGCCTCCGCTCATAGAGCCTATGTAGCGTGTAGACTAGCCTGCCCATGGGCAGTAGTATCGATGGGCTGAAGCTCAGCATGAGGGCGCTAGGGCCCAGCGAGAGGCACTTCCTCAGGTACTCCTCGAACCTCAGCGTGCCTCTGACGCCCAGCCTGTTTAACAGCTCCCTGTAAACCTCGTGGTATATGAGGACGTTACCGCGCCCGAACACCTCCTCCGCTATCGAGATCGCCCTGCCGATCCTCTCGTAGGGCACGCACTCGATCACGAAGGGGTTCACGCTCACTAGCACCCCCTCGAGGCCAGCCGCCTTCAACTCCTCGAACCTCTGCCGCACGATCTCATCGTTAACGCACCAGAAGCAGTTGGTCTCAACGAATACTGAGGGGTAGCCGAGGGCTTCAGCCATTTTAACCCCCGTTACCAGCAGGTCGTACCTCAGGAAGGGCTCGCCACCCGTAAAGTGAAGCCCCTCGTTAACCCCCACCCTGCCCCTGGGGGAGGCTGGGACCACGCTCAGCGCCAGAGCCTCCAGGACCTCCCTTAGCCCGCTCTCGCTAATCCAGCGGTTCTCCCACCTCGGCGAGCACGCGTACATGCAATGCCTACACTCACATGTGCACCTGTATGAGAGGAGCACGCCCACCGAAGTCGGAGGTCTGACGTGTAGCACATCCACAGTTCAAGGAGTCGCGCGTCAGCTATAAAACGCCTAGCTAACCCTTAGGAGGATCTGTAGAGCCTAGCTGAGCGAGCTCACCAGGAAATGACCTAAGAACGTGGCTAGCAGCGAGCTGGCGTCCCATGATCAGCGCCCCTATGCCTCAGCGAACTCACAGCCATGGCAGCTAGTATTAACAGCGCGCCAACCACTTGTCTAAGCGTCATCCCCTCGCCCAGGAATATGTGAGAGAAGAGGGCTGCGAACACGGGCTCGAGGAGGTAAATCAGCGCAGCGTCGACGCTGCGTACCCACCGTTGCCCATATAGCTGGAGGGCGTTAGCCAGGGGCGTGCACACGAGCGCCAGGTAGAGCAGATACGGCAGCGTAGCTGCTAGCTTCTCGAGGGGCGGTGGGCCGGTGAGAGCGGATAGGAGGCAAGCGGCGGCCGCTGTAACCCCGCACTCCATGAGTAGTAGAGTGGCGAGGCCGCCTGAGGAGAACCTGTCCACGGCTATTATCTGGAGGGCCCAGAAGAGGGCGCCAGCCAGCACTATCAAGTCCCCCACCGCCAGCTGTAGGGGGGAGCCGCTCAGCGATAACAGGTACATCCCCAGGGTGGCGAGCACGACCGCTCCAGTCAGCTCGAGGGAGGGCCTCTCAGCCCCCAACAGCGCCTCTATTCCGTACACCATCACCACGCTTAAGCCCGTTATGAACGCGGCGTTTGAGGCCGTAGCGTACTCCATGCCTAGGCCTTGCAGGGTTATGCCGCCAAAGTAGAGCAGGCCCAGCACGGCGCCAGGCCTGAGGTACTGGCGTAGCTCGCGAGCCTTCCTCACGGCGATGGGCGTCAGGAGGAGTGTGGCTAGCCCGAAGCGTAGAGACACGTAGTAGGCGAAGCCCACGCCAGTGACCACCGTCTTAATCGCGGGGAAGGTGGTGCCCCATATTAGCGTTAATATCACTAGAGAGGCTATGCCGGCAGCTCTACAGCTAATCCCGGACATTTAGCCCCGGAGCCGCTGCAGAACATTTAAAGTTATCCCCATCCTGGGCGAGGCTCTCCATCCGCGGCTAAGGCCTTAACCCACCCGTGAAGGATCTTGCAGCCTTAGGCGTGACCCCGGCGCTTAGAATCCGGGCACTGGGGGCCTATGCATAAGTACTTAAGCGCGTCTCCCTCGACGATGGCGGCGAGCTCCTCTGGGCGTTTAAAGGGCCTGCGCGCCAGTATAGCGGTGACGTCCCTGCGGGAGAGGCCGGGGACGTAGGATAATGACTCGATGGAAGCGGTGTTGACGTTGAGGGGGTAGGGTATGCCCTTAACGGACCTGTAGCCGTGCTCGACAACTACCACATCCAGCTTCTCCCTCA
>CAZFVO010000082.1:0-1438 GCA_964522325.1 uncultured archaeon | reverse complement strand
GGGTAGGAGCCCACCTGCCTTGCCAGGCTATACTTGCCCTCGTGGGCCTCTACGTAGAGGGCCTTCAGCACGGTCCCCCGCGGTACTACACGCCTGAGCATTGGCTTATCGAACTCCTCCCTCACCCTCTTCTTGAAGGCGGCGAAGTACCTCTTGTGGCGCGTGATCACCCTATCGCCCACGTGCCACATCGGAGTGTGGGGAAGCACGAGCACCTGTCTGATGTTCACGCGGCGCACGAGCAGCCCCTCTCTGAGCACCCTCCTGAGGAACTCTAGGTTCAGCCTGTAGGTCTCCCTAGTCTCCCCCTTAAGCCCCAACACGAAGTTAATGCCAGGGAGCAGTTCGGGCATCCCATTCCACCCCCTCCTAGCCCCAACCTCGTTCACTATCCTGATCGCCTTGAGCGAGTCCTCCGGCATCACCCCCAGGTTGTTCTCCTTCACCACTCTAGGGTCGGCGCTCTCAATGCCCATCGCCGCCACGTCCCCAGGCGTGTGGTACTTGACCAGCGCCTTGAGAGCCCTCCTGGCCTCCTCCTCGTGGTAGGCCACGGTCCCGGGGTTCACGTTATCTATGTGAAGCACCTCCAGGCCCGGGGCGGCCAGCCTAACGCTCCTGAGCAGCTCCTCGATTTTCTCGGGTGAGGGCTTGGGGAACTCGACCTCGTTAACCCCCTTAGCCATGTACGCTAGGAAGTCCGCCTGCCTCCCCAGCCTGAAGCACTTGACGCCGTGGGAGTAGAGGGCCTCAACCTCCCTCGCTATCCCCTCCACCGACCTGAAGACCACCCGCCCGTACCTGGGCTCTATGCAGAAGCTGCAGCCGCCCACCAGCCAGCGGGGGCACCCCCTGTACGTCTCTATCTCGGCGATCAAGTTCCACCCGTGGTTGGGGTGCTGCTCCACTATGCGGGCTCCTCTCCGGGCGAACTCGTCTACTAGCTCGTAGCCCTCCCTCAGCTCGTAGGGGTTAACCGCCTCGACCCGCAGCCCCTCCCTGACCAGGTTGTACACGACTATCTCCACATCCCCCCTGACTACCACGTCGTAGTAGGCCTCGAACTCACTGGGGGGTATCGCCACCCTACCGCCTACCACTCCATAGCCATAGCGGGCGACGGGGCCCCCGAGGACCTTGACGGCCCCCTCTATGAGGGCTGGCCAGCGCGTGAGCTCCTCCAGCTTGATGGGCTCGCCACCCAGGTACTTCCCCGGCACCACTACGCCAGTTAAGAAGATGACTAGGTCGCAGCTAGCCGCGTACTTCATGACCTTATCCAGGTTCCTCCTGGCGTAGTCGACGGTCACGTACCTGACCTCAGCCCCCCTATCTGCAGTCCAGATGGCTCCAGCCACGTACCTGGGGTAGACGTCTATGTAGGGAGGCACGCCTAGGCCGGCGGGCTCATCGGTGTAGCCATCTATTATCAGAGCGC
>CAZFVO010000081.1:0-4329 GCA_964522325.1 uncultured archaeon | reverse complement strand
TTTAAACCTTGCTGTTAGTTTAACAGTCTCTAATCGCTTGCTTGACACTTTCCACAACCTCCTTTCTCTCGATGTAACCCCCTCCCCTCAAGCCTCCTTAGATGTGTGCTCAAACTACCCCAGCTAGCACCAACAGCTTTAGCCAAATCACTTTCAGTCATCTCCTTAAATAGGAATGGGATAGCCATAATCGCAAACCCCTTAGGATTGAATATGTCCTCGTTAAACATCATATGACCACCTAAAACACCTTTAGAATGAACCTCCATCTTACCTTCTTCATATACTCCTAATATTCCCTTCCAAACTTCTTCAGCAGTTCCTTTTCTTCTTTAATCGCTGTTAGAACTGTTAGAATTATGAAAATGATGGCTGGTATTAACATTAGTGAACATCCCCAAGTGAGCGGACTACCTAGATATACAAGGATCAAACCCAAATAGCACGGATGTCTTATTTTCAAATACAACCCTTCCTTAACAATTCTACTAATACTTTCAATCGGTTCGTGAGCACGTTTATGAACTCTGTGCGCCTTCCAATGAATGTAAAAGCCCAAGATAAGAAGAATAAAGCCCAATATATTTATGAAAGGTGAAAATGGAATTTGAAATCCTAAAATCGTTCCAACTATGCCGACGATTACAAAAACGAAAAGTTCTACTTTATTAAGAGCATGTTATCACCCTAACAATGGTATTAAAACGTAAGCTATGAGGTTGTTTGCAGAGTGGAATAAGATACATGGATACAGACTTTTGGTTTTTAAGGTATAGCAAGCAAGGTATGAAGTTCCAGAAGAATATGAAGAGCATTGTTCCAATGCCTGTTTCAAGAGGGCCCATCCGAAAGCATCCAAGGAACCACTACAGGATAAAATCTCCATCTCATAGCGTAGAACGGTAGCTAACTTTTCGGTAGACTTAAAAGTTATCAAAGCTCAATCACGCATGTGATAGTAGATGAATTGAAGAAAAAAGCTCTAAGAATTATAGACGAGGATTTCAGAATCGTTGACTTCTCATTTGCTCTACCCTATACTTACGTTTTGATCGAGGGAGAGAAAGGAAAATCGTTGGGAGTCGCGATGACTCTACTAGAAGATATTCAGGTTTGCAATCCTGAGTTTGAATGTATTAGCGTTGAAGATTTCATTGAAAGAGCGAATAGTCTGAACATTGTGGAGAGAACTATCGGATTAGCAACGATAAATGCCGTTTCCCAGTACTACTTCGATTTAAGTTGTGCAAGTATGGAGGATGTCGTTGAAGTGATTGTTAGGGAGGATGTTAAAAGTGTTGGAATCATCGGAAACATCTCTCCAATTGCTAAGACTTTAAAGGATAAAGGATATGACATTTACGTTTTTGAAAGGAATCCGAGACTTATGACAGATGAAACATTGAGTGATACCTTTGAATACCGTTTGTTACCAAAAATGGACGCCGTTTTAATAAGTGGAACGACGTTGATCAACGATACGATAGATCTAATCTTAGAACGCTCAAAAAATGCTAAATTAAAGGTAATAGTCGGTCCTACAGCTCAAGCTCTACCAGAATTCTTTGAAGGCTACTTAACGCATGTAGCTTCAATCAAGGTTTTTGACATAGATCGTGTTTTAACAGGATTAAAACTTGGATCCGCATCATCCTTATTCAAATACTCGCAGAAGTATACTGTAGCGTTATCAAGAAAATTTGACATTTGATGAAACTAAATTGATACACCATTAGGTTGTAACATGATGGTAATAGTTTTAAGCAACACAGAGATATCCTTTATAGAGGGTATAAGCATAGCTGGAGCAAATCCAGAGTTAACGAAGTTTACACCACCAGCCGATGCGGAGTATCTATTTTACGATAAACCCAAGATAATACATACTATCCCAGTCACCCCTCAAGGCCATCCAACACCAGCTATAATTACGAAGGCTTGCTACGAATTGGCTAATTTTCCAATTTCAGTTGTTAGAGCTGGATCGTTTTTAGCACCCTTAATCCCACACGTTCACATAAGTGATACCGTTGGAAAGGACTTCAGAAAAACTACCGCGTTACCAAATGCCGAAGAGATAGTGGAGAAATCCAAGTTATTGGGTAGAGAGCTTTCAAAAATCGTCAATGAGATTGTAATAGGTGAATCGACACCGAGTGGAACTACTACTGCCCAGGCTGTTTTATGGGCTTTGGGTTGTAAGGCTAAGACTCCTCAGCATCACATCAAAACCCGCAAGAGTTGAAGAAAGCTGTGATAAAGGAGGGATTTAAAAGGGCTGGTATTGAATTCGGTGAACTTGCGGATGAACCGTTAAAGGCTTTAAAGGAATTTGGTGATTCCATGCTAGCTTGTGTTTTGGGAATTTCATTGGGATTTAGTGGAAATGTCGTGTTAGCTGGGGGAACTCAGATGTTAGCTGTTTCTGCACTGTTAAAAGCTTTAAACATTAAATTGGATAGATTCAAAATTGCTACAACTCGTTGGATCGTAAAAAACAAATCTGCAACATTTGAAGAAACGGCGAATGAGATAGGTATAGACTATTACGTAGCCCGACTGGACTTCTCTGCAAGTGAATTCAATGGTTTGAGGGATTACGAGAATGGATTCGTCAAAGAGGGTATGGGTGCTGGTGGTGCAGTTTACCTAGCCGAGAGAAAGGGTTTTAGCTGTGAAGATGTATTCAAGAAGGTTGAAGAGTTGTATAGGTGTTTAATCGATAAAAAAGACTAAGGAGCTATGGTATGTCTCGAATCAAAAAGGTTACTTTATTGATGATCACCTCGTATTCGAATTCGAGAAGCCCATGATCTGCCTGAGCAACGCACTACATAACTCTGGCGTTTACAAGGCTAATGGATTTTTTCTTTATGCAAGTAGATGAAAATTACAATGGAAATTACAAAGAGAATTGCCTTAATTTCGAATGTAGGAATGGGCTGAGAAACTTTGTAGGCTTTATGACTGCAACACTCATAAAAAAAGACTTTAAGCTTTGCCAAGCTTGATGATGTAGAGGTTTTTGTTACCACTGGGCTGAAGAACAAAGCCATAGCTGGTGAATACAACGAATTTGGATTTGGAATGGTAAACATAGTCGTTACTAATAAATAAGGGGGCTGACAATTGGTTGTCTTATGAATGCAGTCATGACTGCTGTTGAGGCAAAAGCTTACACGTTACTCAGATTAGCAAACGCAACTGAAACTGCAAGCGATTGCATTGGTGTATTTGCATTTGAAGGTGATGTAGAATGGGCTAGAACTGCAACTGAATTATGATATTGCATTGGTAGAGCCGTGAGAAATGCTTTAGAAGAAACCGTTGAAAAGTTGCTTAACCTCCTGATATGACCAGCTTTAACGATTTTCTCTTCATCAAGCCTGTCGAGTGATTTTTATTATCTCATCTGTCACCTCTTTGTGCGCTTCATTCACTTCGAAATCGAATTTTTTCATAACTTCAAGCCTCTTAACCACCTCGTTCGGCAAAATCTTGACAACGTTGGGATTGCAAAAATCTCAATCGTCTTTCTATATCCTTACCGCAGAACTCGTAAACAAACTCCAGTTCCTTCTCGCTTAAACAACTTAAGCCCAAAATTTCTAGTGGTAATCCTATGGAGTAAAGGCACAGCAAAATGGAATTGCTCTCGGCAGGGTATATCCGTTCAAGCTCCTCGAATATCTGAACAAACCTATGTGAAGCTTTCTTTCCCTTCTCTTTGGTGTATACTTCGCAATTCTGTTGATTAAGCTGACTAAAGCTGTAATGCACTCCCTATACTCCTTAGCGCTCTTTTATATTACTTCTAAGGCTTTGTCGAATTCTGTAAAATCCCCCTTACCTCTCTTAGAGCTGTTTATTCTGTCAATTGCTTTAGTTACTTCTCTCAGGGCGGTCGTATTTGAAAGCCGATTGGATAGTATAGGTTTGAACGTTTTTCCACTGTTTTAAGACGTAATCTACGGTATTAGGTCTGAGATTTCCCCTGAAAGGTACTGAGCCAAAACCAATTATCGGATAAATTGGAGTGGAAAGTCTTTCCTCAAGCTCTTCCAATTTGACTAAGGCAATCTTTAAAGCCAGAGTGGAAGCAGCTGTACCATAATTTAAGGCTAAATCTGATTTAGTTAAGAAAACCCTTTGATATTCAACTATCTTATCGGTTAAATAAATAGCTCTCAACTATCTTGTCACAGTTTAGTATATACGGTAGATCCTCTATAAGCGGAATGACATTTATCTCATGTGGTTTGAATTCTCCAATCCACTCTGCAATTGTTATGCCTCCGTAGAAGAAATATTTGTTCTGCTTACCCACTA
>CAZFVO010000080.1:0-4371 GCA_964522325.1 uncultured archaeon | reverse complement strand
TCTATAACTTCATCGATAGTTTTCTCGACAGTTTTGAGATCAAAGATTTTTTCAGTGAGTGTGTTGCCGCAGTGGGGACACTTCGTGCTTTCGACGAAGCCGATGAGAACGTTGGTTGGGGTTCTTAGGCCGTTTACTTTTTCTTGATGGTCTATTTTGGTTGTTGGTAGCATGTTGCAGTGTGGACAGTAGTCGAATGTTACGCCGTTATTGTATCCGAACAGGTAATCGAGGTAGATCGTGTTTAAAACGGAGGTTTTGATAGCTTTTTTATAAATTTCTATGTCTTTCATTTTAACACCTCGTTTGGGAGTTTGTGTTTGTTTGGATAATTGTAGTAGAATATCTTAAATAGTCTGGAGGGTTTATTCTTTTTGGGTATGGGTGTTGTTTTGGTTGGGGTTATAGGATCCGAGCGAGACTTAAAAAAGTTCTTGGGAGGTTGTGTCTCGATCGATATGTAGTCGTGTTTGTGTGTTATTGTTTGGCATGGTGTTTGGTGTGCTAAGTTTTGGCATGGTTTTTGTGTTCGTTTTTGGGTTTGGAGTTTATAAAGGGGGGTGTATATTCTGCGTTTTATGCGGGCTTTATTTGGTGTGGCAGAATCTGACACTAAGTTGGCAAAATATGACATGATGCTGACAGAACATGACACGAAGCTGGCAGAATATGACACTATGCTGACAGAATATGACACGATGCTGGCGGACGTTGGCAGACTTAGTCACTTGCTCGCAGATTATAACAGCATTCAGCAGATTATTTCAGATATTGGCATAACATACCACACATATCAAAATACGGTAAATTTTGCCAAATTTTAGTAGTATATAACAACGCTTAGCGGGACAATTTAGGAGTGATAATGAAATACTACTAATGGAAAATGTTATATACCTTTAGCAATAGAATAAAACACATGAAGCATAAAGAAGCAGAAATCATAGATGAAGTACAGCTAAAAGTAACAGTTAGAACTTTAGTAGACAATAATATTACAGGTGCAGTCATTCTTGCAAGATTATACAGAATGCTAGAAGACCAAGAAGCTGTTTCAACTAAGGATATTTTGTCTCAGTCAGTAGAAGACATAAAAAAACTGTATAGGCCAGTGTCACCGAGAGGTCTAACACCTGTACTAAGAAGACTTGAAAAATCAAAGCTTGTAGAGTCTATAACACCGTACGGCAGAAAGAGACCAACTTATTGGAGACTAACTGAAATCGGTAAAAAAGTTGCAGAGAGAGTAGCGCAAGAACTAGGAATATAAACGCTAAAACATTGCGAGTAAAAAACATAATGGAAACTAGACTAATTACTCGAAAGAACGCAGAGCTCCAATACATTCGACAATTGGGTTACCATGTTCGTTATAAACTATCAACTTACAAATCTTTCCCTTTAATTTTAATAACTTGAAGTCGTAACCCCGTTCAATAAGCGAGAGCGCTTCCAAAGCACAATCTAAGTTCGCAAACGAAACATCCTTGCCGTTAGGTAATCTCAAACATCCCTTAAACTTTGGGGATTTGTACTTTTTTAATAATTTTTGACCGTCTAACGGCGGACTCCAAATATCTTTACTAATACCACTTGCCTTTATACCTTCGGAAGTTACAGTACTTTTTGCACTATCTTTGTTAGAATTTTCTAACTTTTCCCTTACGTTTTTTTCCTTGCGTACAGATGGAACACTCCGCTTGTTCTTACTGTCGCTAGGTAGTAAAGGCAGTTTTTCTAGAATTTCCTTTAGATTATCAATGTCAACCTTCAAGGTAATTGGCTTACCTCTCTCAACTAACTTACCAAACACTTCTCGCTCGGACTGCCGCGTCCTATACTGAACATACTTACGCAAAACCCTAACGAACTCCTCAACTACCTGACTTCGACCCTTCTTTTGCTCTAAAAGATCCTGTAACTTGTCTATAAACTTAATACTTCCAAAATTCTTAACAAAAAACCTATTCGCCTCGAACTCGTCAAAGAGAAGTTTCGGATCAAAATACACACGATTCAAGTACTCCTCACCGTCCTTTAAAGCCTCTAAAAGCTCCAAAACTTCCAAAAGAGAAAACTTGACATCCCCAAACTCCTTCTCCACAAAATCCTTTACCACATCCACAAGCCTCACCCCCCTTGAAGTAATCGAAGAAACATCCAAATAACCAACTCTAAACTTGGTCTCGGGAGTTGGGGCTTCCGAAGATTCGCCTACTTTAACAGTCTCGTCCTCAAAACCACTAACCTTAGCACCACCTATCTCAGACTCGTTTCTTACATTTTCCGTGTCCGTTTCGATTGCAACAGGACCGTAGAGATACTCATCGATTTTGTGAGTTACTTTTTCAGACACTTCAAGTTCTTCATCAATCTCGTTATCAGATGTGTCCTTTTCACTTTCAGAATCCCCGTAATCACAACCAAATTCACCTACGAGAATCCTGCCACGTTTAGAGTCTTTTGGCTCTACTTTCAAGTCCTCACGACTACCTTCCACTTTTTTAGCACTCTCGTCTATTTTGCTTTCATAAGTCTCAACCTCTTCTCCTTGAGGAGACGATGTAGGCACTACCGAGACTTCAGGCTCGATTTCACTCTTAACATCGCTCTCTGAAGAAGGTTCAAACTCTCTAAACCCACCCGCATTTTCGCTCACCGTAACTACTTCAGAAACGCTTTCTCCTCTGTCGTCTACTTCTTCGTCCTTTTCTCTTTTGGTTTCGCCTTCCTCGTCCTTAACTTCGTCTTCCTCGTCCTCATCTTTTTCGTCCTTGCTAACACCTTCCCTTTCTTCTTTTTCAACGTCGCTACCTGAAGGAACGTAAAAGACTCTGACGTTCTCGAAGTCTTTTATCACGTCTTCGACAATACTCTTGTAATTTGAAAACGTCCAAACGTGGATCTCCTTGAAGAACTCAGTGGACTCTTTCGTGAGGTTAACGATGAATTGGCTTAGATTTACGTCTGGGTGCGTTTCAAGTTCGACGGCGATAGCGTTTGAATAGTCCAGCTTAGAACTCGTAGGACTCGACAAGGGGATGACAATCAAGTCAGGTCGCGGCTCACCGGGAGTCTGCTTCGCAGGACTAACGTAGTAATTCTTGGAAATGTAATACTCGACGGCAGTTTTTATAAGCTCGTAACCCTTCGAGGACGGAGAAACCTTGAAGAATTCTTCAAAGAAATCTACAGAAAGCTTAATCACCCTCGGTTTCCTACTACCCCGCCTCTCGATCGTAACAAATCCTTTCTGATTGAGGTTCGACAAGGCTCTCTCGATTTGACCACGATCGGCGGGAATAGCCGTGTACAAGTCACCACTAAGCATACTACCCCCGTTCTTATACAACGCATACAAGATCAACTGTTCGACGGGTGCTGGCTTCGGGATAAACCTCGTAACCGGGTTGAAAATCTCTTTTAGGATTTCTTCAGAATCCCCGCTTGGAGGTGGCGGGGAAAACGAGTAACTGCAAGCCTCGTTAATATCTCTAACGGGCGGATAGTCGGGATAGTCCAATTTCACCACGAACGGGGGAGGGTTCAACTCGTCCCCGCTACTAAACTGGATTAGAGCGTAACCCTTCGGCAAGTTAGTGACAGTCCCCTCGATCTCTTTCGCAAACGAAGGGTCGATCCTCTTAAAGACGTCGACATCGTGAACATTGAAGATTAGTTTGAGACCCGTATTGTTCAACGCCGATTGTAGTAAGTTCTCGTCGATTTGTTTGGTGTGCTGGTGACCGATTATAACGTGCAAGCCGAATTTCCTCGCTTGGCTGAGGATTATTTCAATGGTCGCTAAACCCTTGAACACTTGAAACTCGTCGCATAGAACGAAGACGGGTATCCTCTCCGAGTTTGGATCTCTCGCCCTCGCCAAAACCTCAAACCATAGTTTGAGCAAAATCGTACTCCCCAAGAGGGAGACCGGGTCTTTGTGCAAGTGAGAAATCGGCAAGGAGAACAGTGTAAGCTTGCCCGGTTTGATAATCTCCTTGAAGGGAACAGTAGTCTTAGCAGTTAATTTTTTGAGGATTGGATCTCCGTTCAACTGTTCGAGCCTCACGAGGGTAGAAGTGTAAGACTGGGGGGAGAAGTCATATAGGCCTCTTAATTCTCTAACGTATTCCTTCAAATCGTCCTCGACGAGGATGTCGTCGCTCCACGATCTGACGGAGTCCACGACCTTGTAAATGAGGTCTATCGTAGGGTTACTCACCCTCCTGTAAACGAGGTTCATCGTGACTCTCAAGATAAACTTGACGTACTGTGCGATTTCGGGCAATTCTAAAATGTCCGTGAAAAGGTCGATAATAGCGTTTCTTCCGAGACTAATACTGTGCTCCTTCGTAAGACCTTCTGGAA
>CAZFVO010000079.1:0-4405 GCA_964522325.1 uncultured archaeon | reverse complement strand
GAAAGCCGTCATGGCAATAAACATCAATGAGAAAAACATCACTTGCTCAATTATTTGGTGGAAGAGGAAAATTTATTAAGACTGTAAGATTGAATATCTCCAAGGTAAAGAGAATACATAAAGAACACTTAAAAAAGAGAGAAAAAATTCAGAAAAAAACTTGCTAAAAAACCACATAAGACGAGAAAAATTTTGAATAAGTATTCTAGAAGAGAGAAAAGAAGAGTTGAAGATTACTTGCATAAGATATCGAGTATAATAGTCTCTGAAGCCGTGAAATACAACGCTAAGATTGTTATGAAGAATCTAAAAGTACATATGAAATTAAGTTAATAGAAAAAGCAAGAACATAAGAAGGTTAAACAGATGGAACTTCAGAAGAGAATTACATCTTTATAAGGCTAAATGGAATGGTTTAAGCGTTGGTTATGTTAATCCTCGCAAAAGCTAAAGCCTCTGCCCAATATGTGGATGATGCCTAATGGTTATGTAAAATAACTTTTTCTTACTCTAAAATCAGGATGTTCCAATTCCCCAAACGCTTTTCGATGAATTATGGCTTATAAAGCCAGACGGAACGGGTGTACTCCTCAATGTGTTGAATATTAATTAAACCACCTTGAAGTGAGAACAAAAGAGGGCTAGTTATGGGCATGGTTGGTTCTTAATATCCTAAACCAATAGTCTTAAATACTAATGTCCTAATGCCCGTTATGAAGGAAATAATCAAGGAAGTAGCAGAACTCGTCAGAGTTGGAGAACCGCTCTTAGCACTAAACTACGTCGTCAGTAAGGCTCCGGAAGAGATTAAAGAGAAGGCTAAGCATATATTTGACGATCCTAAGGTAATAGAGGAGATAGAGGGTGATTGGGGTAAGCTTTTGGCTTTGATATATTACGCTCACATGCTCAAAGTTTCTTCTGGCATTACGACGAGACGGGGGATAGCTGGGCAAGCTGTTTCAGCTTTAACCGGAGCAAAACTCAGCAGACAGCTTGAATCGGAAGAACTTGAAGTGTTCTTCCTCATAAACAGTGGTAAAGCTTTGAGCTTGATGGGGATGAGAGATAGGGCAGAAATATGTTACGTCAAGGCTGAGGAGATATTGAGAAGACTTGTAAAGGAAGATTCAAGCTATCTAAAGGAGTTGTCTGATGTTTTAAACGATTTAGGTATAATATACGTTGAGAGTGGTGATAAGGATAAGGGAAGGTCGTTGTTGGAGGAGGCTTTGGAGATAAGGAGAGCTTTGGCTAAGGAAAATGAGAACTTTAAGCCTGTGCTGGCTCAGACGCTCAACAACTTGGCGTCACTCTACAAAGATCTAAGACTCTACGATAAATCTGAGGAGTTCTTCGCTGAGGCTGAGAGCATATACAGAGAGCTCGTAAAGAAAAATGAGAACTACAGGATAGATTTGGCTGTAGTTTTGTGTAACTACGCATCCCTCTTTAGAGTAATAAAGGAGCATGAGAAAGCCGAAAAACTATATCTTGAAGCACTGCAGATCTTTGAGGATTTAGCTAAGAAGAACGAGTTCTACAAGTCGGCAGTTGCCGATGTCATGATGTACCTCAGCGGTCTCTACAAGGACATGGGCAACTTCGAGAAGTCCAAGGAGTACTTTGAAAAGGCCAACAAGACATTTGCAGAACTTACAGCAAAGATGTCAACTTCAACAGAATTCTCCGCCTCTTAACAATTTTTAAAATCATAGGGATCAGTTTCAAGAGCGTTGATGGTCTGTCCATATCCAAGTTCTTTGCAAGATCTGCGTATTCTTTAGCAATTTCAATTAGGTAATCGTAATCCTCAGCATCCAAAACTTCATAGAGCTTTGCTATCTTCATTCCAACTTTGTATTCAATCCCCAAATCCTTCAAATACTCCTTTTTAACTGCCTTTAAGTTTGGGAAGTGATCAAGCTTCTCAACGGCCTTAAGTATGTAATATAAGCCGCCTCCGGTGTAAGGCTTTACCATCCCGGCCGAATCTCCAACAAGCATAACCCTATCTTTGACAAAGTTAATCAATCCAATAGGAATCGCACCAACGTTTAGCTCCAATACGTCACCCCTAACTCTACTCCCAAGCCACCTCAACAACTTCTTTAAAATTTGCATTGGATTACTACTGGATATAACCCCAATCCTGGCAAACTCATCAAGCGGTATGGCGTAGCAGAAGAAGTCTGAAAATCCAAAGTATATCTCAACAAGATCTTCGCTCACACACTCAAACTTTGACGTTATTTGAACGGCAAAGTAAATCTTTGGTCTCTTAAATCCAAAAACCCTTGCAACGGTAGAATTTACGCCATCGGCACCAATTATGTAATCGTACTTGACCTCCTTTCTCTCACCGCAAGAAATTAGTAACGCTTTACCATAATTAGCTTTCACAAACTTCGTTTTGATCATCACGTTAGCGTATTCTGAAGCTTTAGCTAAGAGATCTCTATCCAGAATTTTCCTTTCAACAACGACACCCTTACGCTTCCCCTCAAGCTCCACACTCTTTTTCGGAGAGAAAAACACTGCACCCCTTATATCGTTTATCTTACAATCTGAAAACCTTCTGAGTTCTTTGTAGCACCTATCGCTGATGAGACCAGCACATTGAACGGGAAACCCAGCTAATTGATGCTCCTCAACAAGAGTAACATCGTAATCCTTCAACGCTATGGCAGAAAGACTTCCGGCTGGCCCTCCTCCAACTATGAGTATCATCGAATGTTTTATCAATTTCGCGAATTTAACAGTTGACATGATCCCAGTTGAGTACCTCTACCCGATGAGAACGTTCTTGATAACTTCGGGTACAATAGAAAAACCGAACGTGATGACAGCAGATTGGGTAACACCACTCTCACTAAATCCACCACTTCTGGGAGTGGCAATAGCTCATAAGAGATACACGAAGAAGCTGATAGACGAGTACAAGGATTTTGTAGTTGCAGTTCCAATGATAGAGCTTTTGAAGGACGTTTGGATAGCCGGAACTGTAAGTGGTGCAGATGTTAACAAAGCTGAGAGGTTAAGTATAACGTTTATCCCTTCAAAGAAGGTTAAAGCTCCTTCTATAAAGGAATGTCAAGCAAACTTGGAATGCAGAGTTTTCAAGGAGGTTGAGACTGGTGACCACGTCTTTTACGTCGGTGAGATAGTTGAAGTTACCTATGGAGATGCTTTCAAAGATAAGCCAGATATTGAAAACTATAAGTTCATCCTCCACGTCGGATTTGGCAATGCGTTTACGACGAACTCCTCAGAGATATTCAAAGCTTAACTCAAATATTTTTCCCTCAAACACCTTTGTAGCGCTCCCCGTCATGTAGATTTCATCGTTAACGTCTATCTTAAGAATTCCACCTTTGGTCTGCACCTCAACCCTCTTATCTAGAATTCCCAAACGATTACCAACAACGGCAACGGCACAACTTCCAGTTCCGCAACTCAACGTTTCATCCTCAACACCCCTCTCATAAGTCCTCACAAAAACCTTTTTGCTGTCAATAACCCTCACAAAGTTTACGTTGGTGCCTTCTGGAAAGAGATCACTGTACCTTATCGTTCTGGCAACCTTATAGAAGTCGAAGTTGAAGTCATCTACGAATACAACTGCATGAGGCACTCCCATATTCACAGCATAAATATCAAATCTTCTCCCATCTATCTCAAAAACCTCACCCCAAACTTCTTTTACAGCTGGGACTTCTCTCCCAAACTTTGGCCTTCCCATGTTAACCCTAACCCACCAAGTTCCATCGAACCAAACGTCGAGATTTAGAATACCTACAAGAGTCTCAACTCTAATTCTTCCCTCCCTAGCGTATCCTTTCTCAACTAAATACCTTGCAAAACATCTAATTCCATTTCCACACATCTCAGCCTTTGAACCGTCACTGTTGTAAAAGACAAACTTCCCATCTGCAACATCCGACTTCTGAACGAATATTGCACCATCTCCTCCCACTCCAAACCTCCTATTACATATTGCCTTAACAAATGCTGGCTTCCTCTCCTCTGGTACAATAACCTTCTCAAACTCATCTATGAGTATGAAATCGTTACCGTTTCCGTGCATCTTAACGAACATCATGGCCTTAACTTTGCAAAAGGTTTTAAAAACTGTGCAGTCTATTTAATGTTAAGCCGGGATTGCAGAGTGGTACTGCGCGGGCCTTGAGAGCCCGTGCCCTTCGGGGCTCCGGGGTTCGAATCCCCGTCCCGGCGCTATCATTTTAATTTTTGAAATCTTAACAAAGTTTTGTCAAATTTTATACATTCTGCTAAAAGATTCAAAAAGCTTATATAGACCTACTAACCTACGGATTTTCGGTGACTAAATATGGCGACGTTGCAGGGTGTGCCAGTTTTAATATTGAAGGAGGGTACGCAAAGG
>CAZFVO010000078.1:0-4638 GCA_964522325.1 uncultured archaeon | reverse complement strand
AGAACAGTTGCACGAGTGTGGCGGAGAATGTGTGGATATACACGCTTTTTTATTCATGATCTTGCTGCAGCTTTCTTAATCACTTTAGCAAACATCTGATAACTCATCGGTTTGCTAGCATCCTTTCCACTAGTTCTTACAAAAACTAGGGCATTTGGATTTATTTCTCCACTTTTTACATCATAAGCGGGATGAACAATCATCCATTCTTTCAGATAGCTAGTTGCCATAACTATTGGAATGACCCTTTCACAAGTTTTGCTGTGAACTTTGATCTTAGCTCCCCATTCAGTCCAAATAACATTTCCCCCATGTAAGCGAAGCAAGTTCTCCTATTCCTCAAGCCAGCTTCATAACCGACAGCGATGATTGCTCGATCTCTCTTCTTCTGTGAGAATGTCTGGTTTTCTTTTGTCTTTTTCTCCTCTCTTAGAACTTTTAAGCCAGTCCATTTTTCTCCATGAAGCCAGCGGAAGAACATTCGAAGACCTTTTTGAATTCGTTAATTGTATGTGGCTTATACCCTTTCTTCTCGATCTCAAAAAGAATGTCTTCAAGGTCTTGTTCAGTCCACTCCTTGAATGGCTTGTTTTTCCATCTGTGAATAACTCGTAATGTTTGAATGTAGTGTAGTACTCTGAACTTTGAAACACCTCTTGTTATAAGCTGATGAACGAATGCCTTTATTAGTTTTATTTTCTTCATTTATGTTCTCAGATTCAAGTTTTTCTAGTTGACGAATGAATTTGGCATTTATTCTATGTAAGGATGAATAATCCATGTGGCCAACTGTGCTCGTTTCATATAAAAAGATTTCTCCCTGGCTCTTAACCTTTTGTTAGAATCCGGGCCCTGGCTTAAACTTCTATTATCTAAGACCACTAAATTTTTGTAAATATCATCAAAACTAAGTATTAAATAATCAGGAGAAATACACAAAGAATGAATGAAGAAATTGAATTGTACAGAATTCCACTCTCGGAAGTTTTTAAGTTGGTAAAAAGCTCACCTAATGGTATAACTGATGAAGAAGCATTGAGAAGACTTGCAATTTATGGTTACAACGAGATTAAAGAGGAGAAGAAGGTTAGCGAAATTTTAAGGTTTTTATCTCATTTCAACGATCCTTTGATTTATATCTTAATAGTATCTGGACTGATAACGGCACTTCTACATCGGTATATAGATATGACCATAATTCTTCTTGTTGTACTGATAAATGCTGTAATTGGGTATAGCCAGGAGAGAAAGGCAAAGAAAACTATTGAATCTTTAAAGAAGATGGTAGAGGTTAAGGCAAGGGTAATTAGAGGAATTGAAAAAGAAATTCCCGCAAAGGAACTAGTTCCTGGAGATGTAATAATACTAGAAGCTGGAATGAAGGTTCCAGCGGATGCAAGGCTCTTTGAAGTAAAAAATCTAATAGTCGACGAATCTTTACTGACAGGGGAATCTACACCTGTTGAAAAGTTTTCTGAGACTATCTTGGAGAAGACGGCTGTAGAGAGGAACAACATGGTTTTTGCTGGATCACTAGTTCTTGAAGGGTATGGGAAAGCAGTTGTCGTTGCCACTGGTGAAAATACCGAATTGGGTAAGATTGCAAAGACTGTCAAAGTAGAAAAAGGTGTTGAGACTCCCTTGTTGCGTAGGATAAAGCGTCTTGGTAAGTTTATCTTCTTTACGATTGTTGCAGTTTCAGTCTTAAATTTTGCAATCGGAGTGTTGAGAGGTTTTGATCTTACATTCGTGTTCCTAGCTTCCGTTAGCTTAGCTGTTGCAGCAATACCTGAAAGCTTGCCAGCCCTTGTGACTATGAGTCTTGCAATCGGTGTCAAAGATATGGCAAAAAGAAAAGCTATAGTCAGAAGGCTACCAGCTGTGGAGACTCTGGGAAGTGTTACGACGATATGCACGGACAAGACCGGAACACTTACGCAAAATAGGATGAAGGTAGTTAGGATATTTGCTGGTGGGAGGGAGTACATCCTTGAAGACTCCGCTAAGGAACTTGCAAGAAACCCAGATGTACATCTTTTAATAAGAGCTGGTTACGTGTGTAACAAGGCAATCTATTTTCTAAAGGATGGAGAAGCTATAACGGGTGGAGATCCAACCGAGATAGCCCTTCTCGAAGTTGCATCATTGGCAGGAATTAAAGGAGATTTTGAGATCGTTGACGAAATTCCATTCGATCCCTCATTACGTTACATGGCGACTGCGATAAAAGAAGGGGAATATATAAAGATCTACGTAAAGGGCTCGGTGGAGAAAGTACTTTCGATGTGTAGATGGGCTTTGGTAGATGGAAAGGTTGTAGAGCTTGACGAACGTCAAATTCACGAGGTAGCATCAGATTTTGCCTTACAAGGTTTAAGAGTTTTGGCGTTCGCATACAAGGTCGTTAGTTTAGGGAAGTTTGATGGCATTGAAAAACAATTGAACAACTTGATCTTCCTCGGTCTTCAATGCATGATCGATCCTCCAAGGAAGGAATGTTATGAGGCGATCAAAAAGTGTAAGGAAGCTGGTGTAAGGGTGATTATGATAACGGGTGATCATCCTAGTACAGCTTCATTTATTGCAAAGGAGCTAAACATCGGCGAAGATGTAGTAACTGGTGACGAAATTGAGAGAATGAGCGATGATGAGCTTAAGGAAGTGTTAAGAAAAAAGAACATCTTTGCAAGGATCTTACCAAAGATGAAGCTGAGAATAGTCAAGCTATTGCAGGAAATGGGTGAAACAGTTGCAGTTACTGGGGATGGTGTAAACGATGCTCCCGCATTGAAAAGGGCTGATATTGGCGTTGCAATGGGTTCTGGCACAGAAGTCGCTAAGGAGTCTGCTGAAATAATTCTGCTTGACGATAATTTTGCGACAATTGTAGAAGCCATTGCTGAAGGTAGGAATGTCTTTAGAAAGATTCAGAAGATTCTTTCATGGTTACTACCTACTAACGTTGGAGAGGGAATTGTTGTTCTTGCGGCCTTCCTTTTGGGAATATCACTTCCAATTTTACCTATACAGATACTTTGGATAAACACGATCACAGCTATACTTTTAGGAACAACCTTAGTTTTTGAGCCAAGAGAACCAAACCTACTCAAACTCAAGCCAATAACTGGTGAATTACTGAATCCTACGATTTTATTTAGAATACTTTGGGTGGCCACAGTTTTGGTCGTGTGTGCATACTTCCTTTACTTTAGATACAATGAAAATGAGCTAATAGCAAGAACGGTAGCAATGAACACCATTGTGTTTTTTGAAATATTCTATCTGCTAAACTCAAGGAGCTTTGACTTGAGTTTTATAAAGACGCTCAAATTTAAGAATAAGGCTATATATTTGGGAATCCTCATAACAATAGTTTTGCAGCTGATAGCAACGTATTCGCCTTATTTCAATGAAATTTTACATACAACCTCACTTAATGCTAATATATGGCCTGAAATCGTAGCTGTATCTTCTTTAGTGTTTTTCCTCGTTGAGCTGGAAAAAATATGTAATAAAAAATTTATAAAAAATAAAATTAAATTAATTTTTTATCTTGAAAAATTCTAGCATCTCTTCATCACTCACATCGTGCCACTCTAAATAAGCGTCAGCGACCGCATAGGGATAGATATCTCTTAGGTTTACGCAGAAGATTCCGTCGCACTTTTTGATTATTAGATTAATTGCATGTGAAGATGCCGTAGGGACGGCAACATAGATTTTATCGTAAAATTTTCTTGCACTCTTTAAGGCTACTAACATTGTATATCCAGATGCTAGGCCATCATCAACCAAAAATGCAACCTCATTCCTCTCTCTAATTAAAAACTTCTCGGGAATCATCTTCAGTCTTTTTGCAATCTTTTCTCTAGTCTTCTCTATCTGCTCCCTAACAACCTCCCCACTAATATCGTAATAGCGAATTGCACTCTCATTCAATTCAAAGTTGCCGAACATGCTCAGTGCACCAAAACCAGCCTCGGTTGTCCACGGAAATAGAATTTTTGAGACTAAGAGAATTTTCAACTTTAAATCAATTTTTTTAGCTACCGCCGAAGCTACGGGAACACCTCCAGCTGGTATTGCAACCACATCCGTTTTATCTTTATCTACATCAAGATGCATCAAGATCAAGTTGGCTAGTTTGTTTCCAGCATCGATTCTATTTCTGAAAACTCCAAACTTGTTGTAGTATCTCTCATCTTGGATTACAAACATATTGACTAATTAAAACATAAAATCTTAAGTATATCGTAGCCCGTCAACTTCCTATAGTCTGGTTTAGTCTGTTAATAATTTCTCCAATCTTCTCGATGTATTCACCAAACCCCGTCCAGTTACCAGCTCCTGCTTCCTTCCTCGCCTTGTCGTAAAGCTCAACCAATTGCCTCACGAGATCTTGAACACTCTCCTCTTCAACCATTTCAGGTTTAGCTTCCTTACCAAATACAGCTATCAGAGACTCATCAAGCGTTGGTCTCATCGCCAGCATGTCTCTGTAAACAACTATAACACCTCTAAGCTCCGGAATCTGAGCATTCACAGCCCTCAGATAGATGGGTTCAATGTACAGTACTGAGTTTTCTATGGGGATAACGAGCAAATCGCCTCTAATTACCTTAGACCCAACCTGTCCCC
>CAZFVO010000077.1:0-4712 GCA_964522325.1 uncultured archaeon | reverse complement strand
ATTCTATCCTTGGGTTTTGAACAGTTTCTTTCAATCCTCTTTTCATCGAGTCCAGATGAATTCGTCATGCTCGTTGCCAAAAAGCTGTTTGCTTTCAATCCTCTTTTCATCGAGTCTGTAGGAAATTGCTGTGTCTGCTATGACCGTAATAAGTCTTTCAATCCTCTTTTCATCGAGGGTATATTATCGAACAAGATTTAGGGCACTAGATCTATATAATCCTTTCTCTTTGAGTAAGTCTCTCGAAAAGTCATATCTAACAGAAAGACTTAAAAATGAATACTAGTATTGTTCGAGAGAATCTTTATATACCCCCAACCAATCTATCCATTCAACCATTTTTATAATCAAAAATGTTCGAGAAGTCCAAGAATTATGGAACATATGCAATATCTAATTAATCAAGTAAAACTGTTATAATGAAAACTACTATAAAGTATTTAGGGATAATCACATAAATACTTAAGAGAAAACAACAATAATATTAGACATCATCCAACAATATTAATTAAATTTAATTAATTTAAATTCAAATAATTAGAGTGTTCAGCTCTCAATCACATACCAACCATGACCGTAACTCGATCTTTTTCCAATATGGGAAAGTTGACAAAAGCCCAATAACTTTCTCAAATTTGCTTTTAGCTTACCTGAATATGTAATTTCACCGTGAATAAAGGTTTCTTCTTTGTTCTTATATACAAACGTTCTTCTACTGAGATTTGGCGATATCATAGCAATGTTCTCAGAAAGTTTTAAGATTTCTTCAACATTAACATCGAGTTCTCTCCTTAGATACTGATATCTTATTGAGGAATACTTTCTAAGCATGAACGTTATGAGATCTCTAAAACTCGGCTCTGAGATTATAGCTCCATCTCTTAAAAGTCTAAAAGGAGTTAGAAATCTAATTTTAAAAATCCTCCCTACATCGATTTTAAGATCACTATCCCTTACGTATAATCTCGAGTTGTACAACTCTCCCTCTTCAAACAAAAACTCCTTTTCGTTTGTGAGAGGATTTTCGACAAAAACTCTCTTGATCCTTAATTGACCTCTGCTTTCCTTAGTCCCTAATCCAAACCTGCACATAGCATTCACAGCACTAAGTACATGGTTTTCAAATTCTACAGCATCTCCAAATAGAACAAACGAAAACTTAACGATATCTCCAGGCTTGTATAGTGTTTTTGATTCAAGAGGTGGCTTTATGACGTATGGCTTTGTGTAATGTTCAATTTTCCTTAAAACAATTCCTTTTGTTGTAGTTCTGAAAAGGTAACCATATGGACATTTAAACAGTAACGAACATCTGTGACAATCCCTTGAATCGTCTATGCAATAAAGCTTCTTGAAGTGGTATCCCAATGCTCCCCTAATCAAGTTACCCTTCCAGTTTGGAAGCTTTGCAGGTTTTAAGAATTCAAGCTCGAATGTATAAACCCTGGCAATCTTCATTTTTTAGTAGTTGTTCAAAAAATTTTAAATCTTTACTCCAACATCAAATTCGCAAGTTCTGTCGTTTTTACCTCAAGAGGTTTTCTCTTCTCGACTTCTATCAATCCCAACTCTTCCAAACTTGAAATATGTCTTCTTATCGTGCTAACATCCTTCTTTAAAGCCTTTGAGAGCGATTTTACATCTTTAAGTCCTTGAGCTATTAGCTTAAGTATTTCGATCTTTTCATCAGTCAGATTCTGTTTTATTTCATGTATTCGCAGTAAATTCTGTGGAATTTCTATCAACCCTGAGAAGTCCTCTAGTTCTATTTCTAATCTGACATTCCTCATAGGTTTTATCATGAGTGCCAGAAGCACTGTAATTGCTAAAGCCCTCATACCACCACTCAAGTTGATTATCAGGTTGTAGTCTTTAAATTCGTCGAGTGTTTTTATCACATCTTGTATAGCTTTTATAAATTCCTTCACATCTATTTGTACTAGTCTAACTTCTACATCGTAAGATCTCTCTACAAAGGTTTTTATCCACTCATAAGCCTTCTTAACTTTTTCAACAAGTCCTGCTGTGAGTAAGATTATCTTATCACCTTCCTTGATTCCATGTCTCAGTATTGCTCTGTAACAAAACTTCTCATCAAAGCCTAAAGTTAGGATCAGTGCGTTTTTCATAACATTATGCCTATTGAGGATAAGTTATAAGGTATTCGATTAAGTCTAAACATGGTTAAGAGAACGATAAGAGACGAAGTTTACGAGAAATTGGTCGCTTTGAATGGTGATGAGTCCTCCAGTGAACTAATAGAAAGACTAGTCAAAGGAAAAGGTATTGAATTATTAAAGAAGATTAGAGAAAAAGTAGAGATAACTTCTGAGAAGAAGGAACTTATGCTTGGAGAGATTTATTCAAAGAAGGCTGAGATAAGATGATATTTTGGATACGGATATTTTAATCGAAATATTTGATAAAAACTTAAAGGGTGAGAAGCTTCAAAGAAACTTAGGGAACATGAAATCACTATAATCTTTATAAATTTACACAAGATGCATACGGATTCTACAGGATAAACAAAAGATTGCCAGATGAACTCAGATTTTTAAGTTTACCTCTAAAGATGATATTTTGTCTGCTAGACTTGAACTCAAAAAGGGAAAAGATGTCGACAGATTTGATGCAATGTAGCATCTATCCGTATTATAGAAACGCCAAGATCGCTACACTTTAAGAGACTTACAAAGTTCGGTTTAAAGTTATTCAAAATCGACTGATAGATGGTATTAATGCATAATGGATTCACGATTATTGTTAAATCCTTCCAATTTTAGCTTAATTCGAGTTAGGAATGCCATTAAATGCATTATAATTGCATTATATTAGGAATGATGCGAGCATTTATTTGTTTCCAAGCTAAGGAGAGACAAAAAAGCTTTTATAGGATTTTTGCGTATTCTTATCATGGAGTTTGCAAAAGATATAGCAGAAGTCCTAGCTGTTCTTATAGCGGAGAAGGGTAACTATACCTATGTTGACAAGTTGGGTTATGCACCTTCAAAAGATTTAGCCATTTACTACATAAGAGAGGCATTGAGAGATTTGCATTCTTTAATTAACAGTCAGAGATGGGAGAATTCTAAGGCCAAGGAGAAGGCTAACAAGATAAATTTTGATAGGGTTGAGAAGGGAATTCAAGATTTGGCCAAGATTGATCCAAGGGATAAGAAGAAGCTTAGAGAAGTTACAGCCCTAATCTCAGCTAAGGCTCTTTCCATTTCTGCTACACTTGTTAAGGAGGGTTGAACATGTTTGTCTCAATAAGGGGTAGGGTTTTGGTGAATGTAGAAGCACTAAACATGACTGAAAGCGTTGGAAACTACGTAAAACATAGAAGGGTTCCTGTCATAGTTCCAGAAACCTATACAACTTACTTCGTTCCAGCTATAAGTGGAGAGACTATTGCCCATGGATTTCAAGTTATATTGGCTGAGGAGGCTAAGAAGAATGGTTTGCCAGTATGTAAGCTGTGTGAGAAAGGAATATTCCTAAAAAGCACAAACGAAGAAGTATTTAAGGAATCTTTTGGACGAGATCCGCCAAAAGATGAGTTTGAATTTGAGAAGAATGTAGTTGGTAATTGTTTAGTTGAAGATGTTGGTGGATTTCTATATGCTCCAAGAGCTGGAGGAAACGTGAAGAGGACTTCAAACTTCTACACTGGATACATGATACCAACAAAGGAAGCTTTAGAGAACGCAGTAATTGAGCCACAATTACATTCAAGGTATGCATTGGGAACGCCTTTCGTTGAAGAGGGGAGAGGGCAGATGATATACTACGTTGAACTGTCCTCAGCCGTCTACACGTTCAGCTTCGATTTGGATACAAGATACATAGGCAAGGCCACTTTCGTTTACGATAAGGCTGGACAAGATATTGTAGATGATAGGAAGAGGAGAATTGAAATAACATTGGATGCTATACAGAAATTTTTGATAGAGTTTATGTTTGGTGCAAAGAAAACTAGATTTTTGCCAGTAATTGAATGGGAATCGCTGGTTATAGCTGTTAGTGATGATGTTTGGACAGTTCCAAGTCCTTTCGGCAATAATTACATCGAAAAGGCTGAAAAGAAGATGCAAAAGGTAAACTACAACACAAAGCTGTTTGTCTATCCTAAGGATGGAGAGTTTGAAGAGGTAGTCGTGAATGCAGTTGAAGACGCTAAGAGCAGATTATGATAGGTTTTATAGTTGATACGGAATTCGTTTGGGGATTTCAGGCTAGGATAGTAGGACTATCAAAAACTTCACCTTCTTTTTACTATCCACCACCGACAACTTTCTTGGGAGCTTTGGCTGAGGTTATAGCTAAGGACGAAGGGGTCGGTGAGAAAGAAGGTAAGAAGATAATTCCAAAGCTCAGCGAGAACTTACTTGCTATTGGAGTTAAACCGATTAACTGTATTCCGATTAAGTATGAAGATTTGAACAGAATTATAATGATATCTAGAAAAATGTCGAAAAAATTAGGTAAAAATATTTTGTTCCCTCATCCGAGAGATTTAGATGCCTCTTTTGATTCACCAGCAAGAGGAAAAACAATTTTATCGAGCTTGGATGATGATGCTCCAACTATCAGATGGTTTTTAGTCTTCAAGAGTAGTAAAATCAAGTTTAACGGTGATGAAGTATTGTTGAGTGAAGAACACTTCTGGAAGATTCACAGATTGGGTTCAAAGGAGAGTAGGGTTTCTGTTA
>CAZFVO010000076.1:0-4909 GCA_964522325.1 uncultured archaeon | reverse complement strand
GGAGGCCAGGTAGATTTGATAGAGAAATTGAGATAGGTGTGCCAGATAGAGAGGGTAGGAAGGAGATTCTTCAAATCCACACAAGGGGCATGCCAATAGAGCCAGATTACAATAGGGATGATGTTCTTAAGGTGTTAAGGCAGATGAAAGAGGAGGGTAAGAATGTTGATAAATTCATAGAGAAAGTTGAGAATGCTATTACGGAAGATGAGATCGTTAACATACTGAAGGAAGATGAAAACGTATTTAGTGAAGTTAGAAACAGGCTAATAGATCTCATGCTTGAAGAACTCGCCGATTTAACGGTAGGTTTCGTTGGAGCAGATTTAGCTGCCTTAGCTAAGGAAGCAGCAATGCATGCTTTGAGGAAGAGAATTGAGATTGGTGAAATAGACGTTGAAGCTGAAGAGATTCCAGAAGAAGTTCTTGAGAGATTGAAAGTGACTAAAGAAGACTTCTTGGAGGCTTTGAAGAACATTGAACCTTCAGCCATGAGAGAGGTTTTGGTTGAAGTTCCTAAGGTCACTTGGAATGATGTTGGTGGGCTTGAGCATGCAAAGCAGGAGCTTAGAGAGGCTATAGAATGGCCTCTGAAGTATCCAGATCTGTACAGAGCCACTGGAATAAAGCCGCCCAAGGGTATTTTGTTATACGGACCGCCAGGAACAGGTAAAACTCTACTTGCCAAAGCTGTGGCAAATGAAGCGAATGCAAACTTCATAAGTGTTAAGGGACCTGAGCTGCTGAGCAAGTGGGTTGGAGAGTCGATAACGGGAGATGAAATAGTTTTAGCTAAGGTAAACGGTAAGCTTAAGGTTTTGACCGCTGAAGAACTTTATAATGCTTGGATGAACGGAGAAGAGATAGAAATACCCTGCATTAGATTTGAAAGCGACGAGGTTGTGTTTTCGAGGTTGGAGAGAGTAGCTAGGCATGTCAGAAAAACTCCGATATATGAGATAAGAACGAAAACTGGTAGGAGTGTGAAGGTTACTGCAGATCACTCAATATTTACGGTTAGAAACGGTGAAATCGTGCCAATAAAAACATCAGAGCTTAAGAAGGGGGACTACGTTCTAATACCACAGTACCTCCCAGAACTGCATGAAGATGAGCTAGAAGGGGTTAGGATAAACGAAGATTTGGCTTTGCTAATAGGATTATACATAGCGGAGGGATCGATGAATAAAGGTAAAGTAAGGATACACACGAGGGACGAAGAAATTATAGAGAAGCTGAACGAGATTTGCGAGAGGCTTGGATTGGAGGGTAAATACTACGACGACGGAAGCTACCACATAAAGGGTCTAGAGTTCTTCGAGCATTTCGGAGTTGGTGCAAAGAACAAGAGACTTGGAGAAGCCCTATCTCTTAGAAGGGATTTGCTCGCTAAGGTACTGCAAGGTTATTTCAGTGGTGACGGATCCTTCTACCTCAAGGATCACGAGAGATCAGCCTTCATAGAGGCTGTAACGACGAGCAAACAGTTGGCCAACGAGTTACTTGTTGCGCTTCAAAGGTTTGGAATTGTAGCTAGTCTGAAGGTTAGAAAGAACAGATGTGGTAACTACGAATATAGGATTTTAATAGGAAGAACTGAGTTCATAAGGATATTTGCAGAGGAGATAGGATTTATTCAGAAGGGTAAGATGGTCAGGATCAACGAGTTCCTAATGAGTAGAAGGTGGACAAGAGGAAAGACTGACGTTCCGGCAGAGCTTGTAAGCTGCAGTGGTTATGCTGTTGACGTTTTAAGCGATAGAGTTGCCTTGAAGTTGGGATACAAGGTTAAGGCTTTGTTTTTCGACAGGGTGTCTTCGATTCGAAAGTTGAACAGAGAGGACGAGTTCGTTTATGACTTGGTTGAAGTTGTTGAGGGTTCAAACTTCATAGCTGGTGGAATCGTCGTCCACAACAGTGAAAGGCATGTTAGAGAGATGTTCAGAAAGGCTAAGCAAGTTTCACCGTGCATACTGTTCTTCGATGAAATAGATGCCTTAGCTCCGAGAAGGGGGCTGGGTGCAGACACTCATGTTACTGAGAGGGTTGTAAGTCAACTACTGACTGAGTTAGATGGTATCGAAGAGTTGAAAGATGTGTTTGTTATTGCGGCAACGAACAGGCCTGATATGATAGATCCCGCCCTACTCAGACCTGGTAGAATAGAGAGACACATATACATACCACCACCAGATAAAGAAGGCAGAAAAGAGATATTCAAGATACACCTGAGAGGTAAACCGTTAGCATACGATGACGAAGATGTTAAAAAGGCTGTTGAGAAATTAAAGGAAGAGCTTAGGGATGTCAAAGAGCTTGAGAAGGTCAAAAGCGCTGAAGACGTAGATAAACTTCCGGATGAGCTTAGAAGGAAGCTTGAAGACAAGATTAGGGATGTTATATGCGAGTGGTTGGCTGAGAAGACTGATGGATACACAGGAGCTGACATCGAAGCGGTTTGTAGAGAGGCTGGAATGTTGGCGATAAGAGAAGCAGTTAAGCCAGGGATGACTAAGGAAGAGAGCAAGGAGATTGCAAAAAGGATAAAGATTACTAAGAAGCACTTAGAGCAAGTTTTACAGAAGGTTAAGCCAAGTCTGACGAAGGATGATTTAAAGAAGTATGAGGAGATCATGGAGACTTTCCACAGGATGTATGCGTAACCTTGTTTAATCTCATCGATGAGGGGTGATGGGTATGGTGTGGTGGAGAAGAAGGAGGAGAGAAGAGGATCCGTTTGATATATTCGGTAGGGAGTTTGATTTCATAGATGAGATATTTGAAAAGATGGTTAGAGATATAGAGGAGATGTTCCGAAGATTTGAGAGGGGTGAGGCGAGACCTATAATCAGGGGGTTCAGTATAAGGATAAGTCCAGATGGTAAGCCAGAGATCAAGGAGTTTGGAACCAAGCCAGAGACATTCATAAAGGAGGAAGGAATTGAGGAGAGAAAGCCGTTGATAGATGTCATTGAGACCGACGATGAGGTTCAAGTAATTGCGGAGATGCCAGGTGTGAACAAGGAGGACATCGAGCTTAACGCAACTGAGAAGGAGCTTGAGATAAAAGCTGAAAGTGAAAATAGGAGGTACTATGAGAGAGTTGAACTTCCATGTGAAGTAATCCCAGATTCAGCTAAAGCCAGATACAACAACGGAGTTCTTGAGGTAATCTTTAAGAAGAAGTATCCTGAAAAGAAGGGCAAGAAGATTAAAATTGAATAAATAATTTTATATTTTTGTATTTTTATTTTAATCTCTTGTGTAGTTTGGTAAAATTTATCAAGTACCTTGCAACGATTGCAATAGGTGAGTATGATGAGAGTCAAAACGGGAATATTTGGATTAGATCCATTGCTTGGTGGAGGATTCTTACCAAATACGATTAACGTTGTTTTAGGAAGTACTGGTGTTGGAAAAACAGTCTTTTCACTCCAATACATCTTTCAAGGTTTAAAGAGTGGAGAAAAATGCTTATTCGTATCCTTTGATATGAATGAAGGAGCTGTAATTAGAACGGCTGAAAACTTGGGTTGGGATATCAAGAGATACTTAGATGAGGGCTTGGTGGAGATAGGTAAATTTGTCGTTGAAGATATAACTTTTCTCAATAACGAACTTCTCAATTTCATTTTAAATAATGCCGATGGTAAGACTAGGATAGTTATAGACTCATTTACTCCTCTTGTATCTACACTTGACTACAGCATGAGAAAGGATGTGAACTGGTTTTTTGATCAGCTTAGAAAGGTAGGAACAGCTGTAATAACTGTTGAAGAACCGATGTTCGGTGAAATAAGCACACCAAGTGTAACTATCCCAGCATTTTTGGGAGATTCTCTAATTCATATGAAGAAATTGGGTTATGGTGATGTTCTTGACAGAACTTTGAGAATAATTAAGCACAGAAATTCGTGGCATGCCGAAGGAGTTTTCCCCTACAGGATATTTAAAGGATTAGGTATTGTCGTTGACAGCAAGTATTACATAGAAGGTGTTAAGAAGAGGATGAAATTGTCTGACGTATTCACTGAGAAGGAGATTGAAAAGATTCCAAAGGATTTGGTTGAGAAAATAGAACTTGCCTTGGAAGAAGGATTTTACAATGAAGAAGAGGTAAAACATCTGATAAGGTGGGTGGTTAAATGCTATCAAGAACGTACCAAATTTTAAACATATTGGACGATCCATCAATAATATTTGTTGGAGTGTTTAGAATTGATGGAGATCCAATATTTGTCAAGTGTAAGGATAAGATTACACTTCTAAAGATCGTAGACTGGCTCGATAAGCATATAAAAACAAGCTTGGAGAAGATAGTTGCAGAAGAACTTAATGAGATAGGAACAAAGTTCAGAAATCTCTTTGTCAGATTGATACCTCTCTCTAAGACTTTAGCGTTAGTTATGGTTTCAAATGAGGAGATGTCACTCTACAGGTTCGAAATGGATATATCTTCCTTAAGGGCAATGTTGTCATGATCGAATACGTCTATACACTTCACACAAAGTTTGATGAAATAGTTAAAGATTTGGATGACAAGCTCAAGCTTGATTTTGAACCCGACTTCTACTTTCTATTCTTAACCAGAAGTACTTGGAAGCTCTATGATAAGATACTGAAATATCTTAAGATGAAATTTCCAGATTGTAAGATGTCTGGTTGTATCGTTGAGGGTTATGTTACAAAGGAAGGTATTTGGACAAGAGGATTAGCATTACTGTTTTTTGAAAAGGGTGTTGATGTCGTATGGGCCAAGGGAAAGACTGCCGAAGAGACATTCACAAGGTTAAAGAGACTTATGAAAAATTGGAGTTCTGCGATAACGATATTTCCTCTTTTTAGATTTAGTAGCAGATTGGATATAATAAATTTTGCAATAACAAACAACACACTTTGGAGATACAGA
>CAZFVO010000075.1:0-4940 GCA_964522325.1 uncultured archaeon | reverse complement strand
AAGTTAGGAACGAATTAATTAAATTAAAGGAAAAAGATAAAGAAAAATACGAAAAAGCTTTAAGTGAACTCGATAAGCTCGATAGACTTTCGAGAGATTACTATCAACGCTTAGCTGAAGAGTACTTCCAAATTACATTAGAAGTTTTGGATGTCCCGTTTGATTCAAATGAACTTGGAACAGATAAGGCAAAAAGCTACGAAATCTTAGAGAACTTTGTTAAAGGTTTAAAGCTTCCAAAAGATGTTGAAAGGAAATACCTCGATTGGCTAAACATGCTAAAGTCCTTTGGAACACATCCCGCAAGGATTTTTGATCTATACTCTCTTATGTTTGAGATATTGGAATCGATCATTGGAATTGAGTCGAGAAAGTTTGAAAAAGTAGAAGGGGAAAGAGCCTACAAGTGCTCACTCTGTGGTGTGCTTGAAGCTATTGGCGGAAGTGATTACATTTTAATGAGAGTTCTATGGTCTAAAATAAGAGAGAAATATCCAATCTTATTCAAGAAAAATGAGCATCTGTGCCCAATTTGCTTGGTAAAGAGGCTATATCATAAATGGTTAAATGAATTCGAAGATGATAAAAAGAAGAAGTGGAATATAAAAGCGGGATTTGAATCGGTTTCAGAGGTCGCCTTGAAAAAGAACAAGTGGTTGTTAAATGTTATAGATTTCTCTGAACACTACAAAGAACTAATTAACATTCTCAAGAATAATGATAAACTTAAGAAACTTGTTGAAAATGAAAAACTCATTAATCACGAGCTACTATATATCGAAAACTGGAATCCAAAGTATCTGAAAGATAATTTTGACATAGACATTTCCGAAGTAGAACTTGAAGAACCGAAGAAAATCATCGAAAAAATATATAAAGATGAAAAATATGGTATACCAGAAAAATACTACTCCATTCTAATAATGGACGGCGACAATATGGGTAGAATGCTTGTTGGCGATGAGATGAAACCCGTTAAAGATTATCTCCATCCAGAAGTTTTGAAATACTTACCACCAGAAGCAAAAGAAAAGGTCGAAAAAACCAAAAGACTGATCACACCCGCAACGCATTCGGCAATAAGCAGAGCTTTAATGTATTTCTCGGTTAACAAAGTTCCAGATATTGTTAAAAACTACAGAGGAGAACTCATCTACGCTGGAGGAGATGACGTCTTAGCTTTGCTACCGATAGATTCCGCTTTGCGTTGTGCTTATGAGATTCAGAATTTATTCAGCAAAGATTGGGACGGCTGGGAGCTCTTGCCCGCTAAAACTATGAGTGCTGGCATATTGATCGTTCACTATAAACACCCATTATACGATGCATTAGACAAAGCCAGATCACTTGAAAAGAAGGCTAAGGAGCTTGGTAGAAACGCTGTAGCTATAGGATATTTGGCGAGAAGCGGAACTTACAACGAGGTGGTGTTTAACTGGAACATCGTTCCTAAGCTTGGAAAATTCATCAAACTCATCAAAAACTCTGAAAAGAATGAAAAGCCAAGCCTATCCAAGAGGATAATCTACCACGTCACCCAAGAAGTTGATGTTCTACCAAACGATGAAAAAGCCTTAAAAGAGTATCTGAAATACGAGCTTTCGAGACATTACAGGGGAGATGAAAAAGTTGAGGATTTAGCCGATGAGGTAATAAGCTTAGTTAAGAATGTTAGAGTTAAAATATCAAAGGAAGATTTCATGGATTTGCAAGAATTCATAGTTACAGACATCAAAAGATCATCACTCGACAGGATTAACTCAGAGATTTTAGATTTAATCAGCAAAGATAATCTTACGTGTGGAAGATTATATGATAGGCTTAAGACAATTTTGCGTGATTACTTGAAGGAAAACAACTGTAGTTTCTATGAAAAACTCTATGGCTTGATCTTAAAGAAGCAGATAAAGGGTTTATTTATCCTTTTGAAGATTTTGGTCGATTGCGATGCTGAGCTTGGAGGTGAAAGTTATGAGAATTCTAATAGAACCTAACGATGTTTTACTCTTCCGAGAGTCCAAACCCTTCATGGCTGGAGAAGGTCATTTAGCGAGGAGTATTTTTCCTTTACCTCAAGTCATAGCTGGAGCTATAAGAAGTAAGATTTTGATTGATTCTAATTTTTCCAACAATGCTAAAAAACTCGTAGGTTTTGGAAAGGATGAACCAGAATTTACAATTTTAGGACATTTTCTGTTTAAGGATGAAGAATTTTTTGCCACTCCACTCGATATAGCTACAGCTAAAGGTGTTGAAGGTTATTTCTTTGTGAAACCTCTGAAAATTTGGAATGGTAGATTTATCTTTAGTGGTAGGCACATCCACTTTAAGAGTGTTGGCGGTTATCTGAGCTATAAACATCTTATTGATTACCTCAAATGTGATCTAAACGAGAACGAACTTGAAGATATCATAAGAGATGATCTCTTCACAAGGGAAAGTAGAATTGGAATAAGATTGGGAGATGCGAAGGTAACTGAAGAAGGATACTTTTACAAGGCTGAATTCTTGAGGTTTAACAGAGGTGTTACACTATCTGTTTGGTTAGGTGATGGATGCGAGGATGTTAGAGCGTTCTTAGGTGAAGATGGGTTGATAAAGTTGGGTGGTGAGGGTAGATTTGCCAAGTTTAAGTTTGAGAATGAAAATCCTTTGAGCAAACTTGAAAAGGCTTGGGGTAAAGTAAGGGAAGAAATTAACAAAAGTGGGAGGTTTAAGCTCTACATTGCGACACCGCTTTTAGTTAAAAACGGTAACAGTTATACTTGGGATATTAAAGTCCTCCTTGAAAAAGAATTAAATATTTCAATCAAAAACGTTTATCCGCTCATCGGCAAACCTTTAACCTTAAGTGGTTGGGATTATGCAGAAAATAAGCCAAAGTCAAATAGATACGCTGTTCCGCAGGGTAGTGTCTATTTCGTCGAGTTCGAAGGTAAAATCGAACATGATAAACCCTATTTAAAGCTTGGAGAATTGATGAAGTTGGGTTATGGGTTGTGTTTTATGGGGGTGTGGTGAATGGAAAAAGTTCTGATAATTCCATGGGGAAATCCCTTTGAGTGGGGTGATATAACCTATGTTTACGAAAATGAAAACACTAAGATTGCTATGAACACCTTTTGCACATTACCTATCCTAAAAGAGGCAATAGAACCTAATAGAATAATCGTGATAGTCGTCGATACATTAGCAAATTTGATCAATGAAAAAACGAATGAGCCACCTATAGAACAACGGGACTTTTCGAGTTACGATGAGATATTGGAAGATATTAGAGAAAGAATAGGATATTTCGTGAAGGTCAAGCTTGAGGAAAGATTTGATGATATTGATTTGATAATTGCTCCTGGAGTTGGTGTATTCAAAAATATCGAGGTTCATGGCGATATTCTTGATTACTATCACTACGTTACTTACAAGCTGGCTGAACGGTTACCTGTTACCGACATGGAGGTTTATCTTGATTTAACTCATGGGATAAACTTTATGCCTGTTTTAACGTATCGAGCGGTATTAAACCTATTAGGATTGGTATCTTATTTAAGAAACGTTAAACTTACGGTTTTGAATTCCGAACCTTATCCGAGGGGAGTTGCTAAGGAAAAGTTAAAAGATGTTAAGCTAAATATAAAACCAGTTGAAAATCATCAGAAAGTTCGACCGAAACCTATCTTTAGTCTTTTGAATGAAACCTTTAATCGTTGGAATGCTTTCATAAGCTCAGTAGCAAACGGATTTCCACTTGTATTCGCAACGTTCTATCCGAAGGATAAGGAGGTTAAAAACGAAGTTGATGACAGATTGAACGCATTCTTTGAGAGCATCGATGTGAATGGAAAGATCGTTAAAAGAAAATCAAAACTCGATTCAGATTTTAAAACGCTTTCAAAACTCTACTATTTCCTAAGAGTTCTGAATACCATCGATACATTTCAAAGTCTGCCCAAACAGGAACTGTCTCTTGAGGAGCTGAAAGCTATCTCGGATAAGCTGTTCAAGAATCTGCCGAGAGTGGGGGTAATAGTTGGAGAACAGATCAAATATCTTGAGGAGATATTAACTACAAACGGTAAACCAAAAAGACATATAGAAAGCAAGTGGAAGCCTCTGATGAATTACATAAAAGTTAGTGGAATTAGCGGATCAGACAACACATCTTCAACTGAGAGAATCGTCAGAAATTTTATAGCACATTCTGGATTCGAATACAACGTCACAATGGTTCGAAGATTCTTCGATGTAATTCAATTCAAGTATAAGTCAAAGGAGGAAGTTATAACCTACGCCGTAAAATCTATGATGTTTAGATTGAGTGATAAAGAATGAAATTCACAACTAAAGAACTCGGAAACTTCACGATAGTCCATTTCGAACTCGAAAACCCGATAAAACCCGAGGAGTTAAAAGACTTGGAGATACCAAAGGTTAATCCAAGAAAGGGCGTCATAATTTCGGGAAGGGGGCCGATATGGCTTCACTGCTTTTTAGCTCACAAGTTCCACCACACAAAGTTTGTAGCGATATACGATCCACGGCTTGGAGCAGTTGTGGTTCAATCCCACACGGATTTAAAAGAAGGAGATGTTTTGGATGTAGTTATCGAGGAGGTATTGAGATGAAAAGCCTATATGAGATAAAAGAAATATTAACAAAAAACAGAGAGATGTTAAGGAAAAAATTCAAAGTTAAGGAGATTGGTCTATTCGGTTCATACGTTAGAGGAGAACAGAAGGAAACGAGTGACATAGATATACTGGTAGAATTCGAAGAAACTCCTACGTTGTTGGAATTCGTGGAGCTTGAAAACTATCTCACCGAACTCTTGGGTGTTAAAGTCGATTTAGTCATGAAACGGGCTTTAAAGCCAACAATAAGGGAGTACATTTTAAAAGAGGTCGTTTACGTATGAGAGCAGATAAAGATTACATCATGGATGT
>CAZFVO010000074.1:0-4944 GCA_964522325.1 uncultured archaeon | reverse complement strand
GCCTAACTTTATTGGTATGTTCGTAATCCAGGACAAGAAATACTACAACAAGTTTGGGGTCTTCAGAGATAGAATAGATGCCGGAAACAAGCTCGCCGACTTAATTTTGAAGCATCTTGATGTGGATGCAGATAAAACGGATGTGGTTGCGATACCAGCAGGAGGAGTTCCAGTAGCTTCGGCAATGGCTAAAAAAATCGGTTTGAAATTGAAAGTATTGCTAGTCTCGAAGATACTGTTCCCGTGGACGACTGAAGCGGGTTTTGGTGCAGTAAGCATGTTCGGCGACTTTGAGCCGAATGAGAGTGTAGTTCACTACTACAAGATTAGTGATAAGGTTGTTAAAGAGCAGATAAGGAAAACTGAAGAAAAAATTGCAAGAAGGTTGAAGATAATTCCTGAAGAATGTTTAATTGGAGAGGGGGATGGGAATGCATTTCTCGTTGATGATGGCTTGGCGTCTGGATATACAATGTTGGTGGCTTTAAAAAGTGCGAGAAGATTTTACGATAAAATCTACGTTGCCGTTCCTACAGCTTCTTCGCATGCAATTAATTTGATTTCCGGAAACTGCGACGGCATCTTCTGCGTAAACCTGAGGGACGTTTATCCCTACGCGGTCGCTGATGCCTACTTAGAGTGGCACGATGTCAGCGACAAAGAAATGTTAGAATTTTTAAAATAATGGGATTATATTATAACGTAACCATTTTCGGCATGTATCCGACATCGTTTTCTCATCATCTTCACCCAAAGAGGGGTAAAGGTCAGTAAATCGCCCCCTATCCGGCTTCTTCAATGTTGTGCCTATCTCGTAACCTCTGCTGAAACCTCCTCGACCTCTCAGGTTTCAGACTTTAATGATTTAGTTTTTGTAAAAAATTTATTCTTATGTATTTCTCCAGCTCAGCAAAGAGAAATACTAAGGAAGATACGGTTACAATTTCAAGCCACATGCTTGCATCAAGCGGTGCGGTATGCAGAATTGCGTTAAAGTTAGGTGAATATGTCGCCATCAACTGCAAAACGATCGTTGCAAAAATACCCAAATAGATAGCCCTGTTTTTAAACTTCAGAGTTTTTATAAAGCTCAAATCAATGCTTCTTGCGCTCAGCAGGTAGAATATTTCAAAAAACACTATAACATTCATTGCTATTGTTCTGGCTATCAGTTCGTTTTCGCTGTATCTGAAATAAAGAAGGTATGCACACACGACCAAAACCGTAGCTACCCAGATTATCCTGAATAAAATCACCGGATTCAGCAACTCCCCCGTTATCGGCCTGAGCTTAAGCAGATTTGGCTCTCTAGGCTCAAAAACTAAAGTCGTTCCTAAAAGCACAGCCGTAACCGTATTAATCCAGAGGATCTGCACCGGTAGAATCGGAAGCGTGATGCCCAAAAGAAAGGCTGTAAGAACTACAAGCCCCTCTCCAACATTAGTTGGTAGCAACCATGCAAGAATCTTTTGAATCTTTCTAAAGACATTTCTACCTTCATCAATGGCTTCTACGATTGTTGCAAAATTATCATCAAGCAAAATTATTTCAGCAGATTCTTTAGCTACCTCCGTGCCGGAGCCCATTGCAACGCCAATATCAGCCCTCTTTAATGCAGGAGCATCGTTTACACCATCTCCAGTAACTGCAACCGTTTCGCTCATTTCCTGTAATAATTTGACTATTCTCAGCTTCATTTCTGGCAAGATTCTTGCAAATATGTTTGTTTTCTTTAATACTTCTTTAAGCTCTTCATCGTTCATTTTTTCGATTCTATCACCCGTTATAACACTGCCGTTAATGTCAAGCTCTTTTGCAATAAATAATGCAGTATTTGGATGATCCCCAGTTATCATGATGACTCTTACACCAGCTTCTTTACACTTTTTGATCGCTTCATAACATTCCTCCCTTGGAGGATCGATCATGCATTGAAGACCGAGGAAGATTAGATCGTCAAGGTTATCTTCAATACTACCAAATTCTTCTAAGTCAACAAACTTGTATGCAAATGCCAGAACCCTTAAACCCTGAAGGGCAAACTCTGATGCTATCTTGTGAATGTGGTGTTCATCAAGCTCTACTACTCTTCCTTCCACCAAAGCCCATCTGCACATTGAAAGAACTCTTTCTATTGAACCTTTTACATAGATTTCCACGAATTCTCCCTCTTTTACTGCAGTTGCCATATAGCGTAATGCAGGGTCAAACGGAATTTCGTCAATAATTTTATACTGTTTTTTAATTCCTGCCAGCGATGCAACTTCGAGGAGGGCTACTTCAGTTGGATCTCCACTCGTTATAGCTTCTCCATTTTTTAAAAAATAAATTGCTGTGTTGCATATGTAGCCAGCCTTTATCGTGAGATAGATATCAAGATGTTCTGCAAGTTCTTCTCTGCTGAGAATAGAACCATTACTCTCGATATCATACTCCCTCCCTCCAGCAAATATTCTTATTACCTTCATTTTGTTCTGTGTAAGTGTTCCGGTTTTGTCCGTGCATATCGTCGTAACACTTCCTAGAGTTTCTACAGCCGGTAGCTTTCTAACTATAGCCTTTCTTTTTGCCATGTCTTTAACACCAATTGCAAGGCTCATTGTCACAAGAGCGGGCAAGCTTTCAGGAATTGCCGCAACAGCTAAGCTAACAGAGGCTAAGAACATGAATGTAGGGTCGTAACCTCTTAACAATCCAACTGTAAAATTGAAGATCGAAACCACAACGATTATAAAGAAAATAAATTTGCTGAGACGCTTTATTCTACGTAGCAAAGGTGTTTCAACACCTTTTTCTATTTTAACTGTCTTTGCAATCTTTCCTAACTCAGTATTCTCGCCTGTAGCAACAACAACAGCTTTTCCGTATCCTTCAAGAACAAGCGTCCCAGCAAAGACCATGTTGTTTCTCTCAACAGCAGTCTTCTCCTGAATAGTTTCAGAAAATTTTTCAACTGGTGTGGATTCGCCCGTTAGCAAAGATTCATCGACGGTTAGATTTTTAACTTCAAAAAGCCTCGCATCTGCTGGAACCTTCATCCCGGCTTCTATTATTATTACATCCCCGGGAACTAGCTCTTTTGCGGGAATATCTTTTTCAACCCTTCTTATTACCCTTGCTTTAACCTCTACTATCTTCTTTAAAGATTCAATCGTTTTCTCTGCTTTTCTTTCCTGAGTATAGCCTATTACCGCATTTATCAGCACGACTAGGAATATTATGGTCGTATCTACATATCGAAGGAGAAATATCGTTATTAAACCAGATATTATTAAAATATAAATTAGAGGATCGTTAAAGTGGGATAGAAATCTTAAAATTTCGCTAATTTTCTTTTCTTCTTTAATCTCATTATAGCCATATAATACAAGCCTTTTTGCGGCTTCTTCATCTGTTATACCCTGAGGTGAACTTTTAACAAGTCCAAAGACCTCTGGAATCGGAGTCCTATACCATTCGATTTCTTTGTCCATCTATTACGTTGTTATTGATCCAATAATAATTTTTCCCAAAAAATAAATCCTTAACCGATGTGTAAACAAATTGGTCTGTTATTATCCGTATTGAAAGGTCGTCGGTCTCACTCTGGGTTCATGATGCTACAGGATGAGACTAAAAAAGAAATAGAGAAATATCTGTACCCTTTTATCCCAACTCTCGCCATGAAAAACATCTTTCGGCCACATTTTTGCTGAGATATCACCTCAGCAACTTTGCGTTGACAGCAACTATGACCGTGCTGAGGCTCATCAGCATCGCTCCAATGGCTGGAGTCAACAGAATTCCGTAGGAGTACAAAACCCCGGCAGCAAGCGGAATTGCGGGGACGTTGTAACCAGTCGCCCATAGGAGGTTCTGAAACATCTTCGAATAGGTTTTCTTAGACAGCTCTATGACATCTGCAACGTCTCGCGGATCGTTTCTCACCAGAATGATGTCCGCTGTTTCAACGTCTGTGCCTCTCTTGATTCATCTCTGATTATGTCTGCTAGAGCAATCGCTCCGATTACCGTCTCTCCACCGTCCTTTGACTAATTCAATTCCGTTTTCAACCAAGTAGCCCGGACTGACGACTTTCAGCTTCCTGCCGGCAACGACGCCCCTCCCCAGCATGGCCGTGAAGTTTTCTACTGGCAGCAGCTTAATGCCCCTCTTTACAGCACTCTCAACGATTCCCCTCGCAATTGGATGCTCCAAGTTGGATTCGAGGGAGGCTGCAAGCCTTAGTACCTCCTTGCTGGAATTTTCGAACGAAATTACGTCCGTGACACCAAATCTACCCTCAGTGAGCGTGTCTGTTTTGTCGAACACCACAGCTTTTACATCCTTGACCCTCTCAAAGGTCTGCCTGTCCCTGATCAGCAACCCAGATTTGGCGGCAAGAGATGTCGATCACTTCTACGATCTCACCGTTCCTTATCAGGTGAGCGGTTAAGGGTATTATCTTCACAAGTTCCTCGAGAGCGCGAGAGGCGCCAAGAACAGAGCGCATCTCTATTCAGTGACCGAGGAGCATGATGTCGATAAGCGTAGCGAGTTCCCAGAAGTACTTGCCCTCTAAGCCAAAAATGACGGCTGAGCTGTAGAGATAGGCGACGCTTATGGCTACAGCTATCAGCTCGCTACCGTAAATGATCACTCTGTAGCCGAGAAAGCTCTGAATAGCTGGCGAGAGAAAAAGAACCGGAACTTTCCGTCTTGCAGGCACATCCGCGAAACTCACTCGACTTCACGGCATTATCGTAACCCTTGCAACGTCGCTACGAAAGCCTTTTACTTCAGTGGGGAGATGAAGTAGGGGAGGGGATGGGAAGAAGCTTATATAATTTCTCCAGCTAAAAATTGATAAAGTTCAGCTACAAGTTCCGCATCTACCCATCGAAAACTGTTCAACAGATTCTAAACGAGCAGCTTGAGCTATGTCGTTGGTTGTACAACCGCTTA
>CAZFVO010000073.1:0-5080 GCA_964522325.1 uncultured archaeon | reverse complement strand
TTTTTACTTGACAGCTTATTGAACTTTTTCAAGCAGAGCATAGAAGAATCCGATAGTATTGTGTCTATGAGGAAATGCCCTTATAGTCCCTTTCAGAAAACCTTCAGAGTAGTAACCTTCCAAAGGAACTAGCTTAATGTCATCTCTCTCCTCTAAAACTCTTTTTACAACTTCTTCGTTCTCCTCCTTAAACATCGAACATGTGCAATAAAGAATTCTCCCACCAGGCTTAAGTAGTTCTATACCAGTATTGAGCAGTTCGTACTGTAATTGAGCGAGCTCACATATCTTCTCCTCCCTTATCCTCCATCTAAGTTCTGGATTTTTCATCAAAGTTCCATCGGATGTGCAAGGAGCATCAAGCATGACCTTATCTGCAATTTCACTTCCCAAAACTTCAACAGCTTTTCTCGCATCCATCTTGTATATCTTAACTATCTTAATGCCACACTTTTTGATCAGTTCTTCCATCCTCTTAAGCCTAAGCTCATCCACATCAAAGGCGTGTATTATGCCCTTGTTTCTCATCAGCTCAGCCATATGTATTGTCTTTCCACCAGGAGCAGCACACAAATCCACAACGGTCTCATCGGGTCGAGGACTCAGAAGTAGAGAGGCCAAAGCCGAAGCTTCTTCCTGAACTACAAACTTTCCTTTTTTGTAAAGCTTTGACTTGTCAAAATCGTACGGTCCTTCAAACTTGAGAACAGTAGGAACTACATCACTTACAATCACATCCTTTCCCTCTCTTCTGAGATGATCCATAACATCTTTTACTGTAGCTTTAAGTGTATTTACTCTTATGCTTATCATCGGTTCTCTGTTGAAAGCCTTGAAAAGTTCTTCAGCCTTATCACCTAGGAGTTCTTTCATCTTTCTGATGTACCAAGCTGGCAAAAGGTACTCAAACTCAAGCCTTTCAACTTCATCCTTTGGCTCAAGCTTGTAGTTAGCAATGGTGTCAAATATCTCAAAGTAGTACATTCCAACATAGGGGTGAGTAACCTTTGACAGAAAATCTGCAACGACTTTCTTAACTCTATCCTTGTTTAAATGTTTCGTGTACTTCTTTTCAAAAACTAGAAACTCTATCGTAGTTCTTAGAGCTGATCTTAGCCATGGATCGAGTATGTTTGGGTGTGCTCCGACGAGCTCCCTTATAATCTTGTCGATTATACCAAGTTTTTTCATTATTTTATAATAAACGGCTGTTAAAATTCTGTCGACATGGGTACCAAGTATCTTGTACTTCTCAAACACTATCCTCTTAGCGTATTGTGTAGGTTTTATTTCATCAGCTTTTCTCAGAACTTCCGTTAATATGACAAAGTCCCTCTCACTAACTCGATACACTTGAAAGAGAACATCGATTTGCTATAAAAATTGTGACCAAGATACTCTATTGAAATAAGTTTAGTATATTATAATAAAGCTTAAATCTTAATAAAGCATTGTCTTTTGGTGAACTCATTCCTCCTTCTCAATTTTCTCTTTAACAGCCCTTATTATGTCCATTAAAGCCAACATTCCTACTGGTTTACTCCCATCTGCGACTATTACCCTTGCCAAGTTGAATTTTCTCATAAACTCAATAGCAATACTTAAACGAGTTCCTTTCTGGATCGTGATTGCTGGTCTCGTTGCAATTTTCCAGACAGTTACCTCTCTCGGATCTAAATTTCTGGCAATCACACGGTAAACTATATCTCTTATGGTTACAACACTATAAACGTCTCTCTCATCTGTTGGCTTAACGACTACAGATCTTATACCTTTCTCAAGCATTATCTTCAAAGCCTCAGCAACTGTTGTATCTGGCTCCACCATGACCAAATCCTTGCTCATGATATCCTCTACATTCACATCAGGGACTACCATGTTACATGTTCTCTTATAACACAATTTTATTTTTTCGCTTATGTTCTATTGAAAATTAGTGAACAATTTTATTAATATATAAAAATAAAATAATAATCATAAGATATATTAATAAAATAATAATTACTAACTTCCTAATCAACAGTTACCGAATGACAAAGCATGACCAAAAATTATAGTGTTTGCAGATTTTCAATCACAGCATCCGCAAATTCCCTTGTTCCGACAAGTTTTCCTCCTATGTGTCTATGTAAGTCATATGTAACTATTTTCTGCTGTATCGTCATCTCTACAGCCTTTTTTATGAGCTCGCTACCTTCCTTCCAACCCAAGAACTCAAACATTAAAGCGCCAGTGAGTATCATAGCTGTTGGATTAGCCTTGTTCTGTCCAGCATACTTCGGTGCTGAACCGTGAACTGGTTCAAAGACACCGATCCCATCACCTATATTCGAGCCAGGAGCAATTCCCAAACCACCAACCAAGCCAGCTGCCATATCGCTCAGGTAGTCACCGTTCAAGTTTGGAGTGACTATCACATCGTATTCAGATGTTCTAAGCAAGAGTTGCTGGAACATGTTATCTGCAATTCTATCCTTTACAACGATCTTTCCTTCAGGAATCTCTCCATTGTAGTTGTTCCAAAGCTCCTCCTCAGTTACAACGTAATCTCTAAACTCCTCTAAAGCTACTTCATAACCCCACTCTCTGAAAGCACCTTCGGTATACTTCATTATGTTCCCTTTATGAACAAGTGTGACACTCTTGCGTTTGTTCTCTATAGCATACCTTATGGCCATCCTAACAATTCTTTTCGTTGCGAACTCACTTATAGGCTTTAGACCAATTCCAGAGTCTCTCCTCACCTTTATCCCAAACTCTCTCTCAAGAAATTCTATAACTTTTAAAGCTTCTTCACTTCCCATCTTCCACTCTATACCCGCATAGACATCCTCAGTCGTCTCTCTAAATATAACAAGGTTGACATTTTCAGGGTTCTTCAGGGGACTCGGTACTCCCTTTAAGTAATAAACGGGTCTTACACAAGCGTACAGATCGAGTATCTGTCTTATTGCAACATTCAAACTTCTATATCCACCACCAACCGGTGTCGTCAATGGTCCTTTCAGTGCAACTCTGTACTCTCTTATTGCGTCAAGAGTTTCCTTTGGCAGATACTCTCCGTAAAGCTTGTAAGCTTTTTCTCCAGCGTAGATCTCAAACCAAACAATCTCCTTTCCAATCTTCTCAGCAACTGCATCCAAAACCCTTATTGCAGCTGGAGTAACATCTACACCAATCCCATCTCCCTCGATAAAGGGAATTATGGGATTCCTTGGAACAATCAGCTTACCGTCCTTGTATACTATCTTTTCCCCTTCTTCTGGTGGTTTAATTTGCATGTCCTCATAGTTTGTAGTTTGCTTTTAAAGGTTTGGTGAGTTGAATAATCTTTATGAGTTCTCCCTCCACCCTTCTTTCCTCTTCGATCAAAAGTTTTGCCTTTACTTTGCCTTCCTCATCCATTTATTAAAATTTGTTTTGAAAAGATTAAAAAATTTGCGATTTATATGCTAATAAAATCTGAGAAAACATCTTCATAAAACCTTCTTATCATTTTCTTATCCATCTGTAGATCCTTGTGTTCCAATATTGATCTTTCAAGTTTTCTTAAGGCAGAATGTAAAGAATATTCGGCACCCCATCCCTCACCAGTTGCGAAAAATACACCTTTATCGCTTGCAAGCTTCAGTCTAACGTATATCAGTGGTAATCCCCTGTAGAATTCCTTATGTCTTTTCATGTAGACAAATAGAATTGCATCACCAAAGTACTCCTTGAACTTGTCCAAGAAGTTTTCTAGATCTCTGTTGATCCTATCCATCTCAAACTCGTCAAGTGTAACATCTTTAAGAACAACCTGAAATGTGTACTTTACTGGAATCGCCTGCTTTAGGAAGTATTCAAGAATGTCTTTTTTTATGATAATTCCCTCAGGAAAGCCATCCTTCGTTATCACGACACTTGAAATGTTGTTTTCTATCATCTTGTCGATCACATCTGGTATGGATTCATCTTTCCCAGCTGTAATCACTGGATAACTCATTATACTCTCAACTCTGATAGACAAACTTTTCTCCTTCTCACCGCTGAAATCTCCTGTTCTTGCCTTCTTACGAGGTGCGAAGATTCTGTCCACAACATCCTTACCAGTAATTACACCTACAACCTTGTAGTTCTCATCCACCACAACTACCCTATCGACACCGTTCGTCCTCATCGTCGCTAGGGCTTTTGCAACGGTCGCATCTTTAAGAACAGTTATAACTTCTGGATTCATCACATCCTTTACCTTAACTTCACTTAGATCCTTCTTAAGTAGTAAACTTAGAAAATCATCAATGTATATAACACCATATCTACCGTTTAGTTTTACCACTACGAAAGGCGTTGAGTCCTCAATGAATCTCCTTGCAACCCTCTCTGGTGATATCTCATTCAGTGGAATTATACCAGTCCTTATGACGAAGTGTTTTACTTTAGTCTCATGAGGATTAACCATAACACAGCCTCTTATAAGATCTCTCTCCCTAATGACTCCAATTATTTCCCCGTTCTCCTCGACAAGTATTGCACTCTTTCCTTCCCACTTCTCAAGCATCGGAACAACTTTTGAAATGGTTTCATTTGCATCTATAACCTCATAATTCTCTCTAATCAATTCTTTAAGCTTTTCCATGTCCATCACAACCACCTCAACTCGAGTTCGGGAATTGTTATTTATACGTTCCTCCAAGCAACCTAAAAATTTATATAATGGTTGTGTAGAAAATTAAAATAATTAAAGACGGGGGTGATTTGTATGGAGCTGCCACTTGCACCAGTAGAGAGAATAATTAGAAAGGCTGGGGCACAGAGAGTTAGTGAATCTGCTAAGGTTGAACTTGCAAAGGCTATAGAGGAGTATGCTATGAAGATTGCTAAGAGAGCTTCGGAACTTGCAAAGAACGCTGGTAGAAAGACTGTTAGAGAAGATGATATAAAGATGGCTGCAAAGGATATTCTCAAAATTTAATTTCTACTCAGTTATTATTTTATTTTTCTTTCGAAAACCTTTAATAGCTGCCCCTTTCTATAATCCAGTAGGCCGAGGTGGCCTAGCTGGTTGGGGCGACGGACTCATAATCCGTAGGTCCCGGGT
>CAZFVO010000072.1:0-5105 GCA_964522325.1 uncultured archaeon | reverse complement strand
GCCTTTACCCTCACTAGATTTCGTCCTCCTACCTTTCTAACCTCTACGATCCCCTCCCTCTCCAACCTCTTAATTAACCTCCAAGTAGTAGTTCTAGGAAGCTGAAACCTCTCCCTTATCTCGGATTCGAACGCCTCTCCTCCGCTCTCAGCTAAGAACCTCACTACCTCCCTATCCTCCAGCTTTAAATCCGGCTTTTCGTTAAATATTTTCTCTAAATCGATCTCCCTCTTTTCTTTTTCGTAAGAGCTCCTCCCTTTAGCTTTGTATATCACGAGGCCTATTAGGGCTACGATAACTACCGCGATTAAGATCCACGTATACGGAATAGGCTTAGCCGGAGCCTTAGCTTCCTCAGCTAAATCCTTAGCTTGATTAGCTAGGTCGAGCGATTTCCGATACTCCCCCTTATCGTAGCTATCCTTAGCTCTTCCCAAGGCCTCCTTAGCTAAATCTAGCCCTACGCTTCTCCCCTCTTCCTCCGCTTTCGATATAGCCTCCTCCGCCTCCTCTATAGCCTCTCTTGCTTCGAAGGCGGTAGCGTTAATTCGTATAGCGAGCTCCTTAGCCTTAGCCGATAGGTCTTCTGAAAGGGCGTAATTGCCTTCGTTAAACGCCTCCTTAGCTTTGGAGAGCATGTCTTCGGCATCGGTTACTATAATTCCTAGGGACTTCACCTCCTCAATTAAGTCCTCTACATCGCTTAGCAAGATCTGCGCGTGTTCCCTAGTTCCCGTAATCCCAACTACGTAGGTCACTTCAACGCTTCCAGGCGGCATCGTAATTACCGTACTACCGTCTCTGCTCACTATAGATTCTGGGACCTCGTTTAAGCTCAATATCGATGCCCCCTTCGGAAGTACGATCGTAGACGGTATAGGAGTGCTGACGTTGAAGCTCCAGTACCTACCGAACTTGCTAGTTAGATCCATCGTAGTGTAGGATATGCGGATCGAAGAAGATCCGAGGGTGTTTACGGATATCGTGTTGTTGAATAAGCTAAAGGATAGGGGAAGACCTCTTTCATCTACTACCATTAAGTTCTCGAACGTACGTCCGAAGAGCGTTACGTTTACGCTAGGATAGGTAGGGTCTACGTCTAGCTTGTAATCTACGTATACGGCCCCGTCTTCGTACACGGTAAAGATCAAGCTCTCGGGAGATGCCGGCTGCGCTCTGACCGTAAGAGATGAGGAAAACACGAAGATGAGCATAATCGATATAGCGAGAGCCTTCTTCATATCACGTAGTTTAGAAATCTGTATTTTAAATATATCGTTGTAGATATATTGCTTACACCTACACATACCTCTACACCTCGTCCTTCGCGGTTCAGCGCGTTCCGACGGCTCCTTGAAGTTCTGCGAGCTATACGTGGAGATGAGCTAAAAAGAGGCTTAGAGGAGCTGCGGGAGGGCTTTCGGAAAAGGTCTCAAGCGTTAAGTTGAAAAGCCTCCTCATCTTCCCTACGATTAGCTTAGAGAGCTTTGGCCTTTTACCGTACTTAACCTCGAACCCTAGGGCTTCCCTTCCCAGATCCACGACGATGTCCACCTCGCTTCCGTTCCTCCAGTACCCTACGTCGTACAGCCTAGCTAGGTGGGACGCAGCTACGGATTCGGCTAAGACGGGATCTTGAGGTCTAGAGGTTAAGCACCATCTAGAGAGGACGTAGTACAGGAAGGGATCGGTAACGTGCACCTTCTTCTCCTTTCTAAAGACGAAGCTGCCCGAGCTTGGATCGTAAAAGTGCAGGACCTTAGCTATGTACAGCTTTTCCAGTAGATCTACGTACTGGAAAACGGTTCGATGAGAGCCTACGTCTAGCTCCTTCGCTAAGCTATGCCAGCTCAAGGCAGAGGGGGCTTTCTCGATTACGGCCTTAAGTATCCTCTTTACGAGGGGCTCGCTCTTGCCTAGCTTAGCTATATCTCCCATGATCCAAGATAGGTAAGCTTTCGTTACCTCTTCCGAAATCCTTCCATCTTCTAGATAAGATCTAACGGATAAGGGAAAGCCTCCGCATTTGAGGTAATCCTCAAATGCCTCCTGTACCTCTCTCCTCCAAGGCCTCGAAAGCCTATCTAAGGTTATGGATCCGAGGTCTAGAGGTTTGATCGCTTTGAAGATATCCGGGCTCCTCACCTTCAAGAACTCCCTGAAGCTTAAAGGGTACATTACGTAATCTCCGCCTTTCCCCCTCCTACCTGGAAAGGTCTCCACCTCCCTCTTAACGTACATCGAGAGGGAGCCGGTTAAAGTTAGGACATCCCCTCTAAATAAGCCCATATCTATCCTAAGCTTTATCGCTCTATACCATTCACGAGGCATAGTAGCCTCGTCTAGGAATATGTAGGAGGTCCTAACTCCTCTCCTAAACTTCAAGTACTCATCTATGACCTCTCCTAGCTCCTTATAGTCCGAGAGCTCATCGCAACGGTAGTAGAAGACGGCCTTAGGCTCTACGCCATCGTCCAGCAGCTTCTTTATCAGCAACTTGATCAAGGTAGACTTTCCGACCTGCCTAGGGCCGAATACGAAGTTTAAGGAGAAGGGCTCGAGCTTTATCTCGTAGAAGAGGCTCGGTATCCATTTCAGCTTAGCCGAAGACCATTTCCTGTAATCCTCGTCTTCCTCGATGCACTCCCTCCCTCTCCACCAAGGGTTCTGTTCTTCAAGCATATTGATTTTCACAATATCAATTCTTTATAAGCATATTGATTCTCTTAATATCAATATTCTTATAAAAGCTCGCGTTATTACGTGATGCGAGAACTAAACTCCCGCTCTAATGGAGGGCGTTTCAGCAACTTCTACCTTGAATAGCTTACGGGATTCGTAAAGCCCGATGTAAAGCTTGGAGAGGTGATGGAGATCTGAAGACGAGCGAGATGGCCGTAAACCCGTTGGGGCAGACATCGCTGAACCTCGGCTTCAAGCTCGTTAATTGAAAGTTGCAGAATGCGTGTGGAGTGTCCTGTAGCCGCTTTAAAATAGCTAGACTCCTCGACATGTACTGGAGATCTCTATGTGCTATGTTAGGAACGGTTTTCGTGTAGCTTGCCTGAATAGTTCGAGCATATATGTTGTAAATACGAGATGTACATATAACTTGTGGTATGAAAAACAGGAGAACTATAGGGCCTAAGGGACAGGTCGTTATTCCTAAGGAAATTAGGGATAAGCTCGGCCTCAGGGAAGGAGTTGAAGTAATTGTGGAGCTCAGAGGAGACGAGATCCGTCATAAGGAGAGCCACGCCTCCCGTAGAGGATTACGTCAGCTACTACAGAGCGACCTATTCTAAGAAGCTGAAGCGGGAAGTGGATGTAAAGCGGTTGCTCGAGGAGGGGCTTGAAAGAGCCGGTTTACGTAGACTCTAACATCTTTCTATTCTCGGTCATATATGAGGGGATACCGAAGGCTAAGAGAGCTGAGGAAGTTCTTAGGAAAATAGCTACGGGAGAGCTTGAGGCTTACACGTCTACGTTAACTTGGGATGAAGTAGTTTGGGTAGTGTACAAGGTCATGGGATATGCCGATTCAGTCGAGATAGGTAGAAAGCTCCTAGCCTTCCCAAATTTAAGGTTAATAAGCGTTAGCTCGGAGGTAATTATCGAAGCTCAGCGGTTAATGGAGGAATATCGGCTTAGCCCGAGAGATTCCACACATTGCGCCTCAGCCTTATTGAGAGGAGTTAAGCTGTCCATCTCAGAAGATGAGGACTTCGATGTAGTTAAGGAACTAGTGAGGCTATCGTTGAAGGATTTCATTGAAAAACTCTAAGCTTTGTAACTCATTTCAGTTAAGATTAGAGCAGAACAATAGCCTCGTTAACCACCTAACTGATCAATCGGCTTAAGCTTAGAGGGATAATTTTAGCTTGGCTTGAGAAGGAGCCGATTTCGAGTAGGTGCTAGGTCAAGCTCGATAGAGAGTATTGAAATGCGATTTTCCTCAAAGTACAACGTAGCATTCTACGAAAATTGATATTACAAAAAATCAACTGTTACCTAGGCTTATCTCCAATATCTACCGTTACTAGCCTACTACTGAAGTAGGTAGTCGGCTTAATCGGAACGAAGCTCTCTTGATAAGCGTATTGCTAAGCTAGCGGAGCCTCCACTTCTAAACTCAATCCGCGGAGTGAAGCCAAACAGGTCCCGATAGGATGCACGGATATTTAGGTGAGGAGGTCAGCTCGTTCTCCGTTGAACATGCCATAAGTGGGGAAAAGGCCATTAATACGAGCGCTATCAAGCGGAGAGCGTATCTTCCGCTATCTCCTCACTCCACTTAAGTTAAGCTCGTCCCTACGATACAACGATTAAAAACGGCTCCTGCTATGACGTAGAAGGCTTAAAGTCGAGGCAATAAGCAAATTTACGTCTCATAAAAATCATCGCATCCTTTCAAACTTAAGCTTAAATACTCAAGACTCATAGCTTAAATTGTGAAAAGGAAGGAGATCGAAAAGCTGCTGGAGAGATCTAAGAAGTTTAAGGATGCCGCGGACTTCCATTTCTCGAGAGGAGATTTCGATTTAGCGGCCTTTAACTTAGAACAATCCCTACAGCTCTTTCTAAAGGCTAAGCTACTGGAAGAAGGGCTAGAGTTTCCTAAAATCCATACCGTTAGAAGGCTCTTCCTCTTGCTGGGAGAGTCCTTAGGAAAGCTAGACCTATTTAAAAAGTTCGAAGACGAGAGATCTCTAGAGTTCGCCAGCTTAGAAGACGCGTACATCACGGCTAGGTACTTTCCCAGGGATTTCGAAAGAGGAGAGGTTGAAAGGCTTAAGAAGTTCGTAGAGGAGGTCGAGGAGTTTGTCGAAAGATCTAGCGATTAAGGAGGCTAAGAGGAGGAAGGAGGTGTTCGAGAGCTTAGATCGATACTTAAAGGAGCTGAAGGAGAGGATGAGGGAATTGGACGAAGATAGCAAGGTCTTCTTATTCGGCTCCGTAGCGAGGGACGAACACGTATTGATGAGCGATATAGACGTCTTGATCTTAACTCGTCTGAAACCGAGCTTAGTTATAGCTAACTTGAGGAAGCTGGGGTTTGAAGATCCATTTGAGTTCCACGTAGTTAACGAAGAAGAGTTTAAGAT
>CAZFVO010000071.1:0-5259 GCA_964522325.1 uncultured archaeon | reverse complement strand
CTTTACAAGAAAAAAAATTGTTGAAATAGTTAAAAAGTATTTAAGGTCTTAGCTGCTTCTTCCCCTCTTCGTTTAATTCGTCTTTGTCAACAAATATTATTGCATATTTCATTAACTCATCGACCTCGTCTTCATTCAATTCAAAAATATCGGGAATTCCAAATTCGACAAAGTAGTAATCGCCCTCTCCTGTATATGATTCGACCCTTCTTTTATTGAAATTAGTTATATCGCTTGATACAACAATCACTGTTTCTTCGTCTAAATGTCCCTCCAAGAATTTCAGGAATGACTCCTTCCCAAAGACATATGTCGGCATACCAATATTGAACCAGAAAGTAAGAAATATTTTTTTCAAAAATTCTCATACTATGAGAGTGAGGATAAAGGTCAGGGATATCTTACTTAAGGCAGAGCTTTTCGATAATTTAAAAACAACTAGAGCCGTTGCGGAATCGCTACCGATTAAGGGAATTGTAAAAAGATGGGGTGACGAGATTTACTTTGAAACTCCCTCACAATTGATTTCGAGGAAAATTCAGAAGAGGTTGTCGATGTGGGAGACATCGCTTACTGGATACCCGGAAGGGCGATATGCATCTTCTTTGGGAAGACTCCGATAAGTGATGACAAGATAAGACCCGCCAGCCCCGTTAACGTGTTCGGAAAAGTCTTTGGAGACCTTAAAAAGCTCAAGGAGGTCAGAGAGGGAGATGAAATAGAAATTATAAGATGACCTACGAACTGATAATTTTACTACTTTAACTTTTCGTCGCAGGGAGTTCCCTTTCGAAAGGGGAGGAATTGCGACATAATTGCTTTCACATAGAAAACTACATGTATCCTCATGTAGAAAATATTATCGTGAAACTCGTAGAATCCTCTGTCCAGATAGACTCTGTTTATCTTAATCCCATCCAATGCAAATCTCAACAATTCTTCGAAGACTTTGTATCTCTCGAACATAGAAGAAAGAGGTAAAACCTTCAAAGTGAATCTTATTCCATTTTCAACGATACAGATGGTCATGAACTTGTAAGCTTTATGACTTCCTCTTTTTAGTTGAGTTCTGGAGGACATAATCATCCCATTCTCCGTAATAAAACCAGTCTGTAATGTCAATAGCCACATCAAGCTTCATATCAAAGAACTCTGGGATAATTCTTCTCGCAATGTTAAACGTCCAGTCTATGTATCTTATTATCAAGGATTCTATGGCTTCATAAATCTTAAGCTTCTTTAAATGGTATATGGGTGTTTTACCACTTAAACTCTCAAAAGTCTTAGATCCATTCTTAGCAAAATCGTTGGTGGTAGCAATGTGTAACAACAAGTTTAGCAAGTCTTCTTTGGTATAGATGCCGTTGCGTTTTACTTCTATTTGTAGCTGATAAAGTACGTTCTCTTTAAAGAACCTCACGAGATTTTCAATGTATTTTCTCTTTCTCCTTCTTAGAGTTCTGTCAGAAACATCATCGTCATGCTGGTAACTCAAATTAATATCTGGAATCAATCCTCTCCTAAGTATTATCTTTCTTGAAATTCTTGCAAACGCATCAATAATTCTTCTTACAACTGTGGAAATTCTCTCGTTAATGGAAGTAGCTTAGGGGTTCTCCTACTTGGCAACTTGCTGTTGAACCCAAAAGCTTGGTCTCATCAGGATGAGTTTTTAAATAATCATAAAGCTCCCCAAACGATTTCATACCTTTTAATTTCTTCAAGATTATAGCCCCAGCCATAGAAACTGGATCAAATCTGAAATGAAAGTTATTCTCATACTCCTTAGGAAGTAGAGGTTTCTAAAGATGATAAATCAAGCTTACTTACGAATTCAGCTAAATTAATCTTAGAATTAAAGCCCTTTAGAGCATTAGATACGATTTCTTCAATCTTTTTTTATAAAGTAAGTATAAACCTACAATACATGCACATCGAGTTCATCTAAATTTAGTTTAATTAAGCTAAGTATTTAAAACTATTGGTTGCTAGGATAAAGTATATATAGTGTAAAAACAATTGAACTACAGATGGATGAAAAGAAGTTCATCAAGAGTGCTGGGGCAATTGAAATACTATGTGAATTATCAGATGGTGAGAAAAGCTTCGGAGAACTGAAGGAGTTAGGTATAAGTTCTGGCACTTTATCTAAAAGACTTAAGGAGGCTATAAATTTGGGTCTTATTAGGCAAGAAATTAAGCATGAGAAAGACACTTTAAAACCGAAGATTGTTTATCTGCTTACGGAAGAAGGAAAAGAATTGTTTAGATCAATTGGACATGTAAAAGAAGAATATTTAAGAATAAAAGAAGAAATTGGAAAACTTAAAGAGGAGCTCAAAAGGAAGGAAGAAGAAATTAAAAAATTGTTAGAGAAACTATAAGGATCAAAAATTCCTTGATAAACTTGTAGAGGTGTGAGGTGCTTAAGATGAAAGAGACTCTAGACTTATGGTTAGAAACACAGACAAACCCCGAAGAGCTTTTAGCAATGAATTTACGAAACGCTAGAGTCACTTTCTCAGATAACATGGATGAACCTATTCATCGTTGGTTTAGATTTCCTGCAGGATTCTCAGCAAGATTTGCACAAATGTTTCTTAAGTTATTTACTCCAAGTAACGACAGTTTAGTATTAGACCCATTCACAGGCTGTGGTACTACCAATGTTGTAGCGAAAACATTAAAAATACAATCTATAGGTGTCGAGAAGCATCCATTTTTAGCATGGATAGCTAAGATAAAAGTTAGAGATTATAATATTAAAGAAGAATTAAAAGTGTGTATTGACAAAGTATTAAGTGATGTCAGAAGGAAGTTAAGCAATGTTAATATTAATGATTTTGATATTGAATCAAAACCTGAATTATTACATAAATGTTATTCCAAGCAAATTCTATGCGAGCTCTATGCAATTAAACAATATATTGAGGAAACGTTCAATGATAATGAGGTTAGAGATTTCTTTATGCTGGCGCTTATCTGTATTTTACGTAAAGTGACTACTGTGGATGTAGGATGGCCATATATTCTTCCAAAGAAAAAGAAGAAAAAGAGACTCGTACCAGTTTATGATGCCTTTAAGGAGCAATTATTAATGATGTGGCAAGATCTGAGGACAGTAAATTATGACCCAAAGGTGCAAGCAGATATTTACGAAGCTGATGCTAGAGCTATGAGTTTCATAGATGACAATTCAATCGGTGTAGCCTTTACGTCACCACCATATTTAAATAATTATGACTATGCAGACAGAACTAGACTAGAGTTGTATTTCTTAGGTTGGGCATCATCATGGAGAGAGATTACAGAAAAAATACGAAAAAAACTAATTGTATCTTGTAGCCATCAGGCAAAAGAGGTAGGTCTTAAAGAGGGCTTATTACCAGATAAAAAAGTGGATTCAGAAGTTAGAGAGAAGCTGATAGAAGCATCAAAACAGCTTAGATCAATAAAAAGATCAAAGGGTGGTAAAAAGGACTATGATATAATGGTTGTAGCATACTTTAACGATATGTTAAAAGCTATGGAAGAAGTGTATCGAGTCCTAAAAGATGGAGCATATTTTGGAATGGTTTTAGGAGATTCTGCACCTTATGGAGTTCATATACCCACAGATGAATTCTTAGCAAAAATTGGAAAAAGCATTGGTTTCAGGGAAGCAAAGATTTTTGTATTAAGAGATAGAGGTACTAAATGGACTTATGTCGCCAAATCTGGTCGGAGACATTCAGTCAAACTCAGAGAGAGTTTGGTTCTGTTCAGGAAATGAATTTATCTAATGTTGTATCTTTCTTACATATATAATCTAACCTAAGTTTTTCTTCTGGGGGATCCTCACCAATTATATATTGCTTGAACCAATTTTCAATCTTTTCTCTAAGTCCTATGGACTCTACAATTTCTCTGCCAATCTGCTTCTTTTTGTCTTCAGTTAATTTCTGAAACTCTTGTAGTGCAATTTTTGGGGTTACATCGTCTTTTTCATTCCATGCAAATGCTATATTGTATTTTGATAAAATCTTAATTAGTATTTCAGGTTCTATATCTAGCACGTCTATGCATGAACTACTTACTAGTTTTTTAGCTGGTTCAGTCCAGCCAGTTCCCAACAGTATGACAAGGCATCTTTTGATCGTTGGATATGTCGCTCTTAGTCGGTTGTGTGCAACCACAACCCAACTACTTTTGTCTCTAGCATGCTTTTTATAACGTAAATATTTAACATCGATAAGAGCTACACATGTATTTTCTTTAAAAATTGGAAAATCTATTTCGAAATCAACACCAACTTTGTCATAGAGCTTTTTGTTTCCAATCCTTAACCCATATCTCTTAGTTATTTCTTCGATTAATTCTCTAATAGTATCTTCAATTAGTTTTCCTACATACTCACCTAGCGCGCTAGCAGCATCTTTTATCATAGTTCTTCTCCGTGCTAACATTCTTCATAAAGATTGCCAAATATGATTGTCAAAAATTGTCCTCAAAACATTTTTATACAATTTGACTTATAAAAAAGTTAATTACCAAAACTTGAACTTTTCCATACTACTGGTAAAGTGGGATAATTGACTAACTCCCCAAAAGATATATATCAGCCACCCCCATTAACCTCATGGGATTTGAGTGGTATCTCGATTTTGTTGATCTGGATCACGTTCCAGAAAACGAAATCATCTGTGTATTCCGAGTGGAGCCCGACAGAGTTTCAATGGAGGAAGCCGCCGGTAGAATTGCAAGCGAAAGCAGTGTCGGAACTTGGACAACTCTATCAAAGCTCCCAGAAAGAATTAAAAAAATTATGGCTAAAGCCTACAGAATAGAGGGAAACGAAGTCTGGATAAGCTATCCTCTCGATTTATTCGAAGAGGGAAATCTTCCTCAACTCCTGAGTAGTGTTGCCGGGAACGTTTTCGGAATGAGAGCTTTGAAAAGTTTGAGACTCGAAGATATCGAATTCCCCGAAGAGTATTTGAAACATTTCAAAGGTCCTTCCTTCGGAATAGAGGGAGTTAGAGAAAAACTCAAAATCTTCGACAGACCCCTGACCGCAACAGTTCCCAAACCCAAAGTGGGATACGATGCAGATGAATACGCCGAGGTAGCTTACGAATCCTTTTTGGGAGGGATAGACCTCCTTAAGGATGACGAAAATCTCACATCTCAGCCTTTCATAAGGTTCGAAAAAAGGCTTGAAAAAGTTATTAAAGTAATGGAAAAGGTAGAAAAAGAGACCGGCGAAAAAAAGGGATACCT
>CAZFVO010000070.1:0-5342 GCA_964522325.1 uncultured archaeon | reverse complement strand
CCTGGAATTGGCCTCTCTCCTTCGAGTCCTTTGAATATCTAGCTTAAGCTTACCTTACTCAAATAAATTAATGGCATCGAGTTGAATACCCAGATAACTTTATTGTCTCCTCAAAATCTTTTCTTAAGTCTTCAGCGGTTATGTTAAGTGATATTCCCCTTTCTTTGACTAGTTCAATCATGTCTCTTATCGATATTTCGGCAATCTCAGCAGCTTTCGCTAGCGAGACTCTCTTCTCGATGTACAGGTTTAAAGCCAATCTTTTGAGTTCCTCATTAAGCCCTTTCTCTAAAGCTCTCCTAACTATCGACGATTTATCGACCTTTTCAAACTCCATGAGTTTTTTTAATCTTCCTCTCTAAGTCTGAAGTAGGTCTAACAGAAATTACATCCATGTTTACAAATTCAATTTTCGTTTACTTAAGTATTTCCTCAACAGTTGGAGTAAAATATCAACATGGCAGAAAAAAGAAGAAATGCAGTGGCGATCCAGTTCAGAGTTATTGCATCCACTTTAAACTCATTGCCAATAGTTGGAAGTGCTATGTTCACCGAAAAGAGGGTGAAGGGAGTAAGGAAGGATGCGAGGGTTACTGTTATCAGCACCGCCCTTCTCAAACTCTCACCTCCACCGCCAGCTCCTTTTCGAGCTTTCTAACAGTGAGAGTTCCCCAGATAAAGGCAACGAGGGATGCTACAATGTTTCCGAGAGTTACTCCCACAAGCACTCCGTAGAAGCCAAAGCCGAGTGGAAAGGCGAGAATGTAGGCGAAACTGAGCTGAAAGATTATGGTTCTCAGAATTGTCACAGCCAACGAGTTCTCTCCTCTGCCGATACCCTGAAACATCGCAACCGTCATCATGCCGAGGGGTGTGAAGAGAAGAAAGACTGGTAGAATCCTCATTACATTCACGAGATCCTGATATATTCTGGCTGAAGACTCTGAGTACGTGAACAGAAAAGCTGTTTTGGGAGCCAAGGCGATTATCATCAGAACGATGAATGATTCAACAAGGGCAGTCAGCTTTACAGCGTGAAAGTAGGCTGTTCTCAGCTTCTCAGGATTTCTCGCTCCAAATGATGCTCCCACCACAGCAGTTACCGCTCCTGCCATTCCAGAGAGGGGGATGAAGCCTAAGCTTATTAGTCTCCATGCACTTGTAAAAACAGCAACGCCATCGCTCCCTCCAGCTCTGACGATTATCATGTTCAGGAAGACCATTGCGATTGACATGGAAAGCATGGATAAAGATGAGGGTAGACCAACTCTCAGAATGTCAAACAAGATTCTTCTATCAGCCCTGAACTTGCTAAGCCCGACATCAATGAAAGTTCTGCCGCCGAGGAACCAGTAGACAAGGATAGCCGAAGATATTGCCATTGACAGTACAGTTGCGTAAGCTGCTCCCGCAATGCCAAAGCCAAGAGTGTAGATGAAAACAGGATCTAAAACTATGTTCGTAGCAGTCCCGATTACATTTGCGTACATCGTCCTCCTTGTATTTCCCTCCCCGTTCATTATGCCTGTAGCTATGTTGTTAAATACGAGGAAAACGCTTCCTGCGATGATTATCCTTGAATATTTCAAGGCTAAGCTTAGGACATTACCCTCAGCCCCTATCAGCTTTAACAAGTATTCGAGGTGAAAAATGGATAGAGTCAGCATCACTGCCACGGCAAAGCCGAGCAGTATGGCATGAACGGCTGTGTTATCAGCACTCTCTTTGTCTCTAGCCCCTATCCTCCTCGATATGGCTGAGCTCGCCCCTATGCCTATACCCATTGATAGAGCTATGAAAACCATGAAGAGGGGGAAGAAGATACCTATAGCAGACAGAGCATCAGCCCCCAATCCGGCAACCCAAACTCCGTCTGCTAAGTTGTAGAGTGTGAAAACGAGGTTGCTGATCATTATCGGGACTGACAGCTTTATTAGGGCTTTTTTCGGATCTCCAGTTAGAAGTTCGACTTCCCTCATTTCTCCACCTGCTCAATGTTCTTCAGCATTCTCTCCAGCAAATTTTTCAGATTCTGCTTTTCTTCCTCACTGAAGTCCCTGAGGAGGATCTCGTTAATTTCCGAAGCAATTTTTTCAAATTTTCTCATCACAGCTATACCTTTGTCTGTTAACCCTACCCAGTACTCTCTTCCCACTCTTCTTCTCGTTATCAATCCCTTCTTCTCCAGACTTCTCAAAGCTTTTGAAACCGTCCCCTTGCTCAATCCCGTCTCTTCGATTATCTCTTTTTGAGCTATCGGACTCCTGTAAGCAATTTTAAGACATTTAAACTCAAGAAAAGTCAGTTCTCCAGATAGATTTCTCATTACGAACTTCTTCATATTCTGGAGAATCATGAAGAGAGTCTTTCCTATGTCCATTAAGTTTCATGTGAAACTTTTAGAGTATAAAAGTTTACGGTATTGGAATTGCCGTTCTCTCCTCAAGGTGGCTTAAGGGATAGACAGTTCGAGGCGGGAAATAGATTAAAAACAAGGAAACGAATAGAAACGAATATCATATTCACTCCAACTTTTTGAATAGAGACACTAAATCATTAAATTACAGTTACCAACATATGTTAATGAAGACGTTTTTATAAGCTTTAAACCCTTTCTTAATTGATGGATGCAGTAGCCTAAATCAGGGTTAGCACCAATGAACAAAACCCATAAGGTCAACTACAGTTTCTAGAGCAATATACCAAGGACAGAGGACATAATATTATAGTAAAATATTTTGAAGAAAATATTAGTGGTAGTGTGTCCCATCTGGAGAGACCAGTTTTTAGAGAAATGCTAAATTTTTGCAAGAAGAATAACATTAGAGCAGTAGTTATGTACGATCTTACGAGGTTTTACCGTGCCAAAAATCCGCTGGAAGCATTAAACCTCCTCAAAGAAGTGTCAAAAGACGTATTCATAGACTTCGTCAGATAACCCCAGATCGAAGATCCCTTCTTAAAAGAGCTCTGGGACTTTATCAAATCGTGGTTCGCCAGCTATGAAAGAGCTCAAATCTCAATAAGAACTAAAATACGGTATAATGAGAGTTAAGAACGAAGGACGACTGTACCACAGACCCTCCATCTTGCACTACTTCGCATCTATCCTTTTCAATAAAGATGTCAGCGAGTTAACTAAAGAAGACTTAGAAAGGGCAAAAACTCAATTCATAACTATCGTATCCAAGTACTGGTACGATAAACGATTTAAAAAACATCAAATAGCTTCAATATTAAAAGATTACGAGGCAATATTCAAAAAAACTGTACAAGAAGTATCCTCATGCCCCCACAAGCTATCAGGTCTTCTGGAAGATTATGAAAGTCAAGTAAGTAGAGGGAGACGAATATACTAAATAAAAGCCAAAAATATATCAAGATCTGCGAGGAAGGAAATCTCCCACTTAATTTAGTGTTGTTTGATGAGTATGATTTTGCCACTTTCTGTGTAAAATTATTTATTGTAAAAAATATTATAATTCCTAATTTCTTGTAATTCGGCACATTTACATGTATTCTCTTGGAATGGGAGGTATGGAAGAATTTAAATGGATAGAAATAAATCCAGAAATTTGCGGTGGAAAGCCTGTTATAAAAGGAACAAGAATACCAGTAAAGATTATTCTAGAGCTACTTGCAAACGGCTGGACAATAGAAAACATTAAGGAAGAGTACGATCTCACAGAGGAGCAGATAAAAGATGCTATCAGGTTTGCCTCTCAAATATTAGAAAAAGTGAGGGTAATCAAAATATGATCCTAATTGACGAGAACGTTCCAAAATCCGTGTATACCGAACTAAAAAAGAGGGGTTATGACGTAAAACACGTAATATTCATCAAGAGAGGTTTATAAATATAGGGAAATATCTCCTTAAATTCTTCAGGATAGTTCCTCGGCTTTATCAGATTCAGAACAAAAGTTCTTCCGCAAACTTTGCATCTATACCTTTGCCTCCTCTCCCCAGATTTCGTGTAATAATGTCCTATCCTTACACTTTCCATCAACTTGCAATGTGGTCATATCATTACTAACTTATCCTAAATTATAAATTAATTGAATATAAACATTACTGTGACATCACCCGAAAATAACTCATCGACTTTACTCGTTTTGATGAAGCCTTCGCATTTAAAATCTCCTATTCTAACGATACCGTAAGTTTCACGTGAGATTATAAAATTCCTGTCAGGGAGTAAGAGCCTCCTTTCCTCTAGATTGAGCTCGTCAAAACGTAGAAGTTTGAATACGTCTTCTGGTAGCATTAAGAAACCCTCATAACCCGTATTTACTATAGCCAGAACCTTATCATTCTTTTGGGTAAATCCTACCGTTAAACGGGTTTTCTATTGAGATTTCCAAAAAGGGTACTCCTATCAGTGGTAAGATCATGCTCTCAACCTGTAGCCCGCTCTTGCCACTTTATTCAGGTCTGAACGGATTATTCTCAATCCTCTCACATCTATATCCTTCTCTCTTAATAATTTGACAAGTTCTTCGAGTGATCTAGCTTCAGCAACGAGTTTATCACCTTTATAATCTCTATAAACAACCTCCCCCTTCCTGAGCGAATGAATATAGTTTCTAATCGCATCTTCTATGAATTTCGATAGATTCCCCTCTTCAGCCCCATACATCTCCCTAACAACTTTCCTAAGCTCTTCCTCCACATCGTCACTCAGAACTATCGTTAAAGTCCCCATAAATAATACTTAAACAATACTTAAGGTTGACTGTGGCTAACGTAGCTGTGCTTATTAGAACTTTGCAGATGACTAAGATAAGCAGAGATACAATGTGGAGGAGCTCAAAATCATCCACAACAAATTCCTATACTCCAAATCCTATTGGGTTTTTAGGAGGGTTATGATCAATAAATGAGTTTATTAAATTTGAAGGGAGAGTGATGTTATGCCGAAACAAATTGTGATTGAGGTTCCAGATTGAGTAAATTCAAAGATCGTTGAAGATTTGAAGCAGATGTTAATTGAGGTATTAGAGGAAAATACGAAGAGTAATAAGGTCGATAATCAACCTATGCAGGATTTATTTTGCACTCAAATACTCTAAGAGTAGAGGTGTAGAATTTGAGTTAGATGAATGACTAAAAATGCTTAGAGATATGAGAGAAAAGGAGAGAATGAGCATGATAGACACAAATATTGCAATTAAAAGGGTGAAGATTGGTTCTGAGATTTACGAGAAAATGAGGTTATCCTAACCGAGTATAACCAATCATCGATTATCCAAAGTTAATAAAAAGCATTAGGAATTACTGTTTCTGTATTTTTAGAAGAAAGGCTTAGAAAGTTGTTAATTAACATAAAAGCGGACCCGGCG
>CAZFVO010000069.1:0-5422 GCA_964522325.1 uncultured archaeon | reverse complement strand
TTCGACTCGCTTTTGGGTGTAAATGCTGAGTACGATGTCAGCTGGATGTTTTTAGTAGAGATTGTTTTTGTAGTAATATTGCTTTAATTCTACTGATAATAAGGAGAAATAATAAGCCTATGCCTTTAGCGGGATTCTTAGCCTTGGCTGAAGTGTTCATGGGCGAGATTCTAAATGCATTTAGCCAGTATCCATATTTGATAGCCAATGCTTCTAACTTACCACCAGCTTCAGCAGATATAATAAATCTGGCCAAGCCAAATCCAATAGCAACCATGGAAAGCTTATATCCCATTACACTGGCGTTTCTGATTCCACTACTTGCATCAGCAAGTCTTTTGGTCTATCTGATCGTAAAGCCTGAGGAAGGTTAATTTTTTAACCTAACTAACAAATTTTTTGGGCAATGAATATTGAGAATTTAAAGCTAAAACTCAGGCTTAGGAACTTTGATTCTCTAAAGCCGAAGTTAGCTATGAGATTTCTCTATGATGCAGATGAATTTTATCGTTTCAGAGGTGCTGAAGCCTTAGGCTATCTCTGCAGAGGAGAAAAAGCGAGAAACTATATACTAAGACTTTTTTGGCATCTGAGCGATGAGAGTGGGGCATATTGCATCGGAGCACCCTTAGGGATCGCTGAAATAGGCAGAAACAATCCTGACGTGTTTGAGGGATTTAAGAACAAGTTTGTCTCCCTTTTGGGCGACTGGGAGGTTGAAAGGAAGTATGTCGCCTACGGGATTTCAAGGACTGTAGTAAAAGATACATACCCCGATCCCGCTGAAAAGCTTTTAGAAGTTTTGGACGAGCTTAAAGACAATCCTGAATTTGTTGCATACGCAATAATTGCACTTAAGAAACTCAAAGCGGAAGTTCCAGAAGAGTTTAAGAGGGATTGCAGATTTGTGAAGATTTACGATGGCGAGAGAATTAAAATTGTGAAAATCTGCGATCTACTTTAAAACTTTGCCCGTCATGTTGAACCAAATGAGAAGATCGAATTCTGCCAAACTCATGCCTCTAGAACTTGCAAAAAATCTCAAAACATCCTCAGCTTTGATATAATCCTTCGGAAGTTTAAAATCGTATCCCTTAGCTTTCAACCACCTCAAAATGTGCCTATCCAATATCGCAAGGTCTTTCCTCCCGACATTTCTAAGGAAATGGCTACTCTCCTTCATTCCCAAACCCTTAATTTTCAACAGCAGTTTTCTCGCATGGAAGTCGTCCAATTTCAAAGCACTTTCAACGATATCAAACCTCTCGATAGCCATTTTTAAATATTCAGCCTTCCTCTTGGCAAATCTAACTCCAGCCTCAGCCATCAGCTTTGCAATTTTATCTACACTTAAACTGTTCAAATCTATATCTTCTAAAGCTTTCTGAAACCTTAGACCTGCTAAAGCGGACGAATTTGCCGTCGATATACAAAATGCAAGTTCAGTTTCTACTGTAGCCCTAATTTTCAGGTTTAGAAAGGGTCTGAAGTCAAACGTGGTTTCACCTCTCTTTTCAAGCCTTTCAAACTCCTTGATTCTTTTCGCTATGATCACTTCAAGACATCGAGAACTATTGCAGGACATATCCTCTTAACACCTTCAAGGCTCTCAATCTTCCTATGAATTTCGGAAAGATCGTCCACATCCTTTGCAACTACCTCAAGCATGAGAGTGTGATCTCCTGTGGTTAGCCACATAGCCCTAATCTCCTTAAATTCCTTTAAAGCGTTAACAACATTCCAGAGTTTCTCCGGCTCTACATCGACGCCTGTAAGGGAACACGAAAGGTTTGCAACTTTACAGTTTATCACCGCCCTATATCTTAATATTATACCAGAATTTTCGAGCTTTTGAATTCTCTTCCTTACAGCGGTTTCGGTAACACCTAACGATTCTGCTATCTTAGTCTTCGGAATTCTCGCATTCTCTAAAAGTATTTCGATTATCTTCAGATCTCTTTCGTCCATTATAATGAATTTAACTTAAGATATTTATACTCGATGTTCGAAAATCGAACAAAAAGTTTTTATGAAATGAAATTAAATTTTCGTTATGAGCTGTCCAAGGATCGGTGACAAAGCACCAGAGTTCAAAGCCCTTACAACTAAAGGTGTGATAGAGTTCCCAAAGGATTATGCTGGTAAGTGGGTAGTGTTGTTTTCACATCCAGCAGACTTCACACCAGTTTGTACAACTGAGTTCGTGGCTTTTCAGAAGAGATACGATGAATTTAAAGCTCTGAACTGCGAACTGATTGGTTTGAGCATAGATCAGGTTTTCAGCCACATCAAGTGGGTTGAGTGGATAAAGGAGAAGTTAGGCGTTAAGATAGAATTTCCAATAATAGCTGACGACCGAGGCAAGATTGCGGAGATGTTCGGGATGATTCATCCAGGTAAGGGAACGAACACGGTCAGAGCCGTTTTCGTAATCGATCCTAACGGTGTCATAAGAGCCATACTTTATTATCCGCAAGAGCTCGGTAGGAACATCGACGAAATCCTGAGGATGGTTAAAGGGTTGCAGGTTAGTGATAATAATGGTGTTGCTTTACCGGCTAACTGGCCGAACAACGAGTTGATAGGAGATAAAGTTATAATTCCACCTGCTACAGACGAAAAAACGGCTAAAGAGAGACTTGAAAAGGCTAAAGCTGGAGAGATTGAATGCTTCGATTGGTGGTTCTGCTATAGGAGGCTTTGATTTTAAAATCAATACTCAAAAAGTTTTAAATATTTTTTATAATAACTATGTCAGGTGCAAATGTATGGAAACTCCGAAAAATTTGGTGAGGGGATATGTATGTGAGAGCATCGCCATAAGTAGGTATTTGATCTATTCTGACATCGCCGAAAAAGAAAAGTTCATGTATGTCTCGAAGTATTTCAAGGAAGTCGCTGAGAATGAGAGGAAGCATGCTGAAATATATGCGAAATTTCTTAAGGAGATGAATGTTGAACCGACAGAAGTTGAAATTAAAGCACTTGTAAGGTTCGGAAGTACAGCTGAAAATTTAAGATGGGCCGTTGAAGGTGAAAGATTTGAGACTGAAAAATTATATCCGAAATTTGCAGATGTTGCCGAAAAGGAAGGATTCAAAGAGGTTGCAGAAAAGTTGAGAATTCTTGCAGGAGTAGAAGCGTTTCACTGTAAAAAGTTCTCAAAACTCTTGGAGTTGCTTGAGACTGATAGGATGTTCAAGAGAGAGGAGGAAGTAGAATGGATGTGTTTAGTTTGTGGTTACACTCAGAATAGTAAGGAACCGCCAAAAACATGTCCCAATTGCGGTGCTGAATATCATTACTTCGTGGCTAAGGATGTTTTAGCTCTATGAGGTGGTTTTGTGAAAACTCTTGAGAATTTGGTTAAGGCGTTTATAGGAGAGTGTATAGCAAGAAACAGATACACGTTCTATGCTAAGATAGCCAAAGAAGAAGGATACATTTTCATATCGAGAGTTTTTCTTGAAACAGCTGAGAACGAGAAGGAGCATGCCGAAACCCTATTTGAATTCATTCAAAAGCTGAAAGGAGATGTCAGCTCTATAAAAGTTGAAGTAGAAGCACCGTTGATTTTGGGTAATACTATTGATAATCTGAAATCTGCAGTTGAAGGAGAACATCATGAGAACACGGAGATGTATCCAGAATTTGCAAAGATGGCTGAGGAGGAAGGTTTGAACGAGATTGCTGGAAGGCTTAGAGCTATCGCCAAAGCTGAGGAATATCATGAAAAGAGGTACAAAGCCTTGCTCGAAGCACTCGAAAACGGAACGTACTTCAAGAGGGATGAGGATATAGAGTGGATTTGTTTGGAATGTGGATACGTGCATAAGGGTAAGGAACCGCCGGAAAAGTGTCCTTCCTGTGGTCATTCCAAAGCATACTATGTTGCGAGAGATTTCCTGAATTTATAGAGGTGTTTACATGAAATGGAAGTGTCAATGTTGTGGTTACGTTTACGATGAAGATGTAGGCGATATTTTCAGCGACATTTCACCGGGAACGAAATTTGAGGATTTACCAGATGATTGGGTTTGCCCAGTTTGCGGTTGTGCAAAATTGAGATTTGTGCAGTTGGGTTTGTAAGGTGGTGTGTATGTTAGATAAGTTGATTTACAGCAAGGAGAAAGCTGAGGGTGAGCTTGTAAGCAAAGCCGAAACACATACACCTGAGATAGTTTGTCCTGATGTTGTAAGGGCGGGAGAACCTTTTGAAGTGAAAATTTCAATAACAAAGCATCCAAACAAGTTTGAACATTCGATAAGATATGTTGATGTTTTCTTTGTTGAAGAGGGAAGAGTATTCAACCCCATCAAGGTTGCAAAAGCTCAGTTTACACCAGAATACTGTGAAGCCGAAGTTACCTTCAAACTGAAAATCCAGAGGAGTGGTAAGATCGTCGCATTGGCATATTGCAACTTGCATGGACTTTGGGAGGGTGTTAAAGAGATTAGAGTTGAGTAGTATGGAAATAGGCAAAGCCGTTTATTGGGTGGGAATTTTGGATTTCCCGGAGAGAGACTTTCACAACTTCACAACCCACAGAGGCTTAACGTACAACTCATATTTAATCTTGGACGAACATGTGACACTTATCGATGGAGTCAAGCACAAGTATGTTAGAGATCATATTAGAAAAATAAAGGGTTATGTTGATCCTTCGAAGATAGAATACGTTGTAGTCAATCACATAGAACCAGATCACTCGAGCGGATTACCTTACTTAGCTAAAATTGCAAATCCGACGTTTATTTGCACGAAGAAGGCAAAGGAGGGTTTGGAAAAGTATTACGATGCCAACTGGAATTTCAAAGTTGTTAGGAGTGGAGATGAGCTTAAAATAGGTGAAAATACACTTAGATTCATAGAAACACCGATGTTACACTGGCCGGACAGTATGATGACATACATGGTTGAACAACAAATTCTGTTCTCGATGGATGCATTCGGTCAGCACATAGCGAGTGAAGAGAGGTTTGATGAGGAATTGGGAATTGATGAAGCGATAAGATGGGCCAAGGTTTACTACGCTAACATAATAATGCCCTACGCAAACATCGTTTTGAGAATTCCAAAGCTCTTTGGGAAGTTCGAGGTGAAACCAAAAATAATCGCTCCTTCTCACGGCGTAATTTGGAAGAATCCAGAAAAGATTCTGGATGCTTACACGAAGTGGGCTAAGTTTGATGCTGAAAGAAAGGCTGTCGTAATTTATGATACCATGTGGAATTCCACCGAAAGGATTGCCTTCGCAATTGCTGATGGCATAGCTTCAACTGGTGTGAAAACTCTTGTGTTCAACGTTAGGAGGGATGCTTGGGCGGACATAGTTACTGAAATTTTGGATGCTAAAGCAGTCTGCATCGGAGCACCTACGATGCACAACCACGTGTTCCCTCCCATGGCTGGATTTCTAAC
>CAZFVO010000068.1:0-5439 GCA_964522325.1 uncultured archaeon | reverse complement strand
AAAGGTGACGTTATGCTAGAGAAGGAGATGAATTGGAAGCTTGGATGTACGAGTGAAAGGATGTTGAAGCTATTAAGAAGTGTGAACTCATAGCCTGTGGGGATTGGGTTAAACATATAGCGGGTAAATGTCAACGTAAAAAAAGATTGATTGTTTACTTCAAATCTCCATGCCTTTTGACGAATTCAACCAAACCCCCAGCATTGAGTATTCTAAGCATGAAATCTGGCAGAGGTTTAGCTTTAAGCTCAAAACCCTTTGTCAAATCCCTTACAATGCCCTTACTCAAATCGACCTCAAGCTCATCGCCAGATTCAATTTTATCAGTATCTACTATCAGAACTGGTAATCCAACGTTTATCGCATTTCTGTAGAAGATTCTCGCAAAAGATTTAGCCAAAACGGCTGATACTCCAGCTACTTTCAAAGCCAAAGGAGCATGCTCTCTACTACTTCCCATCCCAAAGTTCTTTCCAGCTACAACAAAATCTCCAGGCTTAAATTTTTTCATAAAATCAGGATCTGCATCCTCCATTACGTGCTTAGCCAACTCCTCTATGTTACTCCTAAGGTGGAAGTACCTACCAGGAGTGATGTGATCTGTCGAGATGTTGTCACCGAACTTCCAAGCCCTCCCTCTGAGCATGCCTTAAGTTAACCAAACGATGAAAAGTCTTACGCTATGCAATGTCTTTGCATACAACTCCAAATAAATAATTATAAATCATTATAGAACTTAAAAGGATGATGAAAGCTTCTTTGGCTTAAAGAAAGGAAAATAACCCCTCTTTCTTTTTAGTCTATTTTAAATATATATGAAAGAAATAATCGATAAATTCAAGTGAAATTCAAAAGCAGACGAAATGTCATAAATTGATCAAAAATGTTTAGCAATTTTCAATTTTGTTCAAAAACGGACAGTATTTACCCATACGTTTCAAAAACAAACAGCGCATTACTTTTCAATTACTGCGAAAACTTTAAAAATCAAATCGAGTCACTTCAATCTTAGCTCTCCGTAGTTTAAACAAAAAAGGAGGTGGTGAAGATGGGAGGTGATGCGGATGATCATCGGCAGGCACATAATAGCGGAGTTGTATGGTGTTTCGAAGGATTTGATCTCAAAAGAAGAAAAAGTCCGACAGATAATGGAGGAGGTAGTAAAAGAGGCGGAGTTGACAAAAGTAGGAAGTGTATACAAACAGTTCAATCCACACGGAGTTACCGGTATAATCCTCATAGCGGAAAGCCACATATCCATCCACACTTGGCCCGAATACGAGCTTGTAAATCTTGACGTTTTTACATGCGGTGATGCGGAAAAGGCTGAGAAGGCTTTTAAGTTGTTTTTAGAGAAGTTTAAGCCAAAGTGGTATAGACACTACGTCCTCGATAGAGGCTAGATTTACTTTCTTTTCTTTAACTTTTACTGGAGCCTAAATTCATTCTTTGCAAAAAGGCTTTAAATCAACTCCCCCTACTTGGCTTAGTGATGGTTATGCAGTCCGATATACCAGTGAAGGAAATAATGACTAGAGAGGTCTGTACAGCAAGGAAGGATGATTCCCTACTAAGTGCTTCAAAGAGAATGATTGAATTTGGGGTTGGTAGTGTTGTTGTCATTGAAGATGGAAAACCCATTGGAATAGTCACAGAAAAGGACATACTGTACAAGGTTGTTGCAAAGAATAAGTTACCTTCAAAGGTCAAGTTGGAGGAGATAATGAGTACTCCTCTTATAACCATAAAACCTACCACAAGCTTGAGAGAGGCTGCTGACATAATGAGAAAGAGAGGTATAAGGAGGTTACCAGTTGTAAACAGCAACGGTGAGCTTGTTGGGATAGTAACCGATAACGATATACTGAGTGTTGCAATAGACCTTGGCGAATTTGCTGAACTTTTGAAGAACGAGTACTATGAAGTTGAGGAGATTGGTGGAAAGTGTGAGAAGTGTGGTAGAATTTCCGATAAGCTCTATGATGTTGATGGAATGAAAGTTTGCGAAGACTGCTATGAGGTGTTAAGATGAAGCTTGGAAGTGTTATGGATCTGGCTACTAGGGACGTAAAAACAATTCCACCGAGATCAACGATAATGAATGCGTTGAAAACAATGGTCAATGAGGGTTTTAGAAGGATGCCTATCGCTGATGCGGGAACTAAGAAGTTAATGGGAATAGTTTCGGCTACGGACATAATAGATTTCTTGGGCGGTGGAGAAAAACACAAAATTGTCGTTAACAGGTTTGAAGGTAACCTTGCCAAGGCTATAAATGAGAGTGTTGAGGAGATCATGACGAAGGATGTAGTTTATGTGAAGTACACAGATTCGTGGAAGGACGCAGTAGAGATTATGTTCGAGAAGAATGTGGGAGGATGTCCAATAGTTGACAAAGATGGTAGAGTATTCGGCATAATAACTGAAAGAGATATAGTGAAGTTTTTGGCAAACCAGAGGAGGTTGGATGGATATGTTAGAGATTACATGACACCTAACGTAATAACGGTCACACCAGATACAACGGTTGGAGAGGCTATGAAAACTATGATCTCAAATAGGATTAGGAGACTACCGATAGTGAGGGATGGAATACTCTATGGTATGCTAGTCTCAACAGACTTCTTAAGATACTTTGCAAAGGATGCCTTTAAGATGCTTGAAACTGGCAACATCAACGACATCCTAGACAAGAAGATACATGAAATTGCATCAAACTCAAGCGTTCTGAAATATAAGGAGCCCTTAGTGTTTGATAGCAGGGATAAGATTTCAGATGTCGTGAAGAGCATGGTGGAGAATGCCATTGGATCAGCTCTAATCGTTGAAAATGGAAGATTAGAAGGTATAATAACCGAAAGAGATCTCATGAAGTTCCTCTACTCGAACATATGAAAGAAATTGCAGACACGTTAGGTGTATCCCTTCCAGCTTTGAGGAGACTAACGGAAAGGGATGTGCTGAGGTATGCTTTCATAAAACATCCATTTTTTTCGGATGTTTTAGATGCTTATAAGTTTGATAAGAAGTTTGGGGAGTTCGAGGAAGGTACGTTAATTGCAAAAACCGTTGAAGGAATTGAGATTGTGAGAGGATTTCCAAAGATAAAGAGAGCTCTTACTTTGTACCCGACAATAAAGAAACACTTCAGTGGAGATGTAGCTGTTGAGGAGAAAATGAACGGTTATAACGTTAGAGTAGTTAAATTTGGAAGGAATATCTACGCAATAACGAGAGGTGGATTCATATGCCCCTACACAACTGAAAAGGCCCGAATGCTCTTGAACGATTCATTTTTTAACGATCATCCAAATCTGATGCTCTGTTGTGAGGCTGTTGGCGAGGAGTCTCCATTCGTCCCAAATTCAATCTACGGTGAAAAATTAGATTTCTACGTTTTTGACATAAGGGATAAGAAAACGAACGAGCCCATAAAGATCGAAGATAAGATTAAGATCTGTGAAGAGTATGGGTTCAAGATTGCTCCAATACACGCAATCGTAAGCTCAAACAAGGCTCATGACGTCGTTAGAGATGTGATCGAAAGGCTTGGGAAAGAGGGAAGAGAGGGGGTTGTGATAAAGGATGTCAACATGAAGGAACCACCGATAAAGTACACCACAAGCCAAGCAAACACGTCAGATCTTAGCTACGGTTTCAGATGCTTCGGTGAATACGGAAAGGATTTCATGTTCTCTCGAATAATCAGGGAGGGATTTCAAAGCTGGGAGTTCAATGAGAGTGAAAAAGAGAGGGAGGAGAGGGCGTTAAGGATAGGTAAAGCCATTTTGTATTCGATGGTTGAGAGTATAAAAGATGTTAAGGAGAGAGGGAAGATTTACGAGAAGATCAGGCTTAGATTTTACGATCTTGAAGTTTTCAAGCTGTTTAAGGAGCATGTTAGGAGGATGGGTATAACCGCTAAGTTCTCAGCGCCAATTGAAGATCGTGAAGGCTACATCGTCCACTACTACAAGTACATGAAATCTACGACAGATACGATAAAGCACATACTCAATGGAAACCTCTGGTCTTAGGGCGTGAAGAGGTAAGTTATTAAACCGTATATAGATGTTAGAATTCCCAAAGTAACATGAATTGCCCTTACACTTTTCCTATACCTTTTAACTGTTAACAACATTAAACCTGTTAACAGAACGAGAAATCCATGAATTATGGCAACATCAGCCATCTTGTAGTGATTTATCATGAACATGTAATCACCTCTTATATCCTAGCGGGAAAACATACAAAGCTCTTTCGTTATCCTTTGCACCCACTATTTCCTCAACTCTTTCATCGTAAAATGCTCCGACTGCAACCGTTCCAATACCCAAAGCTGTGGCCTGAAGATATATATTTTGACCAACATGTCCAGCCTCCATATGAACATACCTAATCCCCCTCTCACCGTATCTATTAATAGTCCTCTCATAAACGGCTGTAATCACTATGCTTGCTGGAGCCTTTAATACCCATTTCTGACTTACACAAGCTATGTAGAGATCGTACCTGTAATCCCCTTCTTTAATAAGCTTTAAACTATGATTGTAAGGGTTGTAATGGTAAATACCAGGTTTTAACCCTACTACATCTCCAACGACAACGTATAACTCAAGTGGATATGTAGCCCCAGCACTTGGAGCGGATCTGAACTTTCTGATTGGATCTGTTATACCCTGAGCAGCCCAAAGTATCTGAGACAGATGTTCAAGTTTTAAAGGCTTGTCTATGTAATCTCTCACCGATCTTCTCTTCTCTATAGCCTCCTCAACCGACATCTCTCCCTTCTTTCTCGGCTCTGGAAGTTTTATCCAACCGTTCTCAACTTCTACTTTATCTCCATACCTCTCCTCATGTATAAACTTAACTCCACCGTAGAGGAATGTAAATACAATTGACAAAAGCAACGTTGCAATTACCAAACCCCTCATAACGAATTTATATTGTTCAAAGAACTTAAGGTATGCTGTGCATACTATTAACATCACATAGGGTAGAGATGTTGAGACATTTCGAGGAGATTGCAAAGGATTACGATAAAATCGTAATTGAGGAACCAAGAGATGATCTTTTTGAGAGGATGCTTAAAGGTGAGATTCCTGTAGAGCAGTACGTTGAAAATTTGAATACATCATTTCCAGTTTACTCCACACATCAGTGTGAAATTCTCAGAAGACTTTATGCAATAGGAAAGAAGATCTATCAGGTTGAACCATATCTCGAAACTCTCGAAGAGATATACAAAGCTATAGAGTCTAACCAAGTACTTCCAACTGATGAAAGAGCTTTGAAGGTCAGAGAGATTGAGAAGAAAGTTGGTTCCGCATGGGTAGACTATCAAGAGGCCTTTATTAAAAAGGATTTCGATGAACTTGTAGATGCAACTGTCAGGTTTACGAAGGCCGATGCTGAAAGGTTCATAATTAGAGATGAGAT
>CAZFVO010000067.1:0-5484 GCA_964522325.1 uncultured archaeon | reverse complement strand
ACATGTAAAACTCCCTTAGGTTTTCCAGTAGTGCCAGACGTGTATAGAATGAACAATGTATGTTTGCTGTCAAGAGCTTTGCACTCACACTTGTCGGGAAGACCCTCTTCCAGTTCATGCCACCAGACATCTCTTCCATCGACCATATTCACATCATTGCCGATTCTCTCAAGCACAACAACGCTCTCTACGTTGCAATTCTCCAAAGCTTTATCAACGATGCGCTTAGTTTCAATAACCTTGCCCCTTCTGTAGTAGCCATCCATCGTAACGACTACTTTGGAATTTGCATCGTTTATTCTGTCTCTTAAGGCTGTAGCTGAGAAACCTCCAAAAACCACATTATGAATTGCACCAATTCTGGCGCATGCAAGCATCGCTACAACAAGCTCAGGCACCATACCCATGTAAATAGTAACTACATCTTCCTCCTTAACTCCAAGCGTTCTGAGGGCGTTGGCAAACCTACAGACTCTCTGGTAGAGTTCTCGGTAAGTTATCCTTTCTTTCTCGTTTTCAGGTTCACCCTGCCATATTATTGCTGTTTTATCTCCTTTAGACTCTATATGCCTATCTAGGCAGTTATGAGCTATGTTGATCTTCCCACCAACAAACCATCTATAAAAAGGGGCATTACTACTGTCGAGCACACTTTCATAGGGCTCAAACCACTCAATATCGTTCTTTGCAACTGAATCCCAAAATGTAAGATAATCCAAAGCAATCTCATAAATCCTTTCATTGTTAATCCATGCATGCCTTCTGGTATCTTCCGATGGCTCATATGCATCTTTTTGAGAAAATTTTTTTGACATTTTTTGCACCTAATTTACTCTAAAAATTTCTACTTAATAAGTCTATCTGTGTTAATAAATTCTAAAATAACTTAATCACATAATTTAATTTTTTAGACATGAGATAAACTTAATCTAAATCTATATTTATAGACGTTGCGTAGTCTCGAAGTAATTCTAAGTATGAAGATGTAGAGAGGAGGCATTGTTGGCGGATGTTACCGCCAACAACGAGTGGTTACCCACTCTCAGTCAAACCCCTAAGATTAGAAAACCCGTAGGTTTTCAGTCTTAGAGATTTGACCTTCGCCTCCAATAGCTAGTTAGATTTTAAACTATATAATCTTTTCGGTGATTGCGTGACGCAGCCCGTAGAATAAACAAAAAGCTAAAAACAATCTTTTAAAGAGGTAAAAATACAAAAATTTAACCTATATCTTCTATATTTTCTGATTTTATTTTAATAATTTTTAGAAATTATATACTAGAGCTAAAAACTTAGCTCAGAAGAACATACGACTAAAGACTGCATAATTGTCAATTTAAGTCAGGTTCTTGGCACTCTTTTCCCTGTTTAAATTTGTTTATGACAATCTTTTTATGTTTTGGAATTACTGATCTTTCATACCGTTGCTACTAAACGCCTCTTCCACAATGAAAGGTTAGATATTTCATTTTTCTGAGCTAAAACTGATAGAAATGCTAATTAGCTATAGTTTCTGTATCTACTCGCCAAAAGTAGTTCAACAAAAGTGTTAAAGACTTGAGCTGTACAGATAACTCCGTAGCCTTCTACTCTGATTACCTTTTCATCTCAAAGGGTAGGGACATCCTACAGAATGATCTTTTCTTAACCTTTCTCACGATAAGGTCATTGCTTTGGGTTTATGTCATTGAGTCAGAACGACCCTCTAAGGTAATTTGTTTTTTTGAATTATGTTTCTCTTCCCTGATTTCTCTCCACTTAAAAAGCTGAAGTATCCTTAGCGACATTTTGTGAGTAACATCTGAAGTAGTATACCCATAATAGGCTTAAAAGGAGAGGTAGGTAAAGCGGAGATCGTGATATATAGTGAAGAGATGTTTGGGAAATGCGTTAAATCGATTAAAAGGAGAGAGATTTAGCATAGGTTGTAAAAAATCCTAAATTAAGAGAAACTTTCGGGATTCATCTTTAGCTTTATTAAATACTCAATTGCAAGCTTTTTTGCCTTTTCCTCCAATTCGCACGCCTTATCGTAAATCAAATCATACATCTCAAGCTTTGAAAGGCTCTTCAACTCTTTAAGTCTCCTCAAAGAACTCATAAGTTCATCCTTGTAGAGTACACAGTCATAGCACTTCCTCCTTTCCATAAATTCTATCTTCTTTGCTAGTCCATCTAAATACCTTTCAAGATCTCTCTCAATCTCTTCCTTCACTCTCTTACAGTCTAAGCAGTAGAGTGTAATGGGATCAACGCAGTTTTCGCAGACATAGCGATAACAACGTGGACAGATTCCTTTAGCCTTACCACCACACAACTCGCACTCAACCATCGAACTCACCCCAACCTACAATATCTTAAGCAAATGAATTAAACTTTTGAGGGATGAAGTGTAGGATGGTTAAACAAGGATATCAACCTGGCTCGTGTACTGTTGAAGTTGGCGGAGTCAAAAAGAGGGCTTGTGAAGCAACTCTTAAGTGGGATGGGATGTGGTATAGGGTCATAAAATCTGCCCATCTCTCAAGACCTGAAGATTATTTCAGCATCTACCAGAGCGGTTGCAATCACAGCTGTCTTAAGTGTCACTCCTGGTACTTTACTCAAAGGTTCGATGGATTTTGGATGTCAACGGATGAGATTGCAGAGATGGTTGCAGATTACGAAAAGATTGTTACAGTTTTTGAACCAAGAAAGAGGGCTACAATGTGGCATGCAACAGATCTCTGCCATCACTGCGGTAGTTGTATAACGAATGGAGAACCGGGATTTTTGTGTCCAAGAAGGTTGACGCCAGACAGGATAGTGTTAAGTCCTCAAGGCTACGGACCTGCAAGAAACATAGTGGCTTTTACTGGTGGAGATATCGTTTGTTGTGCAGATTTCTATGCTGAAGCTACAATGAAGATTAAGGAGAGATGTGAAAATATGTGGGTTCTGATAGAAACAAACGGATACGGCCTAACTCCTAAAAATTTGGATTTGCTCAGAGATGCTGGAGTTGATAGCTTTTGGCTTGACATAAAGGCTTACGACGAGAATGTTTACAGAAGGTTGTGTGGTACAACTAACAGATGGATCTTAAGGGCTCCTGAATGGATCTTGGAGAGGGGCTTTGTCTTAGAAATTTTAACACTTTACATACCAAACTGGGTTGAGGTAGATCAGATCGTTAAGATCGCAAAACTCATAGCTGATTTGGATCCAGAGATTCCTTTCACAATCCTGGCATTTTTCCCAGCCTACAAACTCAGTCATCTTAGAACTCCGACACTCATGGAGATGGTAAAAGCCTACTTCGCAGTAAAAGATGTTGGGTTGAAGAACGTCAAGCTTGGGAATTGTGGAGTTTTTGCAAGGACTAAGGAGGATTGGAAAACACTGTTGGCTTTGGTTGGTAGAGATGCAATAGGTTAGAATCTCTTAGTTAACTTACAGAATGAGCAAATCTCAGCATTTGAAACCTCTCCACATATCTTACAATGTTTTACCTTCCATTCTTCAGTTCTTATGCTTTCAGCAAGCTTTGCTATAGCCCTAACGAAGTTCTGCTTGAAACCTCTCTTCTTAAGCTCTACATCGTAGATTATCTCCTTCCACACGTCACGAGGTGCATGGGGGCATTCTGTCGGTGTGAAGGGTATGTTTAAAGTTAATACAAGTGTTGCATTCTCTTTCTCTGTCCTCTCAAAGAGTGGCTTGGCTTTTGCAACCAGTTTGTCAAATGCATCGATTCTTGGTTTAAGCTTTGATATGTAATCGATGTTTCCACTGAGCATGTTCTTGATGAAGAAGAGTATTATGTCTTCGCACGTGTGGGCTGTTGCAATGATATCAAACCCTCTTTCCCTTGCAAACCTATTCATGAGATATCTTTTCGCTATTCCACATGCAGAACAGACCTTTTTTCTCTCTATATCATCTATCGTAAAACCGTAATCCTTCAACTTCACGACGTTGAGATTCAAATCCAAACTTTCAGCGAGTTCTTCAACCGACTTGAGGGATTCTTTCGAATACTCACTTATACCTAAGTCAATGTGAAAAAGCTCAAGATCGTATCCAAGTTCTTTTAAAGCATAGGCCATAGCACTACTGTCTTTGCCGCCAGAAACACAAGCCAATACCTTTTCAGATTTCTTGACTATTCCATAGCGCTTTATACTTCTCCTAACTAATTCAATGTAAAACTTTGGGTAGCACTCATCGCAAAGAGTAATTCGATAAACTTTGGAGTGAAACACAGCCTTTCTTCCACACTTGCATTTCATCATCGTCAATCGATTAAGGTCTTTTAATCCTTTACGTACTGCCAGGGCGAACTAGCAGTACATAAGTACATATGGTCGCTTAGAGCGTCATGCTAACTTTGTTCCTAGACGTGTTCACTCCGTAGGTAGTGACGAAATTGTATATATCTTTATATATTTTATATTATTCTTTTGTTTAAAACATTATCATCATAATATCCCACTCCGCGCAAAAAACTTATATTTAATATTTAAAGTTCATGCTTGAGTAGTCATATCTACTGTAGTAATGTGGTAATAAATTTCTCTTAGTAGTTCTATGCTCGTTTCTGTATTCTTCAATAAAATTCTACCAACCAAACCTTTACTTGACACCTACATTTATTTATTAAATTTATTTCTTAAAATATAAATAAAATATAGATATTAATCGCTGTAAACCGCTGTTGAAAATACCAACGTTTCATTGTACTTTGATGGCGATAGTAGGATTATCACAAAGAACTTATCTTCGTTTGTGACATTTGTGTCTAACCAACATTTTTTCCAACTTGGTGAGCAGACCTTATAAGATATAATGCAGAACTTTTTGCCGTTGAGTTTTAACTCCGTATCTACGTTAAAGATGTAGCTTAACAGGTCGCCGAGCGAAATCGTACAAGAGTCGTTCATCTTTGCATAGGCTATCACCGTACTAACGTTTATACTTTCGTTTATCCTTCCGTTTCTCAGCCAACTTTCAGCGAGAATGTTGCAACTCTGTCTCTTGTTCATGTCGATTTCGGCCATGTGCATGTTAACCCTATACTCTGGATTCGTGCTGAGGGTGACGCTGAAGGTGTTGGAAGTTCTAGTGTAATTTTCTCCCATAATCCAAATTTTTCCCGAATGAAAATCCAATTCGTCATACTTTATGCTCTTAAAACTTACGTCGAAACGATCCTCAAACTTCTTGACCTTTACCGTCACGTGCGATTGATAGTACGTTATCGTAGTAGCCATACTGATTCCACAGATAGCAATTACGACCGTTAATACTACCAAATTCTTATCGATACGCATTGATTATGCATAGCAAAGGTTAATAATTTAAAGGTTACCAAAACTGTCATGAAGTACGTCCTCTATTCATCTCTCCTGCTGTTCCTGATGGGTTTTTCTCTAACATTTTACCTTTATGAGACACAAAAACCAATAAAGCTTAAAGATTTAAGGGAATACGTGGGCGAAACAG
>CAZFVO010000066.1:0-5557 GCA_964522325.1 uncultured archaeon | reverse complement strand
TAATGATCTTGAGAATCGATGACGTTATCGCAGCTAAAGCCTTGGAGAAGGAGAAAGAGAAGGAGAAGGGTGGCGGAGAGGAGTTTAGCTCACCTGAGTTCTAACTCCTCTTTTTTGTTTTCTTCTTTCTAACAGCTATTATAATTGCGAGCATTTCTATTGTCGAGAAAATGAATGAGGCAATTGTAATTCTCCAGTTCCATAAAAGTTTTGCAACAAATCCAATTCCTATGGGTGCATAGGCTAAGATGAGGCATGGAACTAGTATTGTTACAAATTTTGTCAAGCCTGTGTACATATCTTTGAAGGACATCTTTTCTGACAAGGAAGACACAAAAATGCTCATTGCTATTACAGACGGAATCAGGGCAAATCCCAATAGGGTCGATCCCTTTGCAAGAGCTAACGATACAATTGTTGAACAGATCAACGCCGTCGAGTAAACGGACACAATGAGAGCAGTTTTACTTAAGGTTAAAGTCCAGAAATTAATTGGTAAAATCTTAACTATTTCGCTCTCAACACCGTAAACAACTAAAAGGACGAGTACCATTGCAAACAGTGTCATAGCAATTGATACCATGGGATGGTAGAATGTGTAAAAGATTCCCATGACGATTGGAAAAGCAATTAAGGTAAAGTGAGCTGGAGATCGGCTTATCAACCTAATGTCCTTCCTAATTATTCCTAATACTGGATGAAAAGGTTTTATTGGCTTGAGTTTGGATTTTACGGTCGATACAAACGTTTTCTCATTGATAAGTGGTAACGTTCTCTTTAATGCGTAAAAACCTAAGAAAGCGTAGAGTGTCGTAAAAACGACAATATCCCATTTAAGTTCTCCCGCCATTAAATAGCCAAAACATACTGGAAAAATGAAATCCAAGCCTTTTAAACTTAAGTTCAGCTTGGAAACAGTTGTGATCAATGTTGGAAGGAAATAGATTGCGAAGATGCCGAAGCTCCAAGCTACCATGTATATTACTCTGAGAACGCTCTTCCAACCTCCTGTTGAGTATGCTATTTTTGTGTGAAAGAACTTGGCAAGTCTGAAAACGATTGCAATTGCTAAAACTTCTGTCGTCACGACTCCTAAGAAAGACCAGAAAGCTGAAATTATTGAATGAAAGAGGAAAGATAGAGGTGTTACAATTGCTACAACTGCCAACGGTAGATCGAATATCCTTATGAACGTCAGAAGTCTGACCTTTGCAATCTCATCATTACTGAGCGGTAGGAGATGTAACAGATCGAAGCTTTGAGAAACGAAGCTCGTAACGACTTGGAGGAAGAAGAGGATGAAGAGAAAAAAGATGTTTACCAGTAGAATTGTGCAGTTTATGGGTGTAGGATTTAAAGCAACAACGATAACAGCAAAGGTCAAGAAAGCAGAAACTATAAGCTTGTTTAACCACATCTGGCGTTTTGCAGATTCAACGAGTTTTTCAGGCTTTTTATCTACTATTCTTACCTCCTCAATACCCTTGAAAACAGTTTCTCTGTAAAGAACGCCTGAAATTCTCCAAAGTTCCTTCATAAAACCTTGAGAATCTCTTTGATCTCCTCAATCTGGCCTGTCACCTTCAAGAAAACTTCTTCTAAGCTCTCGTTTGCTGTAAGCTCTTCGATTGAACCTTCTGCAACTATTTTACCCTTATTGATCACAGCAATTCTATCGCAGAGTTTTTCAGCAATCTCCATTACGTGTGTTGAGAAAACTATGGCACCGTTTTCTACGTGCTTAGCCATTATCTCCTTTAGAATCTTTGAAGACTTTGCATCCAAACCGTTCAAAGGTTCGTCTAAAATAAGGAGAGGTGGATTATGGAGTAGAGCGGATATTATTGAAACCTTCTGCTTAGTTCCCATAGACAAAGCAGTTATAGGTGTGTCCATGTATTCCTCGATTCCAAAAGCCTTTACCAACTTTTCAACCATTTCCCCAGAAACCCTTCTAACTGAAATCAGGAACTCGAAAAATTCCCTTGGGGTTAGAGATTCTAAGAGCATAGGCTCTTCAGGAACAAACCCTATTAGGTTTTTTTGAGAATCTATAGGTCTGCCAAAGAGCTTAATTTCTCCTTCGTGGGGTATCAAGCCGACTATAGCTTTGAGTGTCGAGCTTTTTCCAGCACCGTTGGGGCCTAAAAGTCCAAAAACTTCTCCTTTCTTCACTTCAAAACTTATCGAATCAACTGCAGTTTTTTCACCATACCTGACCGTAAGATTGCTGACCGTTAGCATTGGACACGATTTTTCTTGCAACATTTAAGTTTATCTCAACCCTACAAGCTCCTCTAAAGCCCTCTTCGGATCTTTGGCCTTAACTATCCCACTTGCAAGTAGCACACCTTCAGCACCTAAGTCCAAAGCTCTGACGTAATCTTCGTGTGTTGTGATCCCTGCTCCACAAAGAACCTTAACATTCGGATTGAGATCCTTAACAGCTCTAACAGAATTTTCAACAACCTCTGGCTCAGCCTTACTAACTGGAATTCCTGTCCCTATGAGTTCTGGAGGTTCTACAGCAACATAATCTGGATTTAAAACTGCAACAGCCTTTGTTGTATTCACGTTGTTCGTGCATACAACTGAGATTAGTCCAACCTTTCTGAACTTTTGAATGAGAAAGTCTATATCTGCCAGCTTAAGCCTTCTCTCGCTGTGGTTTATCAGACTACCCTTTGCACCTTTCTCCTTAACCATTTCAGCAGTTATTCTGCCAGTGTGACTACCGAAGTCTATAGGATCGACATGCTGAGCATATACATCCACTCCCAGCTTTGCTATTTCAGCTAAATCTAAGAAGTTTGGAGCAACGGCAATATAATCATCGACTTTCTCAGAAACTTCTAGAACAGCTTTTGCTATCTCAAGTGCATTCTTGCCAGAACCTTCAGCATATGCTTTGAAGTTTATTATTATCACGCCCATAAGGTTAAAAATGTGGATACGATTTAAGTCTTGTGGATGCGATAGGATTTGGAGCTTTGAATGTGGACAAGATATACTTGGTTAATGAAATTCCGAAAGTTGAGGAGGAATCTTACGTCTTAGATGTTAAGATTTGTGCAGGTGGAAGTTCAGCCAATACCATCGTCGGTTTGGCTAAATTGGGGCTGAAGACGGGCTTTATCGGAAAGGTTGGAAATGATGAAGAGGGAAAATTTCTGCTGAACGATTTGAGGTGTGCTGGTGTTGACATTCACAATGTAATAGTTTCGGAAGGAAGAACTGGATGTGCGGTAATCTTTGTGAACAGGAAAGGTGACAGAGCGATTTTGCTCGATCCAGCTTTGAATGACACTATAAAATTTGATGAGATCGATTTAGAATACGTCAATCAGTTTAAGCTCTTGCATCTCTCCTCTTTCGTGTGTAAGGTTGCATCAGATTCATTTGAATCTCAGAAAAAGCTCGTTAAGGAGTTTAATGGAATTGTAAGCTTCGATCCTGGTAGTGTTTACGCAAAGATGGGATTGGACAGGATAAAACCGCTAATAGAACACACAAACATCTTCATGCCAAACGAGATAGAGGTTGAACTTCTAACGGGCATGGATTACAAGGAAGGAGCAGAGTTCTTTTTGAATTGGTGCGATGTTGTGGTTGTAAAGAGGGGTGAGAAAGGTTGTTACGTCACAAATGGTCACATGAGTCGTGAAGTTCCAGCTTACAAGGTTGAAGTTGTTGACACAACTGGAGCGGGAGATGCCTTCAACACTGGCTTTCTTTATGGATTTCTGAAGGGTAAAAATTTGGAGGAATGTGCAAAATTTGGCAACTATTTAGCTTCACTCTGCATCCGTTACGTTGGAGCGAGGACTTATCTTGAGCACTTAGACAAACGTTATCTACCCCTCTGAAGTTTGAGATGTATGAACGTCGGAATACTTGGGGGAACTGGATATACGGGTGGAGAACTTCTAAGGTTACTTTACAACCATCCAAAGGTTGAGGTTACGGTTGTAACTTCAAGAAAGTTGGTTGGGGAAGAGGTTTGGAAAGTCCACAAACATCTAAAGGGTTTTTACGACTTGAAGTTCGTTGAGCCTGATGTGAAGAACTTTGATGGCTGTGATTTGGTTTTTACTGCAGTTCCTCACGGGGAGGCAATGAAATACGTTCCAAAGCTTTTGGAAGTTGGTGTGAAGGTTGTTGACCTTTCAGCTGATTATAGGCTTGACAAAGAAACGTATGAGAGGGTTTACGGTTTGAAGCATGAAGGCTATGTTGAGGCTGTTTACGGTTTAACCGAACTACATAGAGATGAGATCGCCAAAGCAGATTTGATTGCAAACCCTGGTTGCTATCCAACTGGATGCATCTTAGCTGTAGCGCCGATTGCCAAATTTATCGACAGAGTTGTTTTCGACTGTAAGAGTGGTATAACTGGGGCTGGAGTGAAACCGACGGAGTTTACTCATTACCCGAATTTGCATGAAAGTATAGTACCTTACAAGGTGACGAATCATAGGCACTACTATGAGATAGTTCAGGAGCTAAAACCTTTCAATCCCAATATCAGCGTTTCCTTCACACCTCAAGTCTTTCCTGGATCTAGAGGTATTTTAACAACAGCTCATGTATTTTTGAAGGAAGATTTGAGCTTAGATGAAGTGAAAAATATGTATGAAGATTTCTACAGAGATTGCTATTTTGTCAGGATTCAGGAAGAGGTCAAATTATGCTACGTGAGAGGAAGCAACTTTTGCGATATTGCAATCTACAAAGGTGAGGAAAGGCTTGTTGTTGTATCTGCAATAGATAATTTAGTGAAGGGTGCAAGTGGACAAGCTATTCAGAACATGAATGTAATGATGGGTTGGGATGAAAGGTTAGGTTTGGACTTTCCACCTCTCTTCCCCTAAACTTTTATACCTTAAAGCAGATTTCAATCGATGAGAATAACGAGAATTAGGTTTGTTGGGAGAGTTTGGAAACCTGAGTTTCTGAAAGATTTAATGTCACTGTTCGAAAACGTTTGTGAGGAGTTAAGGATAAACAGCTTTTTGACTCCAAATGTGCCGATAACAGACTTTGATCTATTTGCTGATATAGATGTAGAGAATTTGAGATCTGAGATAGTTAAGTTACTTGAGAAGCATGATTATCCTTCAAAGAGACTTTTATCGATAAGACATGTTGAATCTGTAGAAATTGTTGAAGAGAGACATGAAAGGACACTTGAAGATTTTGTGCTATAATGAATAGATATCACATCCATTATAGAGCATATACACTTTGAGTTAGTTTAAATTTTAATATTTTAAAATATTTAGTTAAGTTATAAACATAAATTAAAAATTATATATTAATAAAATTTTAAAATTAGATTTTAAAATTATATAATAAATTTTTTAATTTTTACTAATTGAAGGTATGTAGCCAAAAGCTGATTGCTTATATTAATTTTAGTTTTGATAATTGGAAAACAACGACAAAAGTGATGGTGATAATCAGAAAATTCAACACTATGAGGGTTTAGGAAGCTAATTGATATGTTAAAGTAGTTGGAATAATTCCAAAAGTAAAGGATTTTAGCAATCAAGTTAAG
>CAZFVO010000065.1:0-5705 GCA_964522325.1 uncultured archaeon | reverse complement strand
CTGCTCACGCTAGCCTTCTCGATACTAGCGGTCGAGCTTAAAGACATGCTGAAAGCAATACTATCCTTCACGGTGGCGAACGTATTTCTATCAGCGATCCTCTACCTACTCGGAGCGCATTATCTCGCGGTCTTCCAGCTGCTAATCTACGCTGGAGCGGTAACGATCCTATTCCTCGCAACGATCCATGCTGGAGAGGAGAGGGGTGATTAAAGGGGTGGAGGCCGCTAGGATAATAGCAGCAGTCCTCGCGATCCTCCTCGCCGGAAGCCTGTTAGCCTTCTCCCCGAAGATCGCGGAGAGCATTAACGCGCCATCTCTAAAGCTTGTAAGCTTTGAAGAGAATCCACAATTCCTCTGGATTAACCGGGGTCTCGACCTCCTAATCCAAGCATTCATAATTCTCGCAGCCGCGGCAGCGATATCTGCTCAATTTAGGAGGGAGGAGCCTCGAAGGGAGGTGGAGGAGCGGTGAACCTCTACGAGCTATATCTCGGAGCCTCCATCCTCCTCATCGTAATAGGTCTCTACGCTATCGCAGCTAAGAGGCATCTAGTCAAGATAGTTATCGGCTTAGAGCTACTAACCCTAGGCGTCAACCTCACCATAATAACCATGGGTCTTAGATTCGTCGGCGAGAAGGTTGCCGTTGATGCTCTTGCCCAAAGTATGGTGGCGATCTCCATGGCTATTGGAGCGGCCATAGCAGCCCTCGCCCTCTCGATCGCGATCAACATCTACAGGCATTACAAGACCTTCGATATCAGGAAGCTTAGGAGGTTGAGGTGGTAGGCTTATGAACCCGTTCACGCCCCTCTTCCTACTCCTCGGAGGAGCGGCGGCCTCCGCATTCATAGACCAGATCCTCGAAAAGCTTGGAGCTGGGAGATGGAGAGGCGCATTCGCGAGCATAATCCTAGCAATAGCGTTAATTCTATTCGCTGGCGAGGCATCCGCTGGAACGAGGGTCGCCGAGTATAGGATCTTCGGCCCCGAATCTCCCTTAACCGCGTCCCTGAAGCTGGATCCATTAAGCCTCTACCTCTCCATGATCTTCTGCGGGATAGGGCTTGCCGCCTGCATCTACTCGATAAGGTATATGGAGCTTGAGGCTGAGACTGGCTTAGACCGCTACTACCTCCTCCTCCTAACGCTTATCGCCGGGATGATAGGCGTAACCCTAGCCAACGACTTCTTCACCCTCTACGTCTTCTGGGAGCTTATGGCGATCTCATCCTACTCGCTAGTCTCCTTCCGGAAATGGTCTTGGGAGGCCGTGGAAGCAGGCTTCAAATACCTAATCATGAGCACGATAGGATCCCTAGGAGCATTACTCGGCATAGCGCTCCTCTACGGCTTAACAGGATCCCTAAAATTCGAGGTGCTTAGAACCGTAGTCTCCTCCGGGGCTGGATTGGCCGCAAACCTCTCCCTAACGCTTATACTCGTTGGATTCGGCGTAACGGCCGCAATAGTCCCATTCCATTCATGGCTTCCAGACGCCCACCCAGCCGCGCCAACCCCGATAAGCGCGGTCTTATCCGGGATAGTGATAAAGACCGGGGTTTATGCGATGCTCTGGAGCCTATTCAAGGTATTCACCCCAGCCGCCTACGGATTCGGACTAATCCTAACGGCTTTAGGAATCCTGACAATGACCTTCGCGAACATCGTGGTAGTCATGCAGAGCGATATCAAGCGCTTCCTAGCCTACTCTAGCATAGCGAATATAGGCTATATCATCACGGGAATGGGCCTCGCAGCATATGTTCTGAGAAACTATCCGGGGGAGGTCGGGGTAGCTGGCCTAGCCTTAACCGGAGCATTATTCCATATCCTAAACCATGCTCTCGGTAAGGGTCTCTCATTCCTCTGCGCCGGATGCTATATCGTGAGAGCGGAGTCTAGGGAGATTGCTAGGCTGGAGGGGATGGGGGCGGATATGCCGATAACCACGGCATCCCTAGGCGTTGGGCTACTTAACCTCGCCGGCGTCCCACCTCTAAGCGGATTCTGGAGCAAGCTCTTCATAATCTCGGCAGCCCTCGGAATACCCTCGGACGGCTTCATGTTCTCAACAGCGATAATCTTCATCTTGAATAGCGTGCTAGCGGCAGGCTACTACCTCTGGCTCTTCCAGAGGATTGCGTTCAAGAAGAAGTCTTCTAATGGGGAGGGTTCGGGGCTTAAGGATGCTCCAGCGTTAATGCTAGTTCCGCTTCTCGCCCTCTCAGCCGCATGCATCCTAATCACGATAATGCTCGGCCCGGTTCTCGAGTTCATCAAGCTGGCTTTGGAGGTGGTTCTCGGATGAGCTGGGAGATCTATGCCTGGGCTTGCTGGCTCCTACCGCTTATAGGAGCGTTCCTAGCCCCTGTTCTGGCGAGGCTCGGCGATAAAGCAAGAGACTACGGATCAGTCTTCTTCTCGTTCCTAGCGATGGTCATGGCTTTGATGCTATTGCCGCTGCTCTTCACGGAGGTTGAATGGCCTCTCCTCTCTAGGGTTGCTTGGATAGTGGTTCCGAATTCTCCGATGCTCGGCAGGATCGAGGCCGGCCTAATGCTCGACCCGCTAAGCATAATCATGGCGAACATCGTGGCCGTCGTGAGCTTCCTGATAATGCTCTACTCGATAGGCTATATGCACGGAGACCCGGGGCTAACGAGATACTGGTTCTTCATGAACTTCTTCATAGCGAATATGCTCCTCCTAGTCCTCTCAGACAACCTAATCCTAATGCTGGTTGGATGGGAGGGCGTAGGCCTCTGCAGCTACGCTCTCATCGGATACTGGTATCAAGACTCTAGGGAGGGCTGGCTACACTACTGGGTCGGAGAGCCTCCAGAAGCATATCCGCCATCCCACTGCGGGATGAAGGCGTTCCTGGTAACGAGGTTCGGAGACCTCCTAATGATCGCCGGAATACTGATGACCGCCGCCCTCACCGGAACGGTCAGCTTCCCGGAGCTATCCAAGCTCAGCCCACAGCTTCCAGAAGCTCTTAGACCATTCCTGCCGATGGCGTTGATATTAATTCTCGGGGGAGCAGTGGGGAAATCCGCCCAGCTGCCGCTCATGGAATGGCTTCCAGACGCGATGGCCGGCCCTTCATCGGTTAGCGCCCTAATCCACGCAGCCACCATGGTTAAGGCTGGAGTCTATCTCGTCGCGAGAATCCTCCCGATAGCGGTCGCGTGGAGCGATGTGATCCCGGAGACCATGAGCTTCTTCTACGCGGTTATGTGGATCGGGGCATTAACGGCATTCATCTCGGCGAGCCAGGCGGTCGTCTCGACCGAGCTTAAGAAGGTTCTCGCATACTCGACCGTGAGCCAGATAGGCTATATGATGATGGCCCTCGGGGCGGCGGGGCTGACAGCGAGCATAGTCGGAGGCTATATCGGGTCACTATTCCATCTAATGAACCACGCGGTCTTTAAGGCGGCTCTCTTCCTCGCATCCGGCTCAATAATCCATGCATGCGGCTCTAGATTCCTAAGGGATATGGGCGGGCTAAGAAAATACATGCCGATAACCTTCTACAGCATGCTCTTCGCAGCCCTAGCCCTAATGGGCTTACCGCCCTTCGGAGGATTCTGGAGCAAGGATCTAGTATTAGCGGCGACGCTATCAGCTGGACAATACGCGATATTTATCATAGGGGTGATAACCGCGATCCTAACAGCATTCTACAGCCTAAGAATGATAGGACTAGTCTTCTACGGATCCCCGAGAGAAGAAAGCCGCGAGGCGCATGAAGCCCCCAAAATCATGTGGATACCATATCTAATACTCGCGATCATAAGCCTACTCCTAGGGCTGGCGGCTCCAATCCTAGAACACGATCTACAAAAGATCTTCGGAGAATACCTCCTAGCTGGAGAGGCTGAGCATCTAGCTGGAGGAGCCTCGATACTAGTCCCGATAGCCTCGATAACCGCCCTAGTGGTAGGAGGCGTTCCAGCCTACCTACTCTATGTTAAAGGAGTCAAGAGCCCGGAGGAGATAGTTTCGCGTCGAGGCTACCTGGAAGCTCTTAGAAAATTCCTCCTCAGACGATACTACATAAACGCGGCGTATTATCGGCTCTTCGCTGAGCCGTCGAGAAAATTTGCAAGCATTCTCCAGAGGGGCTTCGAGCTCCCGGTAGTTGAGGGATTTAATAACGCCTTATCCTATCTTGTGAGAAGGTTGTCGGATGCCGTTAGAAGGGTTCATACGGGCGTGCTAAACCATTACGTGATCGGGATAATACTCGGAGCATTAATTCTGATCCTCCTAATCCTAGCGGGAGGTGCTTAGAAAATGATAGACGTAAGCCATCTACTCTTACAATCGATCATCGCCCCACTAATATTCTCTCCAATAGTTTTAGGTCTCGGCAGGAGGGCTGGAGAAAGCTCTGGCTGGATAGCATTAATCCCCCTAGCCTACTCCCTTATCTGCCTAGTAGCTTCCAGCGTTCCAGCATATCTCTTCGGAGAACCTGTCTCCGCATCCTATAGCTGGGCAAAGCCTCTTGGAAGCCTAACTCTTCTACTAGACGGCATCAGCGCGCCGATAGTGTTAACGATTGTAATCGTCTCTATAATGGTCTGCGTTTATTCGCTGACCTACATGAGGAAGCCTAGTCTCCAAGGCTATTACGCTCTCTACCTCCTATTCGTCTCCGGGATGTTGGGAACTGTTCTCTCGATAAACCTAGCAGCATTCTTCCTCTTCTTCGAGCTAATGCTAATCGCTTCATGGCTATTGATAGCGCTATGGGGGGAGGAGGGAAGAGAGCGAGCAGCATTAAAGTACTTCATCTATACGGAGGCCGGCGCGCTCTTCCTCCTAGCGGGAATAGCAATGACCTATGCCCTGACTGGAACTCTCGACCTCCTAGAGGTTCACGCGAGGGCTGGAGGCCTGGCTGGCGGCGTGACCGCGTTAATAGTCTCCCTAATGTTCATAGGATTCCTCGTTAAGATGGCTATCTTCCCATTCCACTCCTGGCTTCCAGACGCGTATACGGAGGCGCCAATGCCTATAACCGCGATCTTCTCCACGATGACTGGCATAGGAGGCTATGCCGCGCTCAGAATACTCTATACGGGCTTCCCGGCCATGTTAAAGCGCGAGGAGTTCATGCTCGCCCTAGCGGTTCTAGCTCTGATAACGATGATTTATGGAGGATACCTCGCCCTCGCCCAGGAGAGGCTTAAGAGGCTTCTAGCATACTCTAGCATAAGCCAGATGGGATACCTCCTATTCGGCGTAGCAGCCGCCTCGATTATAGGTCTCGCCGGCGCGATTCTAATCTATGTAGCCCATAGCCTAGCTAAAGCGCTGCTCTTCATGGTATCTGGAGCATTATCAAGATCTGTTGGGACTGATAGGCTGGACGAGCTTGGAGGGCTTGCGGGAAGAATGCAGCTAACGAGCATAGCCTTCATGATAGGGTTCCTAAGCTTAATGGGGTTCCCGCCGCTCCTAGGATTCTGGGGAGAGTTATTCATCTTCGCAGGCTCGATCTATAGGGCTTTCTCGATGTCGGTGGATATACTCAGGCTCCTGGTAACCATGATAGCGATAGTATTCGCGATAATAACGGCTGGCTATAGCCTCTGGACTGTAAGGAGAAGCTTATTCGGAGAGCAATCCGAGGCTGTTAAGAAGGCTGGAGCGGAGCCGAAGCTCATGCTAGCCCCGATACTCGC